>JARFRN010000253.1 GCA_029287195.1 Acidimicrobiia bacterium | reverse complement strand
GATCACCGCATCGAGGATGGCGGTGCGGCGATCTTCAGGGGAGAGGGGCTTGGCTCGCCCGGTCCTGGTGGTCATGGCCGGCCACTCTAGCACAGTGAGTGAGTGCTCACTCAGAAACATCCCGCTCCGTTGCTCGCCGCACCGGCGATCGGGTGACCCCCATCGGTTCGTGTCCTGCGAGGATCGCATGTTGGTAGAAGGCTCATCCGGGGACGGCAAGGTCTCGCTGCGCACAAGGAGCAGCGGTCGCAGCCATCGACCCGCGCTCTATCGAGCCGAGGAGGGTTGTCACGGCAACCATGTCGAGTTGGCCATAGAACTCTCACATTGCCGGCGGTATGCTCCAAAGGATGAAGGCAGCGGGATCGCTGTCAGATCACAGCTGTTACGGGCTACGCCGATCAACTGCCGCATTTGCGTGTCCCGTGCAGATGCAGGGTTCTAGAAGGGGAAGAGTGGGCTCCACATAATCGCCGCCTCGCGGCGACCGTGCGTCCCGCTCGAAACGAGGGGAGACCGTTTATGCGCAGGTTTCTGGTTGTTCTTTTTGCGGCGGCGTTGCTGGTAGGCCTGGCCGTACCGGCGGTGTCCGCAGCTCCAATCCCGGAGACGGTGACGGTTGCAGGGCCTTTTGCCATCGGCTCGCCCGAGGCTGAGGCACTCGAGGCCGAGCTGGCGGCATTTACCACAGAGAATCGGGTCGAGGTCGTTTTCGAGGAGTACTTCGGCGATCCCGTCGATCTGGCTACAGGGCCGGAACCACCCGACCTGGTCATCACACCACAGCCGGCAACGCTGTTCGAGGCTGCACCGTACGTGGTCGATTTGGGGGAGTTCGTCAACGAACGCAGCCTGCGGCGTGACTTCGGGGACTATCTGATCGACCTAGCCAGCCTCGACGGCGTCGTCTTGGGGGCGCCGATCAAGGTCGACCTGAAGAGCCTGGTTTGGTACAAGCCGGAGATGTTCGCAGCCAACGGCTACGCCATCCCGCAGACCTTCACGGAACTGGTGGCACTATCCGACCAGATGGTGGCCAACGGCCAGAATCCGTGGTGCAACTACATCGGATCAGGCTTTGCCACCGGCTGGATCGGCACCGACTGGGTGGAAGACCTGCTGCTGAGCACCGACGGCCCGGACGTTTACGACCAATGGATCGACCACACCGTGGTGTTCCAGGATCCTCGCGTCGAGGAGGCGTTCGAGAGGTTCGAGCAGATGATCGGCCCCGGGTACGTCTACGACCGGGGCAACATGACATCCATCGATTTCGTCTTCAACGTCTTGCCGCTGGGCGCTGGTGACTGCCTGATGCACAAGCAGGCGAGTTTCTTCGCAGCCTTCATCCCGGCCTTCGGATTCGACCTCGCCGACTTCGCGACGTTCAAGTTCCCGGCGGTGAACTCCGAGTTTGATGATTCGGTGTTTGGTGGTGGGGTGTATGTGGCGGCGCTCAATGAGCGCCCCGAGGTGCGGCAGCTGGTCCGGTTCATGGCGAGCCGGCAGTTCGGCCGCGAAGCGCTGGCGGACGTCGGAGGGTGGCTGCTGCCCAATGTCCGGTTCGACCTGAACCGCTACGGCGACGATCTGACCAGGTCGTTTGCCGAGGTCGTCCAGGCGGCGATCATGGCCGGCCAGTACCGCTTCGACGCTTCGGACCTGATGCCCCCCGTCGTAGGGTCTGGTGAGTTCTGGTTCGGCATGCGTGACCTGGTGGATGGGGTGAGAACCATCCCGCAAGTCCTTGCCGATATCGACGCTGCCTGGCCCAGCTGAGCGTCGATCTGAGGAGAGACGAGCCGAGGGCGCCCCGGGAGTATCCGGGGCCCCTCGCTCATTTCTTCAAGCGGCGTCGGCATGCGATGCTGAGCGGGAGGGTCCCGTCGATTCGGATTTCAGAACTCCTGAACCAAAACCGACCCGGCATCCGTATGGTTGACGGACAACACTCGAGGCAAGGGGAATGCAATGAGAAGATTGACCATAGCTATCGCCGGTATGTTGCTGCTCGCCGCTGCGGCGCCGGCAGCCGCCGAGCCGGCATACCCAGACGTGATCCAACTTCCGACCGCCTTTCAGTCGGAAGGCATTGCCATCGGCACGCAGCACACCTTCTATGCCGGATCGCTGGCCGACGGCACCATCGTTTCAGGTGATCTCCGTACCGGAGAAGTCGAAGTGCTGGCGCCGGGAGCGGCAGGGCAGCTCGCCGTCGGTATGGATTATGACGCGCGCAGCGGCTACCTCTTCGTCGCCGGCGGCCTCAATGCGGTCGGCCGGGTCTACGACACCGGATCGGGGGCGCTCGTTGCCGAGTACGCCATGGCCGGTGGCGGACAGTTTGGCGATTTCATCAACGACGTGATCGTGACCCGGGACGCCGCATACTTCACCAACTCATTTGCGCCCGAAATCTACCGGGTGCCGCTCGGTCCGGGGGGAAAGCTCACATCGGCTGCCGCCGCGACTATTCCGCTGTCGGGTGAGTGGGTGCAGGTGTCCGGATTCTTTGTCTTCAACGCCAATGGCATCGAAGCAACCGCCGACGGGAAGACGCTGCTCATCGTCAGCAGCGCCGGGGAAGCGGTCTACACCGTGGATCCCGCCACCGGTGAGGCCAACCAGATCGACCTCGGCGGGCCGCTGCCCAGCGGTGACGGCCTGGTGCTCGCCGGCAAGACCCTTTACGTAGTGCAAAACCAGCTCAACCAGATCGGGGTGATCACGCTCAGTACGGACTTGGGATCGGGTGTCGTTGGTGAACCCATCACCGATCCGGCGTTCAATGTCCCGACGACGGCAGACCTGTTCGGCAGCTCGCTGTACGCAGTGAACGCCAAGTTCGGCACGCCTCCGGTGGGAACCCCCTATGAGGTTGTCAGAGTCGACCGCAACTAGGCGGGTGCCGCGGCGATGCGACTTGTTCGCGACGTAGCAGCCTCGGCTGGTCGGCGCCTCTAGGCGGCGATTCATGTGGCGGGGTCTCACGAGGGGGCCCCGCCACGGTCGCGGTACCTGAGGCGGGGACGGCTGCTGCTCGACCACTACCTTGTCCTGTCGCGGCTCTTGGAGGCCTGGAGGTAGCGCCGAGCATCCTCGCGGCTCAGTCGCTTCCCGGGACTGCGATGTCCCAGACCACTACAGACGATGGAATCTCGGGCACCGGGGCCACATCGAGAGTCTGGTTCTCCAGGTCGTAGAACCCTATCTCGAGCTCACCTGCCGGGTCGCGTCGGGCGACGGCCAGATAACGTCCGTTCCTGCTCCATGCCGATGCCGCCGGAATCGCCGCTCGTGGGATCTTCGCCTCGATCGATCCGTCGGGTCGGGTGACCAGCACCTCGCCGAGGCCCGTCTCGTACGCCCCGCCGAGATGCACCGCATAGCGCCGCCCGTCGGGTGCCGCCTCGATGGCATATGGAAGCTGTCCTTCCTGCAGCCAGGGAACATCGAACGGCTCGCCCTCGGGTGTGTAACCGAAGGCCTCTGTGCCCGCCCGTTCGAGCGATCGAACCGGAGCCTGCGCCGTGAACACGAGGTAGTCGCCCGGACCGATACCCGCCGAGTATCCAGTGACTCGCTGGTCGAATCTTCCCGAGGCGTCGTAGAGGTCGGCGCGACGGATCGGGCCGGGCTGCGTCACCGCGTACCCCCAATCCCCGAAGCGATGCATCAAGCCCCCCTCGATGGCGCGTTCTCGACTACGCACACCCTCCTCCCAGGTGTTGAGCAAGCCCACCGGTCCCCACGGACTGACGTACGCCAGCGACCCTGGCCGCCGGTCGTGCCAGGCAAATGACCGCACGCCGTCGGTGAGCGGCTCGAACGGTCCTTCGGGTGGTCCGACGGACAAGATGCCACCGCGGGCTGCTTCCGACGGTGCGATGCCGGCGAGCAGCCGCCCGGATCGGTCGAACTGAGCCTTCATCAGATCCGGAAGCCGGGTTTCGCTCACGCCACTCGCCGATACCTCGTAGAGCCGGGGCTCCACCTCCACTGCGCTCGAGCCAACTAGGCGTACCGTCACCGGGACGAGATCTTCGGCCTCTGGGGCAACCTTGCCCAAGCCCCACAGCAGTCCGAGAACCAGCACGACAACACCAAACAGCACCGCGGGAGGTCTTTTTCCCGGCGGCGCAGGCATTTCGTCGGAGGCGCCGACGACGATGGTCGGAGGCTCGTTCACGTGCGGACAAACTAGACCGGCCGGGAGCGTTCAGGAACGGTATCGCCGGCCCCTCTATCTGGATTGCCTCGAGTTGGGCGGGTGGTTGGTTATCCTCACTTACCGGGGCCAGGCGGGCTTGCGTAATATGCACTCCGCCCTCGGTGCGGCGCTGAACACCGGGAGCAACAAATCGATCCGGGAAGAGCGCTCGCGTGAATGAGCTTGTGGTCCAGAAGCAAACCGGCGAGTTGTCGCGTATAGCCGTCGAGTGGATACGCCCGACCCGCAGCATTGTTGCCGGTGAGTCATTGCCGCTCGAGCTGCAGCGCATCGGCGTGAACCTGCTGGGGCGGGCGATTTCCGACCTGCGTCCCACCGCCCAGCCCTTCGACAAGGGGATCCACTCGGCCCGCAAGAAGATGAAGCGGCTGCGGGGGATGCTGCGCCTCGTCCGAGACGAAGTCGGCTACCGCACCTACCGAGAAGAGAACGTGGTGCTGCGAGACACGGCCCGCAGCTTGTCCGCGATACGGGACGCTCGAGTAGTAGTGGAAACCCTGCGGCGGTTGCGGGACGACTATGCCGATTTGATCCAGCCCGAAACGTTTGCCACCCCCGAAGCCTGGTTGTTGGAACGCCATCGACACCGGCGGCAGGCAATCACCCAATCGGTCGTGACCAACGCCATCTGCAACCTCGGCACCGCACGCCGACGTTTTGCCGCTTCTGCGATCGAAGAAACGGTTCGAGACGACTACGCAGCCATTGCCGGTGGAATCGAGCGGGTCTATCGACGTGGCTACAGGGGCCTGCGGCGCGCCGCAGATACCAAGAGCGTCGAAGATCTTCACGAGTGGCGGAAGCGGGTCAAGTACCTTCGATATCAAATGGAGACGCTGAAGCCGCTCCATCCGAAGTTGATCGGCGCCACGGCGGAAAGCCTCGACGAGCTGGGTGAGCAGCTGGGAGACGATCACGATCTGGCAATCCTCGCCGAGATAGTCATTGCCCATCCCGAGTCCTGCCGCGACGAGCGGGAACGCTGGATGTTGATCGCCCTGATCCACGAACGTAGGGCGGGTCTGCAGGCGCAAGCGCTGCGTCACGGCACCGCGCTGTACAACGAGAAGCCGCAAGCGTTCGTCGAGAGAATCGGGGCCTACTGGGGGGCGGCGCATAGTTGAGGCACCGCTGATGAAGTCGCCGCTCACGAAGTAACCCTGAATCGGGCCGTCCGGCCCTGCCCGTCTCGTTTCGAGAAGCGCAATATGCCCGCGACGGATTCTCGAGGAGTGGGTTATGCAGGCTGGCAAGATCATCGGTGCGGTCGTCGCAGTGATCCTCGGTTTGGTGGCAATTGGGATGCTCGTGGGTGGCGCCGCCCTGCTGTGGGCGCACACCACCCAGCGGGATGCGGACGGGTTCTTGAAGAGCCCCACCTACGAGCTGGAATCGGCAGGCTATGCCTTGACATCCGGCGATATCGACCTGGCGTCCCGGCCGGGGGACTGGTGGCCGGGCGATCTGGCCGACGTTCGCTTTGAAGCCTCCGCCACCGATGAGCAAACTGCGGTGTTCCTCGGAATCGGGCCATCGGATGATGTCGAGGCTTACCTCGCCGGTGTCGCCCGGGACGAAGTCACCCGGCTCGGGACCGCTTCCGATGTCGAGTACCGCTCCTTCAGTGGGACGGCCCCAGCCGACCCGCCGGAGGCTCAGGGCTTCTGGGTCGCATCGGCCGCAGGTGCCGGCACACAGACCATCACCTGGGACGTTGCCGCCGGTGAGTGGAGCATTGTTGTCATGAACGCCGACACAGCTCCCATCGTTACGGTGGACTTCATCGCCGGCGCCCGCATCGGAATCCTGCTTGCAATCGGGATCGTCACCCTCATCTCCGGGCTGTTGTTCGGCATCGCGGCCGCTGCGCTCCTCGTCTGGGCCGCCTCGCCGGCACGCCGGGAACCAGCCGCAGTTCCGGCTGCAGGCGAGCCCGCTGCGGTGGCGCCGGCCGCCGCGCCCGCAGGTGCCTACCCGCTGACCATCGAGGGGACCCTCGACCCGCAGTTGAGCCGGGGGCTGTGGCTGGTGAAGTGGCTGCTGGCGATTCCGCATTTCATCGTCCTGGTGTTCTTGTGGGCGGCGTTTGCGCTGCTGACCATCGCTGCCTTCTTTGCGATCCTGTTCACCGGTCGCTATCCCCGCGGCATCTTCGATTTCAACGTTGGGGTGATGCGGTGGACCTGGCGGGTGAGCTACTACAGCTACAGCGCCCTCGGCACCGACCAGTATCCGCCGTTCACGCTGCAGGACGTCGACTACCCGGCCCGGCTCGACGTTGCCTACCCGGAGCAGCTGTCGCGCGGGCTGGTGTTGGTGAAGTGGTGGCTGCTCGCCATCCCGCACTACATAGTCGTCGGACTGTTCACCACCGGTTTGGTCTGGTGGACCGCCGACTTCGACGGCGACAGCGTCCTGGAGCTCGGCGGCGGTCTGATCGGTCTACTGGTTCTGATCGCGGCGCTGGCGCTGCTGTTCACCGCCCGCTATCCGCGAGGCCTGTTCGATCTGATCATGGGTCTCAATCGCTGGGTCTATCGGGTGGGGGCCTACGCTTCCCTGATGCGGGATGAATACCCGCCGTTCCGGCTCGATGTTGGAGGCAGGGAAGAGACAGCACCACCGGTCGTCCCCCCGCCGCCAAACGAATAGGCCTGAGCTGCTCCATTGCCGGGGCCGGCTCAGTGTTGTGCGGTCGAGGGCCCGCCGTTCGGCCCCGTTGGCGACGGCGACTCGAGCAAGCGCTGCTGCGGTGAGGGAACAAGCGCAACGAGCAACGACAGTACACCCACTCCCAGTATCAGGATCGGCACGGTGTAGTTGCGGGTACCCCTGAAGCCGTCTACGTATGCCTCTGCGTCGGCAATGCTGGATGTCTCGTAGATCACCTCACCACCCTCGCCGTACACGAACGCGGCGCCGGGTTCGGAGTCGTGCCCGATGACAAACTCGGGCCGGTCGGAATCGCCGCCGTACTCGGTCTCCAAGCTCCACAGTGCCGTCCCGATGATGATGAGGAACAGGCCTAGGAAAACGAGTGCAACCCGGAGCGGCCAGGGGCGGTGCCGGTGCTTGCGAGCCAGCTCCTTGCGAGACGTGACCATGATCACCTCCTTATCTCCATCGTCCGCCCGGCAGGGGGAGGCGACAATGGGGGCCGAACCCTCAATCCGGATGGGGGCAGGGTCGGTGATGACCTGCTCGGCAGGTCGACTTCACTCGGCCCTGTAGCGGAACTTCCCGGCAGCCGGGTCCCAGTCCTCGATCACAGGAGCCATGATGTGGCGTCTTCGGCTGCAGGGTTCGCCGGCGACGTGATCGATGAAGTGCTGCGGAAATGTCTCGAGGATTCCGCGCGCCAACACTTGCTGCCCGGCGCCGAGGCCACAGCGATTGGAGTCGGTGACCCGCATCGCCCACGCCACGATCTCCTCCAGTTCCTGCATGCCCGCTGCTCCCGCCGCCAACGAGTCGAACCGCTCCGTGATGGCGGCGGTGCCCAGTTTGCATGGAGGGCACTGCCCGCAAGAGCCGCGGTTGAGGAATGCCGAGAGCGCGGTCGCGACATCGACGATGCAAGCACTGTCGTCATAGACGGTGAAACCACCCGAGCCGAGGCCCGATCCAACAGCGCGCAGCGTCTCGAAAGCCAGCGGAGTGTCCAGCTCAGAAGGAGCGAGAGGTCGATTGGAGACTCCGTTGGCAACGAGCGCTAAGTGCCGTCCCCGCCTGGTCCCGCCCCCGACCTCGTGTACGAGAGTGGTGAGCGGTGTCCCCAGCTCCATTTCGACGACGGCCTCCCGCCGCACGTCACCACCGATGGTGAACACCATCGTTCCCGGAGATCTCTCCGTGCCGAACGAGCGGTACCAGTCGGCTCCGTTGGCGATGACGTGAGGGACGTTGGCCAGCGTCTCTGCATTGTTGACCGCGGTCGGCCGCGGGTCGCCGGTGGTCTTCTCGAACAAACCCTGTACGTAAGGCGGATAGAGACGGGGCAACGGATCGCGTCCTTCGATGACTTCGAGCAGCGCCTTCTCCTCACCGAACAGGTAGTCGTCGGGGCCGGGAACGATTGTGATCGCGGCCACATCGAGCAGGCCGGCCTCGGCCATCTCTGCGGCGGCTCGCTCCAGCGCGGCAATTTCGGTGGTGAATTTCGCCTTGATTCCGATGAACGCGTCGGCGGCTCCGACAGCATGAGCCGCGATCTGGATCCCCTCGAGGAGTTGATAGGGATTAGACCGAATCAGCCACCGGTCCTTGAACGTGCCGGGCTCGCCCTCGGCTGCATTGCAGACCAAGTACTTGTCTCGCTCCTCCGAATCGCGGACCCCCGCCCACTTCACACCAGTGGGAAAGCCGGCGCCGCCGCGCCCGCGCAGGCCGGCGCGGCGGATTTCCTCGATCGTTGCCGCTGGTCCTATCTCCCGGGCCCGGCGTAGAGCCACGCCACCGCCGGCTGTCACGTACCGGTCGAGCGACGCCACCGGCCCGTCGGCGAGCAGAAACGTCTTGGTCCTGGGCATTTCTACACCCTAGACCCACCTACCGATGCGCCGGCCGGAAGGACCCGCCGCCACCGAGTTCGCTACCGAATGGAGACAACCAGCGGCTACCCCAAGACCTCATGACCTTCGCGGATCAGGTCGGCGAAGTCGACGCCCGTCTCTTCTCCGAGCACCCGACGCACCCCCGGGGAGACACCTTCCAGAGCTTTGAGCATCTGTCGCAAAGCCGAGCGTTGCGCCTTCATTCGAGTGGCTTCATCGGCCGGAGTGACCAGATCGTCGACGATGGAACCCTCGGCGCGTGAAGCAACGATGGGGTCGGTGACCCCACGCACCCACACGAGGGTCCGCCGCCCCGGGCCGCGCCCCTCGGTAATGGGCTCGATGGCAACGATTTCATCCGAGCGGACATACCTGCCGTATCCCAGGGCGACCAGCTGGCCTGATTGGATCCGCATGACCCTCCTTGTTCTGCCATCACCACCGTATCGCGCGGCAACGACAAAAGCGCACAACGCTCACCAGAATGCTGTACCTCGCTCACGGCGGGTTATCTTCTGGGTAGGCCGTCGCTGCGGCATCGCCGACGAGACATGGAGCCACCATGAAAAAGCTCATCAACGCCCCCGACGCAGTCGTCGGCGAAGCACTTCTCGGTATGGAGGCGGCTCACCCCGAGCTGGTCGTCGACCACGAACTGCAGATCATCTACCGCGGCGACGCCCCGGTTGCCGGCAAGGTCGGGGTCATCTCCGGCGGAGGCTCCGGGCACGAACCTATGCACGGCGGTTATGTGGGCATGGGAATGCTCGACGCCGCGTGCCCCGGAGCGGTGTTCACCTCGCCGACGCCCGACCAGATGCTGGCCGCCACCAAGAAGGTCGACGCCGGTCGCGGGGTGCTGCACGTCGTCAAGAACTACACGGGCGACATCATGAACTTCGAAATGGCTGCCGAGTTGGCCGTCGCCGAAGGCATCGAAGTCAAGTCGGTCATCACCAACGACGACGTTGCAGTCGAAGACTCGCTGTACACAGCGGGGCGTCGGGGCGTCGGTGTCACCGTGCTGCTGGAAAAGACCGTTGGTGCAGCTGCCGAGCAGGGTCGCAGCCTCGACGAACTCGCCGCTCTCGGCGAGAAGGTCAACAGCAATGGGCGTTCCATGGGCATGGCCCTCACCTCCTGCATCGTCCCCGCCGCCGGCAGCCCCACGTTCGACCTTGGTGACGACGAGATGGAGATCGGCATCGGCATCCACGGTGAACCGGGCCGTTACCGAGAACCACGCGGCACGGCGGCCGAAATTGCCGAGCGCATCCTCGCCCCCGTGGTCGGCGATTTCCCGCTGCAACGCGGCGACACGGTGCTTGCCTTTGTCAACGGCATGGGCGGCACCCCGCTTCTCGAGCTCTATCTGATGTACGGCGAGATCGCCAAGCTGCTCGACGCTCGCGGCATTCAGATCGGCCGCTCCCTCGTCGGTAACTACATCACGTCGCTCGAGATGGCAGGCTGCTCGGTGACGCTGCTCCGACTCGACGACGAACTCACCGAACTGTGGGACGCACCGGTGAACACACCGGGGCTGCGCTGGGGAGTGTGACCTGGTGGCTGCGGTTCGCCTCCACAGCCTGCAGGCATGGCTGCGCGAGTTCGCCAAGCTGATCGCCGAGAACAAGGACTACCTCACTCAACTCGACTCGGCCATCGGCGACGCCGACCACGGCATCAATATGGATCGTGGCATGCGGGCTGTGGTGACGGTCCTCGACAACGAGGAGTTCACCCGGGTGGCGGATCTGTTCAACAAGGTGGGGATGACGCTGGTATCGAGCGTAGGGGGAGCCGCCGGCCCGCTGTACGGCACCTACTTCCTGCGATTCGGCATCAACGCTGGTGACGTGGCGGAACTCAACGCCGCGCGACTCGGGGAGGCGTTCCTTGCCGGCCTCGAAGGAGTTGTTGCCCGGGGCAAACCCGAGCCAGGCGACAAGACCATGTTCGATGCAATGGCTCCCGCCACCAGCGCTTACAACGCTGCCATCGACTCTGGACACGAGCTGGCGGGGGCCCTCCAGCAGGCTCGAGCCGCCGCCGAGCAGGGAAGAGACGACACCATCCCGATGCTGGCCAAGAAGGGCCGGGCCAGCTACCTAGGCGAACGCAGCATCGGCCATCAGGACCCCGGAGCCACCTCGACGGCCTTGCTGTTTGCGGCGGCTGCGGCGGCGCTGCCCTAGGCGGCGGCGATGGTCGGCCTGGTCGTCGTTGCCCATAGCCCGGAGTTGGCTCGCGCTGCCGTCGACCTCGCCCTGGAGATGGTTCCCGGCCAACCACCCCAAATCGCCATCGCCGCCGGGGCTGCTGCCGATGACGGCTACGGGACCGATGCCATTGCGGTCAAAACCGCCATCGAGCAGGTCGACGATGGCGGCGGGGTAGTAGTGCTGATGGACCTGGGAAGCGCCGTCCTCAGCACCGAAACCGCGCTCGACTTCATCGATCCCGAGCTGCGCAGCCGTGTCCACCTCTCCGCAGCTCCGCTGGTCGAGGGCTTGGTGGCTGCCGTGGTGCAAGCCGCCGCCGGGGAACCTGCGGATGTGGTCATGCGGGAGGCCGCCGCCGGCCTGTACGGGAAAGAAGTGCACCTCGGGCTTGCTGCCACCACGCCCGACGAGACTGCCGATGCCGCCGGCGAGCGGATCAGCTTCACCGTCACCCCACCTCACGGTCTCCACGCCCGCCCCGCCGCCCGCCTGGTGGCTGCGGTCAAGCGCTTCGACGCCGGCGTGCAGATTCGAAATGTCACCACCGGCTCGGGCTTTGTACCTGCGGCCAGCCTGAGCCGGGTTGCCGCCATCGGCGCCCGGCAAGGTCATGAAGTCGAAGTGACGGCGTCCGGACCACAAGCTCGCCGGGTGCTCGCAACGCTGCAGGCGCTGGTCGCTCGCGATTTCGAGCAAGCATCCGACGCCGCGGCCCCGCGGTTGCAAGCTGCAGCTGCGGGAAGACCACTCCCGGCGTCGCCGGGTATCGGGATCGGACCCAAGTGGAGCATTCGCGAGGATGACATGGTGCTGCCAGAACTCATCGCCTCAAACCCAGAGGCCGAGTGGCGCAGCTCGCAGGAGGCATTGGCCGCCACCCGCGATGAGATCGGCCGAACTCGCAATCGTTTGCTCGGAGCTGCCACCCGGGCCGGCGCCGACATCTTCGATGCCCACGAGCTGCTGCTCGACGACGAGGAGATCGTTGGTGCGGTCAAAGCAGCAATCGCTGATGGGGTGTCGGCTGCCGCCGCCTGGAGTGCGACGCTGGAAGAAGTCGAAACGGAATGGGCGCAGCTCGACGATCCCTACCTGCAAGCCCGGGCGACCGACGTACGGGGCGTCCGTAACCAGCTGCTGCGGCACCTGCTCGGCAGGGAGCACCACGTGGTGTCGCAACGGGGGATCGTGGTCGCCGCTGAGCTCACCCCGGCCGAGGTTGCCCAGTTCGATGCTGCAGTGGTCGGCGGCATCGTCACCGCCCGCGGCTCGCCCACCTCGCACACCGCCATCTTGGCCCAGTCGCTCGGTATCCCGGCGGTAGTTGCCGCCGGCAACTCTGTGCTCGACATTGCCGACGGCACAGAGATGGTCATCGACGGCTCCGAAGGAACCGTGCTGATCGACCCGCCGGCGGCCACGCTCGAGCACTACCGATCCGAGCAGCGCCGCCAGACTGCGGCTGCTGCCGCAGCCCACAGTCGAGCGCACCAGCCGGCGGTCACAACCGACGGTGCCACCATCGAAGTCGCCGCCAACATCGGGTCTGCCGCTGATGTCGCCGCGGTTGCCGCCAGCGGGGCGGATGCTGTCGGGGTGCTTCGCACCGAGTTCTTCTTCATCAACCGGACGGAACCGCCGACGCCGGGCGAACAGGAGGCAGAGTATCGCCGGATCGCCGAAGCGATCGGAGGACGCCGCCTCACGATCCGCACCCTCGACGTCGGCGGAGACAAGCCGATCGGCTACATCCCGATTCCGCACGAGGACAACCCATTCCTCGGTGTTCGCGGAATCCGGCTCAGCTTGCTGCACCCAGAGTTACTCCGGCAACAGCTACATGCAATTGTCGGAGTGGCCCGCGACCACCCAATCTCGGTGATGTTCCCCATGGTCACGGCCGTCGCCGAATTGGAGCAGGCGCTGGCGGCCCTCGACGAGGCGTATGCGGCACAAGGCGGCCGCCCCGAGCAGCTCGAGGTGGGGATCATGGTCGAGGTGCCGGCGGTGGCTGCCAATGCAGCGGCATTCACCTCCAGGGTCGACTTCGTCAGCATCGGCACGAACGATCTCGCCCAGTATTCCCTCGCAGCCGAACGGGGAAACGAACAGGTTGCCCATCTGGCGGATGCGCTCGACCCCGGGGTGCTGCGGCTGATGCAGCGCGTGACCGCAGTTGCCGGACCTACCAAGGTTGCGGTCTGCGGCAAGCTGGCAGCCGACCTTGCTGCGGTGCCGCTGCTGGTCGGGCTCGGCGTGGACGAGCTGAGTGTTACCCGATTCGCCGTAGCCGCCGTCAAAGATGAAGTTCGGCTCTGGGCGCAGGTCGACGCAAAGGCGCTGGTGGCCGAGGCTTTGGCTCTCGAATCTGCAGCGGAGGTGCGGGGGCTGGTGGGGAAGCGGCGACCGTAGTGTTCCCCTCCCCGAGCGAGCCGCCCGGTTCGTTCGGAACCGGCCCGATAGGATTGGTGATAGGTGCTACACCTCATGGGGGTTGTTATGCGCTTTTCCGACCGAATTCACGCCGGCCGCCGGCTTGCCGAGTTTCTCGAGCAGCAAGACCTCGCCAAAGACAGTGTCGTGCTCGGTCTGCCCCGGGGCGGAGTCCCCGTCGCCTATGAGGTCGCCACTGTCCTCGATTTCCCGCTCGACGTCATCATCGTGCGCAAGCTCGGAGTTCCCTTCCAACCCGAACTCGCCATGGGCGCCATCGGCGAAGACGATGTGCGGGTCCTCAACGAGGAAGTCGTAAAGGGTGCGGGCATCGAACCAGCGGAGCTCGACATGGTCGAGGAACGGGAGCGTGTCGAGCTGCAACGGCGTGTCGAACTCTTCCGCGGTGGCCGGCCCCGTGTTCCACTCAGCGGCCGCACTGCCCTGATCATCGATGACGGCATCGCCACCGGATCCACCGTTCGCGCCGCCTGCCAGGTTGCCCGGGCCCACGGCGCACGGTGGGTGGTGGTGGCAACTCCGGTGGCGCCGCCCGACACCGTCGCCAGGCTGCGCGGCGACGCCGACGATGTGTACTGCGTTTCTACCCCGACCCACTTCTGGGCAATCGGAGAGTTCTACACGGATTTCACGCAAACCAGCGACGAGGAAGTGGCCCGCCTCCTCGCCGCAGCGTCCGCCCGCCCGGGCATTGCAGCAAATCTCAGGGACGAGCAGGTCCAAGTGGACATCGGGCCCCTTCAGCTTGCCGGGCACCTGACCCTGCCTGCCGAAGCGGGTGGTGTCATCATCTTTGCCCACGGCAGCGGCAGTGGTCGGCACAGTCCCCGTAACCGCTACGTCGCCGGCGAACTCCACAAGGCCGGGCTGGGAACCCTCCTCTTCGACCTGCTCACACCCGAGGAAGAAGCCGACCGCGCCAACGTCTTCGACATTCCCATGCTGGGAACCCGCCTCGCCCAGGCAACCAAGTGGCTGCGGAGTTACCTCGGCGTACCGCAACCGTCCATCGGCTACTTCGGGGCCAGTACCGGAGCCGCGGCAGCGCTGTGGGCTGCCACCGAACCCAATGCCACCATCTCGGCCATCGTCTCGCGCGGCGGCCGGCCCGACCTTGCCCTCGTGCGACTGCCTGCGGTGAAGCCCCCCACCCTGCTCATCGTCGGCGGCCGTGATGACGTTGTCATCGAGCTCAACGAGGAAGCCCGCCAACACCTGAAGTGCGAGAACCGGCTCGTCGTCGTTCCCGGAGCAACGCATCTCTTCGAAGAGCTCGGCGCCCTAGACGAAGTCGTTGTCCTGGCGCGTGACTGGTTCCTCGACCACATCGGCAAGACGCTGCAGCCTCGGCACCACACCGACCTCGTCGAACGTGATCCCCACATGGAGCATGCCCGGGAGGAAGCTGAGGGCGTAGACGTTTTTGGGGACCCGGCACCCGGTGGGTTTCTGGAACGGGCTCGGGAGGAAGCCCAGGGAATCGAAGTGTTCGCCGACCCCGACGCCACCCTGCCCGCTGATGCCTTGCGCGAAGGCTCGCCCGACGAGGAGACCTTCACCGGCGATAACCTGGAGCTGGGACCAGAAGCCGAGGAGGAGCGCGACCGGTAACCCGCCGGAAGCCGTTTGCTGTTGCCTTACACCGTCTTGTCACACACCGCCGACACGGGGATCGAAGCCACCGCCGCCTCGTTTCCCGAGCTGCTGTGCGAACTCGCCACAGGCATGTTCGAGCTGATGGGGCGTCCCCAGCCCGGCAGCGCGGACCGAGCCGTCACGGTCGAGGTCGATTCCACGGACAATCGCGAACTCGTTGTCGATACGCTCTCCGAGCTGATCTACCAATCCGAAGTGGAGGACCTCTTCTTCTACCGTTTCGACATCGCGACAACGGGCCCCCTTGGGGTCCGCGTCACCGCCACCGGAGTCGGCAACACGGCCGTCGAGCTCGTCGGACCGCCGATCAAGGCCGTTACCTATCACGACGTTGCCGCGGTGGAAACCGAAGCCGGCTGGTACGGCCGGGTCTACTTTGACGTCTAGTTTCGTGTCGGGCCGGTTTCCTCTACCAGGTCGTAACGGCACCGGGCAGACTAAGGGTATGGAGATACAGCGCCTCTCCGACGTCGTCTGGGTAATTCCCCGCCGGGACCCAATGCGGGTTCCAGGCCGCGTCTTTGCCTCCGACGCACTCATCGAGACGGTGCTGCAAGATCGAGCCACCGTCCAGGTGGCCAACGTCGCCCACCTGCGCGGCATCGTCGAGGCTTCCTATGCCATGCCCGACATCCACTGGGGTTACGGCTTTCCCATCGGTGGTGTCGCCGCTACCACGGTCGAGGACGGGGTCATCTCACCCGGTGGGGTCGGCTTCGATATTTGTTGCGGCGTCCGCCTCATCGCGTCTCGCTTTACCGAGAAGGACTTCGAGGAGCAACGGGCCACCATCATGGCCGAGCTCGACCGGCGTATCCCGCGCGGTATCGGCAAAGGTGGCATAGCTCCCCCCGGGCTGATCAGGGATATCCTCGAACGCGGGGCGGCCGCGGCGCTAGATGCCGGCTACGGCTGGGAGAGCGACCTGGAACGCTGCGAAGAGCGCGGTCTTTCCAAGGGCGCCGACCCATCGCGGGTCAGCGACAAAGCGATCAACCGGGGCAGGTCACAGATCGGCTCGCTGGGGGCGGGCAACCACTTCCTCGAAGTGCAGATCGTTGATCAGATCCACGACGAGGAGGCGGCCAGGGCATACGGGCTGGCTCTGGGAATGGTGGTGGTGATGATCCACTGCGGTTCCCGCGGCCTCGGCCACCAAACCTGCACCGATCAGCTCCAGCTCATGGGCAGCGCCATGCGGCGCTACGGCATTGCGGTGCCCGACCGACAATTGGCCTGCGTCCCGGTGCGATCTCGCGAAGGCGAGCAATATCTGGGCGCAATGGCGACCGCCTCCAACTATGCCTGGGCGAATCGCCACATCCTCGCCGATGCCGCCCGTCATGCTTTCGCCCGCGCCTTCGGGACCTCACCCGAGCGCACCGGGATGCATCTCGTCTTCGACGTTGCCCACAACCTGGCCAAGATCGAAACCCATGATGTGGCCGGTCGGCCCACTGAGCTGTGCGTGCACCGCAAGGGTGCCACCCGGGCCTTCGGGCCGGGCCACCCCGAGCTGCCCCCGGATCTGCGGGCGGTCGGGCAGCCGGTACTGGTGCCCGGCAGCATGGGAACTGCCTCCTGGGTGCTGCGGGGCGAGGTCGGCAATCCGGCATTCGACTCTGCGGCGCACGGTGCGGGACGATTGATGAGCCGCAAGAGAGCCAAGGCGCAGCAGTCCGGTGGTGAGGTGCGGCTGCGGCTCGAGGACGACGGAATCTCGGTGCGGCCCGGCTCGGTGAAGCTGCTTTCTGAAGAGGCCCCGTATGCCTACAAAGACGTCGATGCCGTGGCCGATGTGTGCCACCGGGCCAAGCTGGCTGCAAAGGTGGCCCGGCTCCGCCCGGTTGGTGTCGTCAAGGGTTGAGGAACGAGAAGCTGCCCCCGGGGTCGGGGGCAGCTTCGGGGGAGGGGACTTCCCAGGTTGGTCGCTACCGGGCTACTCGCTGCAGTGGCCCGGTCCGATGTATCCGTTGTTGTAGTCGTCGAGCACCGTCGCTAGCTACCGCTACGCCTAGGCCAAGTGCGCCGGTACGCTGACGCCGTGAACAGGAATCGATTGCCGCTCGCAGCTCTCGTCGCCGTGCTGCTCGCGGGATGTTCCGAGAGCAGCGCCGTTACCACAACGGCTCTTCCGGAAACAACCGCCGCGCCGACGGTGGTTGATATGCCGGGGCAAACGACGACTACCACAGTTGCGCCGACCACGACAACAGCGGTCCCCGTCACTACAACGACCATCTCGCCGTTTGCCCGGCCGGAGTGGCTGGGGACCATCGTCCTTCCCCTGGGGCCCGATGGAGAGAACGGCATCGCCCAGCCCACCCCGCCCGAGCTGGCGGACCGCCGTCTCGAGACGATCGACCGCTTGCCGCCACCACCCGACGTCCAGTTTGTTGCCACCATCGGCCCTGTGCCCGCTGACGTCATCGCCCGCTCCACGTGGACGGAGGAATGTCCGGTGACCCGCGACGAGCTGGCCTACATCAACATCTCACACTATGGCTTCGACGGCGAGTTCCACACAGGTGAGATGATCGTCAACGCCGCCGTCGCCGAGGACGTCGTCGGTGTGTTCGAGAAGCTGCATGCCGCCCGCTTCCCCATCGAGCAGCTCAAGGTGACCACCCAGGAGGAACTCGACGCCCCGCCCACCGGAGACGGCAACGGCAGCGGTGCGTACGGGTGCCGGCCCGCCGTCGGCTCTGATGGCTGGTCGATGCACGCCTACGGCTTGGCGATCGACATCAATCCCTTTCACAACCCGTACGTCAACGGAGAGCTGATCCTCCCCGAGCTGGCGATGAGCTACCTCGACCGGGAGCGGGTGCTGCCGGGGATGGTATTCGCCGGTGACGTCGTAGTGGAAGCCTTCAGCGAGATCGGCTGGGAGTGGGGCGGCGACTGGAACTCACTGAAGGACTGGATGCACTTCAGCTACAACGGTCGTTGAACGCTCCGACAGGAGCGCCCAACGACAGCAGCGAATGCCTAGTTGGTTCCGTGGTCCCGGCGGACGAGTTGCGAACCCGCGATGACCCAACACTCGATCATCTCCACGTCGGGCGGCAGCAACCGGCGAAGCGACCACCGTTTGCCCCCTGCTGCTGCATGACCCCATGGACGGCGTGCGTCGGTCGGATGAAACACTTCCGACCGACGCGGCCGCATGTCAGTGCATGATCTTGGTGCCGAGCAGATCGAGGAACTGCGATATCCACGCCGGGTGGGCCGGCCACGCCGGTGCCGATACCAGGTTCCCTTCGGTGTGGGCTTCGTCGACCGGTATGTCCTTGTATATGCCACCGACGCCGGTAACCGTCGGGCCGACTGCCGGATAGGCGGCGCATTCCCTGCCGCCGAGCACGCCGGCGGCGGCCAGCAACTGTGGTCCGTGACAAATCGCTGCGATCGGCTTGTTCGTATCCGCGAAGTGCCTCGTCATCTCCAGGACGCGATCATTGAGCCGGATGTACTCAGGGGCCCGCCCCCCGGGGATCACCAGTGCGTCGTATCCGGTCTCGTCGATCTCGTCGAAAGTAGCGTTCAGCGCAAAGTTGTGCCCGGGCTTCTCGCTGTACGTCTGGTCTCCCTCGAAGTCGTGGATAGCGGTGCGCACCGTTTCCCCCGCCTTCTTGTCGGGACAGACGGCATGCACCTCGTGACCGACTGCAAGCAGCGCCTGGAACGGCACCATCACCTCGTAGTCCTCAACGAAGTCACCAACCAGCATCAGGATCTTCTTCGTCATTGCCACCTCCCGTTGCGTGGGCTTTCACCCCCCGAGCCGTGACGAGGGGCCTGCCTTCGAACATATACGCCACACAACTCCGGCACCAGGGGGTTTGTCGACTAGCTCTCAGCTCGAAATACCAACCCGTCGCCGCCCATCGACGAGAGGGTCAACAGATCACCGTCGATCTCGGCGCGGAACTCGTCGCCGATCACGGTCACCACCAGTGAGTCCTGTTTCCACAATTCGTCGGGGCATTCACCGTCCGCCGCCAGTTCTGGGACGATGATGACGCCGCCGCCTTCCAGCCAGCGTCCCGTGAGAGCACGGCACCCGGTCGACGCAGTGAGGGTTCCATCGGCTGCCAACAACAGGCCGGCCGGCTCGCCGCCGACGGTCGTTGCGGTTTCTCCCTCGATCAGGGTCTCAAGGATCCATGTGGTGTCGAGTAGTCCGGCCGTAGGCACCGGCGCGACAGGGTCGAACGTCAGGTCTGCCCCCTCGCCCTGTACGACCAGGCGATCGCCTGAGTATTCGAAGGTCTGTGCGGATTCAAGGGCGGACAGAAAGGCGCTCTCGGCCGCCATCACGGCGGGTTCACACGCCATCTCAGTCCAACCCATCTCGCCGAACTCCACCGCAGAGCCGTTGACCACCAAGGTGCCGGAGTAGGAATTGCAGGCGGCGCGTCCCGACACCTCAGTACCGGTAATGGACATAGTGATCGGGAAATCCGCAGACGTGCTGACCCCGTCGACCAGCTGCCAGTCGCCCTCAGGTCGGGGCAATTCCGCGGTTGGTCGGGCGGCGTCTCCGTCACCGCAGGCGGCAGCGAACAACACGAACACAAGCAGAGCAACTGTCTTTCTCATGTTGTTCTGACGCTAGCCCGGCAGGGGCGGGTTCCTACCCGGTCTTCTGCATCTCCCGGTGCTCCACCTTGCCGTCGGCGTGCAGCGCAAAACGTCCATCGGTGCGAGCGTGCACCGGGCTGCGCGTCGACCACGGCCAGCCGCCGAACTGGGTGCGGTTGTAGTCGTCGAACGCCTGGCGGAGTTGTTCGGGAGTGTTCATGACGAACGGACCCATCTGGAAGACCGGTGCCCCGATAGGCTGACCCTGCAGCAGGAGGAACTCGGCAGGAGACCCGTGGTTTTCTACGATCGTCGTTGTATCGGGCCGGGTCTGGACACCGATACCGTCTTTGACCGTCGTCCCCCCAATCCGTACGTCGTCGCCGGCGACGAAGTGCAGCATCCGGTTGACATCGGCCGGAGCCTTGGGCAGCTCCCAGCCGGCGCCGTCTTCGAGACGCACCAGCCAAATGCCGAGATGCGAGTCCGGACGCGATGCCCAGGAGTCGGGGTTTGCCGGAGGAGCCTTGATTCCGTCGATCTCACCGGCCATGACGTCTACGGTCACCCCGGGGCTACCGATGGTGGGAATGTCCTCGCTCCACAACATCCCGAAGTATGCGGGAACCATCTTGGACTCGGGCGGCAGGTTGAGCCAGATCTGGAACAGTTCCAGCGGGTTGGGGCCGTCCTCCCGGATCAGCGGGAACATCTCGGCATGCATGATGCCCGATCCGGTGGTCAGCCACTGGACGTCACCGCCGCCGTAGCGGGCGGTCGCCCCCAGCGAGTCGGAATGATCGACATAACCGCGGCGTACCACGGTCACGGTCTCGAAACCGCGATGGGGATGCTGTGGAAAACCGGGGACCACATTGCCGTGGTACATGCTCCAACCGTCTTTGTACGAGAAGTCGGAGCCGATCCGGCGCCCGTCGAGCGACGCCACCGGGCCGAGCTTTTCGTTGCCCGCCGGATAGTCGTCGACATGGTGCACGGTCATGATGAACGGATCGAGACCGGTCCAGGGGACCGAGAGTTCAACTGTTTGGAGAATGGGGTGCGACATTGTTAGAGATTCCTTGCGTGCAAATCGGCAGGCTAGGCCTTCAACCCTGCTTTCGGTGACGATTATTCCGATGGATGACACTGCCGACCGCGTCGCAGGACTCGTGTTGCAGGTCATCAAGTCACATGGTCGGCGGGCCTAGTCGGCCTCGACGATTCGTTCTGGGTCGGCTTTGCTCCTGATTCCGGCGAAGAAGGTGGGTAGCACGAAGCTGGCGAATCGGTGGAAGTCGGCGATGAGGATGCCTCCGATGGAAGCAGTCAGTACCAGCATCCAGGCCGGTTCCCCCGTCCATACCTCGGCGAGAAACAAGGCATACGCTTCCGCCTGAAGGAGCATACCGAGCGAGGGATTGCGCCATATGGCAAAGCCCAGTAGCAGTGCAACACCAACGAGGCCCCACGGCAGGAAGGCAACCACCCCGCTGCCGACCAGGCCGGCGAGCAGCGCAACCCCGACGATGGTGTCCACAGTCAGATCCCAGGTACCTAGTCGAGTCGGTGATGTCGATCTCCGAGCAAGGCGCCCGTCGAGCAGGTCGCTCCACCAGGCGAGTGCCAGGAGTCCGGCGGCAACATCGAAGCGCTCGATCGCCGCAAACCAGAACAGTGGGGCGGCTACAAGGGCCCGCAGGGCGGTCACGGCATCGGCAACTAGACCGATTCGCCGGGTGTCGGCGGCCATACCACAAGCGTAGCGGTGGGGTAGGAGCCACTGCGGCAGGACCCGGCGGATGCTTCGCCCCACTGCCAGACAGCGCGCGATAGTGTCGTCCCATGAGATCCAACGCGGCAACAGTCGAACAGTATCTGTCCGAGCTACCCGGCGATCGTCTCGTAGCGATCGAAGCGGTGCGCGAAGTCATCCTCCACAACCTGCCCGAGGGCTTCGAGGAGGTGATGAACTGGGGGATGATCACCTACCAGGTGCCCTCGAGCCGTTACCCCGACACTTACAACAAGAAACCGCTGATGATGGCAGCGTTGGCTTCGCAGAAGAACCATATGGCCGTCTACCTGACCGGCGTCTACGCCGACGAAGTGAGCCGGAGCAAATTCCAGGCCGCCTACGAAGCAACCGGCAAGCGAATGGACATGGGCCAGTCCTGCGTGCGATTCCGGAGTCTCGACGAGCTCCCTTTGGACCTCATCGGCGAGGCGGTCGCCGAGTACTCGGTCGACGAGTTCATTGCGCTGAGTAATCGAGCGCGTTCATGACGGAACATATCGCGGTTGGCGCCGCCTACCCGCCTGTTGATGACAACCAACCGCACAAGCCGGCCGCCTGCGAGCAATTCGCCGCTTCCCTCGATGAGCGCCGAGCGTTCGGCATTCGATCCTGCAGCTTCAGCATCTGCCGAAACCACCGGCTATTGCGCGCCTATTCGACAGAATCCCAGGGGTCGCACTAGTTGACTTCCATGTTCAAACGAGGCTTCGGTGATGCGAACGACTGCTTTGTCCGCGGTCACCGTGAAGTGAGCTTTGGTTGTGGGGAACTTACAATCAGCGCAGCTCCGGCAACAAGGCTGTCCGGAAGCACAATGGATCCGCGTTTCAGAAATCCGCCATATCGGCCGATAACTAGCGCATGCCACAGGCCTGATATCTGAAGGGGTGGCCGTGGACCAACTCAGCGGTGCGCCGGTCGCCGACAGCGGCGACGATGTAGCCCGATTGGTTGCGCTGACCGAAAGGCAGCACGATCTCTGGGCTCTGCTGCGCGCTGCGCAGGATGAGGAAACGCGTAATCGCCTGTTCGACGAGTTGTCTGCCAACCGCGCGGATCTCGCTCAGCTGAAGGAAAAGATCAGCGCCGAGGTCAGATCGCCCCGTGCTCCTCTTCCCAGCGACCAGCGGGAACCCCCGCCGGAGCCGCCCCGCTCTGTTGGCGAGGAGTTACGCGCTCGCATCCTCACTCCAGACGAGGTTGCTCCGGCAGCGCCCCCGCCTCCACCTCCCCCTCCGCCATTGGTGGTCGGCACCTCCGCGATCGAAGAAGCGCCGGTGCCGACGGAGGCGGCACAGGTGGGTCCCGCAGAACCGTCACCTGTTGCCGCAGCGGAGGTTGTTGCTCCGCCGCCTGTTGCCGCAGCGGAGGTTGCCGCTCCGTCACCTGTTGCCGCAGCGGAGGTCGCCGCTCCGTCACCTGCTGCCACCGGGGGAGTTGCCGCTCCGTCACCTGTTGCCGCAGCGGAGGTCGCCGCTCCGCCGCCTGTTGCCGCAGCGGAGGTCGCCGCTCCGTCACCTGCTGCCACCGGGGAAGTTGCCGCTCCGCCGTCTTCCGAACCCGAGGGCAGGCTGCCGTTTGCCGGGCTTGCACCGGAGAAGACACCCTTCAGCAGTCGTGAGGCCGACCTGGCAGCGACGCGCCCCCGGCGCGATGGGGCAGGCCAGCCGCAATCACAGCCTGAAGCGCCGGCCATGATGCAGCCACCAACGTCCTCGGAGGCAAGGCCAGCGGCGCCCCCGGCTGCGCCTCCAACCGTACCGGCGACTCCGCAATCGAAGCGTTCGGCCGGGGAGGAGCAGCGGCTGGAGGCGGCACACGCGGCACTGCAGGATCTAGAGAGGATGCGACCCAAGCACTCGAGGTCATTCCCGGTCTTTGCGATATTGATCGCGATCATGGCCGTCGCCGCCGTCGTCTGGATGCTGTTCTTCTCGAATTGAGAACAGCCCGCCCCTAGCGAGGGAGGTGCTGAGACGATCACCACCGCCGCCTCCTTCTGTATCGCACCGATCTTGTTCTCACGGCCTACGACGTTGTCGAGATCCGGGAGCCGGTACTCGGCGAAGGCTGATTCGAGCGCCCGGCTAGGGTCGCAGTAATGGACTCCGCAGAGTTGCTTCGCATCCCCGCGCCTGAGGTGACCGTCGAGCAAGTGGTCGCGATTCTCTCCACCGTCTACGGGATCGCAGGCGCGGTCACTTCCCTTGCCGGCGAGCGCGACTGCAATTTCCGGGTCGACACCGATGATCGGTCAATCAACCTCAAGGTCGCCAATCCCGCCGAGCCGATGGCGGCGCTCGAGATGCAACAGTTGGCGCTGCGCCATGTGCGCAGATGGGATCCGACGATCCCAGTGCCGGAACCGGTGCTCACGCGACTTGGGCATCTGGTTGGGGATGCCACGGTTGGGAACACTCAGTTGAGAGTGCGCGCCACCAGCTTCCTGCCGGGGAGCAATGCAGATGCGCTCGGCTACACCGCGGCTCTGCGCAGGGGCGTCATGCGGCACCTCGCACGACTCGATCAGGCGCTGGCTTCATTCTTTCACCCACAGCTGAGCAGACCGCTGCTGTGGAACATGGGTCGCGTCCTGGAACTGCGAACCCATGTCCGCTATCTGGCGCCGCACCAGCAGCCGGTGATCGAAACCTGGTTGCGCCACTTTGAAAGCGCCATCAAGCCACGGTTGGACGTTCTGCCCCAGCAAGCGATTCACGGTGATATCAACCCGGCAAACCTCATCGTCGATGCTGCCAACCCGGACGACCTCACCGGCATAGTCGACTTCGGTGACATGAGCCTGGCGCCGCGAGTTGCAGAGGTTGCCATTGCGGCCGCATACCAATGCCTCGGATCCGAAGACCCCGGTAATGCTCTCGTCGCGGCCGCCACTGCCTATCACACGGTTTCACTGCTTGATCCTGATGAGGCCACGCTGGTGGCGGAACTTGCGATCACCCGCCTGGTGCAATCACTGCTGATATCCGCCTGGAGGGCTGTGCTCCATCCGGCCAATCGGGAGTACATCCTCATCCATGCTTCGCCGGTGTGGGATGCCCTGCAACGGTTGGTTGCTCTGGACCTCTACGGACTGCGCGAGCAGTTGCGAACTGAGTGCGCAACCCCGATTGCTCCGGTTCCCGATCTGGAAGGTCTGCTGCGGAGACGGCGAACACGGATGGGCCCTGGAATGAGGCTCAGCTACGACGAGCCCTTGAACATCGTTTCCGGCGAAGGTGTCTGGCTGACAGATGGCGCGGGCATGCGCTACCTCGACGCATACAACAACGTGGCGCAGGTGGGTCACGGCAACCCGGAGGTCGTGAGAGCGCTCTCCGCCCAGGCAGCTCGACTGAATACCAACACCAGGTATCTCGTCGACGAAGTCATCCGCTACGCCGAGCGGCTTGCCGGGATGTTCCCTGAGCCCCTCGACGTGGTCTTCTTTGCGAATTCGGGGAGCGAAGCCAACGATCTTGCCTGGCGTATGGCGCGGACCATTACCAAAAGGCGCGGCATGATCGTCACCAACAACGCCTACCACGGCTCGACCTACCTCACCATGGCGACATCACCGGAGGAATTGGGAGTCGACAGTCTGGAGAGCTGGGTGGCGACCATCTCGCCGTTGCTCGATGGCAAGCAGGCCGCTGACGCCGTCGCGGCCGCCATCGCCCGCCTCGACCAATCAGGCGAGCACCTTGCAGCGTTTGCCTGCGACACAGTCTTCTCCAGTGACGGCATCGTGGAGCCCGGGGCGGGCTACCTCGCCTCTATCTACGAGACGGTGCATCGGGTAGGCGGGCTCTGTATTGCCGATGAGATCCAAGCTGGCTTCGGCCGGGTGGGGCCCCGAATGTGGGGTTTCGTTGGTCATGGCGTTGTACCGGATATCGTTACCCTCGGTAAGCCGATGGGCAACGGTCATCCGCTCGCTGCCGTAGTGACAACGGCCGAAATCGCCGAGGAATTCGCTCGCACCGGCTACTACTTCTCGACCTTCGCCGGCAATCCGGTGTCGGCGGCCGTAGGTAGCGCAGTGCTGGATGTCATGGAGAAGCGGCGGTTGCCCGAGCAGGCCGAGCTCATCGGCACCTATTTGCGGGGCAGGTTGAACAACCTGGTGACCCGCTATGAGGTCATCTCGGACATCCGCGGTCCGGGGCTATTCCTCGGTGTCGAGGTAGGTCGAAGCGGGCCTGAACCTCGAATAGCCGGGCAGATTCAAAACGAGATGCGGCGGCGAGGAATACTCATCGGGCGCACCGGGCCGGACGCCAATGTCCTGAAGATTCGACCGCCGCTGGTTTTCGAGGAGCAACACGCCGATGTGCTGCTTGCGACCTTGGATGCGGTGCTGGCTGAGATCTAGCTGGGATCGAGCACCGCGACTGGTACCCAACCCTCTCCACCATTGGCGGCCCGACACCACCACCAGCCGCTCTCGTCGTCCCTTTCGACCACCGTCACCTCTTCGCCCTTCGTGACCGCCAGTTCGGTCGTGTCATAAGCGACCTCCACGATGGCAGCTCCATCGTCGGCGGAGAGGTGACGTGCAGGGACCCAGCCCTGCCCGTCTGCGGCCGTGATGAACACAAAGGCGGGCCACTCAATGGAGCGTTCGCCGACCATGACCGGTTCTCCCGGCTCGAGTTGTATCGGTGAACGAGAGGGGATCTCGTGGCTCCGTCGGGCGCGGACGGTCATTGGACGGCCTGCCTCTCTGGTTGACGGTCTGGCTGCGCAACCTGCTCAGTTTCGGTGCGGAAGAACATGAAGAAGCACCAGGTTGCGACCGCGCTGAGGATGTGCCAGATGGCATGTGCCTGAAGCAGAGAATCAGGGCGGCACCACTGATGGTCGGTGGTTCCGGTTTGCCAGATCGCATAGGCGACGAGGAACGAAGCGACGCCCGCCCAGAACCAGGGCACATAAGTGCGTCGTCCCGGTGGCGGGTGAGTCGCCACCAAGCCCGGTAGCCAGAAAAGGAAGACCCACCAGTACTCGCCGGTGTTCTCGGCCATGGTGAATGGCGTGATTCCAAAGGCGGCGGCGACTACGAAACCCAAGAAACCCGAGGCCCACCGCATGGTGGGCGACCAGAAGCGGTACAAGGCCTCGGAGATCATCCACAGCGGGATGGATACCCGGAACAATTCGAAGCCGATACCCAGATCGGGGCCGATGAACCAGTAGCCGGCGGCATAGGCGGCGATGACAGCCGCATAGATGGTGAACAGCTTGCGATCACGCCACCGTCCCATAACCGCCAGGTTCAACAGCCACGGGATCGAGATGTATATGACCATCGAGACGTTGTCGACCCATGCGCCGAAGAATGTGTGAGTGCCGTGCATGACCATCGAGCCGGGGCCGAGAAACAGTGTGGCCGATGCGTACAACAGCGATATCGACGAGTTGCCGATGAACCGGTTGGTTGCCGGTTCACTCGCAGCGGCCTCCCTCGCAAGAACAACGAGCATGGCTAGGCCGGCTACGACAAATCCGAGATTCCCCAGCGTGTTGACCGGCTCTCTGAGGAAACCTCCGTTGACACGCTCACACCATCGCGAGACTTCCCCGATCGCTTGCTCATTGGCAGCCGGCACTCCCCAACCGTCGTGCCCAACGGCAAGAGAGGTTGCGACAAACAAGCCGATGAGCCCGATCGTGATAGCCAGTGGTCGGTAGGCGCGCTGCATGGAACCACGCTAATCATTGGGCATGCAGCAAACCGAGTGTTTACGCTCTAGCCCGGAAAGGAGGCATCGTGGGTCTTCAAGCAGAAATCGGATATCGCGTTCCTCGGCCCAACCGGGTGCAGCGTGGCTTGCAGAGCCTTGCGGCGGTTCCGGCTCTTTCGCCGATCCTGTCTCGTCTTGTCACTCCCCTGGACCGGGTGGTCCACGGAGTGAGCGGGGGCAAGGCATCGCTGACCGGTGCGCTGGTCGGCTTCCCGACCATTCTGCTCGCCACAATCGGCGCAAGATCCGGTCAGACCCGTATCGCGCCACTTGCGGCTATCCCACACGGTGACGGGCTCGCGTTGATCGGCAGTAACGCCGGATCCGGCAAAGTCCCCGGCTGGGCCCACAACCTCCGGGCGAACCCGGTCGCTTCTGTTTCGTACAATGGGCGGAGTGTCGAGGTTGTCGCCCGAGAAGCTAGCGAATGCGAGTATGAGGACGTGTTCGACGCAGCGGTCAATATCTACCCCGGCTACACGGGATACCGGGAGCGGGTGCCTCGCCACATCCCAGTTTTCATCGTCGATGCCAAGGACGAGACATGAACGACGGCTCAGGTCAGATCTCTGTCACGGGAAGCGGTTCGTCGGCTGCGCCTCCCGATATCGCGATCGTCACAGTGGGCGTTGAGGTGGTGTCGAGTTCTGTGGCTGCAGCTCGCACGCAAGCCGCTACCGATGGAGCCGCCGTTATCGAAGCGCTTCGGTCGGGCGGGGTTCACCAGCGCGACCTGGCTACGACCACATTCTCGGTTCATCCGGAGTACGACCATCGCAATGGAAAGCACCTACCGGGCTACCGCGTCACGAACACGGTCGAGGCTCGGGTCCGCGGCCTCGACTCGCTGGGCCAGCTCGTCGACTCGGTGGTTGCGGCCGGCGGTGACAATACGGTGATCAACAGCATCCGCTTCGCCCACGAAGACTCAACCGCACTCGATACGGCGGCACGGAACGAAGCCTGGCAAGACGCCCGACGCAAGGCGGCGCAACTGGCCGAACTCGCCGGTCTCGAACTCGGCGATCCCACCTTCATCAACGAACAGACCCGACCATCACCAACGCCGCCGCTGCGGCACGCCATGATGGAAGGCGCGGCAGCCACGCCCATAGAAGCCGGCGCCCTCGGGGTCACGGTGATCGTCGAGGTTGGCTTCGCCATCAGCGCTCGCGGCGGGAAGAAGACGGCGGCGAAGAAGAAACCCGCGCAGAAGAAGCCGGCGAAGAAGAAATAGCTCTTCCCGCTTCCCCTCTCCTCCGTACCTGGCCGCCGCCGACATCAGCCGTCTGTTGCGGCATCAACGGGAGGAGACGCTGCGACACGGCGACCGGGGTCGGGTCGCTTCCTCCCTATTGGGTGGAGTAGCCCGGCCGGCGAGGAGCGCCTCTGCTCGCGGAGGGAAGACTCGGCTAGAGATCGAGGGCGCGCACCAAGAACGCGGCCATTTGGCCCCGGGTAACCAGCCCGTCCGGACAGAAGCGATCGTTTACCGGCGGGTTGCAGCCGGCGGTGATCCCTGCGGCGGAGAGTCGCTCGATGTCGGTTTCGAATATCGAGTCGTTGTCATCGGTGAAGTCGGTGCCGCTGGTCGCAGTCAATCCGAGGGCACGCACCAGGAAGGCGGCCATTTGCCCTCGTTTCAGGTTGCTGTCGGGACAGTATTGGTTGTTTACCGGCGGGTTGCAGCCGGCGGTGACGCCTGCGGCGGAGAGTCGCTCGATATCGGCTTCGAATACCGAACCGTTGTCGTCGATGAAGTCGGTACCGCTGGTTGCAGTCAGACCGAGGGCACGTACCAGCATCGCGGCCATCTGCCCTCTGGTGAGGTAATCGTCCGGGCAGTAGCGATCGTTGGTCGGGGGGTTGCAGCCTTCGGTAATTCCGGCTGCAGCCAGCCGCTCGATGTCCGGTTCGAACACCGAGCCATCATCGTCCCAGAACAATCCGTCAGCGGACCTGCGCGGCGGATCGTATGAGCTCGAGCTGAAGAAGAGTTCCGTTACCCAGGTCCCGTTGCCGCCTATGTATACCCCGAGCGACACGTACTGCGTGTTGCGGCTGAGTATGTTCGCCCGGTGCCCGGCTGAGTTCATGAACATGTCGTGGATGGTGGAACAGCCGGACAGGTTGGGACTCGAATGCCACGCTACGTTTTCTCCCCAGGTGCTGGTGTCGTCGGGAAGAATCGGGTTGCGTTCCGCCGACGTCATGTGGCGCAGATCTCCTTCGCCGGCAATCTTCTGCGAGAACGCTCGTACCTCGTCGTTGAGGTCATACGCCATGTGAAGCGTGGCCGCACCGTTGGCCACTCGGTCGGCGTTGATGAGATCGAGGAGACAGTCCTCGAAGCTCTCCGCGGAAAGAGCGGCGCCGGCGGAAGGCGCGGACAGCAACAGGGGAGCGAGCATCGCGAGGCCCACGAGGACGGTGAGCTTGTGTAGCAATGTCCGGCGCAACCCGACCTCCAAGAACGTGCGTGCCACCACTTTAAGTGGTCGCAGGGCCAATGCCGATAGGTCGAGTGACTCAGATCAATGCAGTTGTCACTGCGGCTTCACAGGAATGACATATGCAACAGACACAATCAAGAGCCGGTACCCGGTTCGAGAGGAGAAAGACGATATGCCCAGCACCGTCGACAAGTGGCCCCGGACACGGTTGCAGATACGATCGGCACTATCGGCCTCGCTTCCCATCGGCTGGATCTGGGTTGCAGCCACCGCGCTCGTCCCTTACTTCCTGATCGGACGCGGGCCGGGAACAGGTTTCGTCGAGGTACTCGGTCTGTCCCGGCCGACGTGGATGGCCATGCACGTCTGGTCGAGCATCTCGATAGGCATAGTCACACTTGGCCACGCAGTGCTCAATCGCCGGGGCTTGGCGCGTTCGTTTCGAATCGTCGGTGGCGGGAGGCACGGGTCGAGAACCCGGCCTGGGAGGGTCCGCAGATGGGGATGGATCCCTGCCATGGCGCTGATCGCAGTTACATTGGCCGGGAGCTGGGCGTTCGCGGCGGCTTCCGGCGAGAGAGCCGGTGCCAATCAGGGGACGTACGAACAGAACCGGGCAGCGCCCGGAGACACCGCGGACGGCGACGAAGCGGGATATCAATATCGTGGGGGGCGCGGTCGCAGCTAGGCCCCCCGTGTCAGGGGGACCGCCGCCCTTCGGGGACCTTGACGAGCACCGCCCGCCCCTTGGCGGTTACCACACCGCCCGCGGCGAGTTCGGTGGAAACCACTACCTTTCGCTCTCGGATCTCCTCGGCACGCCCGGTCAGGTGGAGCACAGTCAGCGGTGTTGGCTTCATGTAGTCGACTTCGAGCCTGGCCGTCACAAACCGAGCTGCCGGGCCGGCGCCGACCTTCATCCCATTGGCTTCCATCCAGAAGATCGCCGCCGAGCCCGTCGAATGGCAATCGATGACACTGGCAATGAGCCCGCCGTAGACGAAATCGAGGCCGCCTGTGTGGTAGGGAGCCGGAGTGAAGTCCGTCACCGTCCTCGACTCCTGTGAAAACGTCTTGATCTGGTACCCGGAGGCGTTGTCGCGACCACAGCCGTAGCAATGAGCGAAGTCGTCGGGATAGAAGTCCTGTACAGCCGGAGATGAACTCACCCGCTAATGATCGCAGCTTTGGGCTGGGGACGTTGGCAGTGACATATGGCCCTAGCGCGATGTGCGGTCGCTGACGCACGCTGAAAAGTGGCACTCACCGGCACCGGAGGATCCTTCTCATGAAGTACCGCATCGAGCGCAGCCCGGAGGGCGATTGGATCATGGCCGACGTGTGGAAGCGGGGATCCGCGCTGTTGACGGATCCGCTTCTCAACAAGGGAACGGCGTTCACCAAGGAAGAACGGGAGATCTTTGACCTCGATGCAATGCTGCCGTACCAACCCACCGATCGGGCTCACCAGGTGAGACGGGCCGAGGAGCATCTGGCAGACCGCGGCGACAACCCGCTCGAGAAGTACGTTGCGATGACCAGTCTGATGGACCGCAACGAAACACTCTTCTACCAGGTTTTGGCCGCACACGTCGAGGAGCTGCTCCCGATTGTCTACACACCAACGGTCGGTACCGCAGCCATGGGCTACAGTCATCTGTTCCGGCGCGGTCGCGGCCTTTGGATAACGCCCGACCACAAGGGCCGCATCTTCGAGATCCTCGGCCACGCCCGCAACGAAGACGTCAAGCTGATCGTTGTCACGGACAACGAGCGAATTCTCGGTCTGGGCGATCAGGGAGTCGGCGGGATGGTCATCCCAATCGGCAAACTGGCGTTGTATACCTTGGGCGCCGGCATCCACCCTGCCTACACGCTCCCGATTTCTCTCGACGTAGGTACCGACAATGAAAGGCTGCTCAGCGACGACATGTACGCCGGCTGGAGGGCGCCCCGGTTGCGGGGTGACGAGTACTACGAGTTGGTGGATGAGTTCGTCCAAGCCGTTATGCGGCGCTGGCCGGAGGCACTTCTGCAATGGGAGGACTTCAAGAAGGTCAACGCGTTCACGCTGCTAGACCGTTATCGCCAGGTGCTTCCCAGCTTCAACGACGACATACAAGGAACCGCCTCGGTTGTGGTCGCTGCCATCCTTGCAGGGTGTCGCGCCACCGGCACCAAGCTGGCGGACCAGCGAGTCCTTCTGGTTGGCGCCGGGGCGGCGGGTGTTGGAATCGCTCGGCATCTCCACCACGAAATGGAGATTGCCGGTGTCGGCGGTGATGACCTGTACCGTGCCATAACCCTCATGGATACCGGCGGCTTGGTCTCGCACGACCGCGGGGAGATGGATGTTCACAAGCAGGAACTGGCTTGGCCGGAGGAGCTAACACGACGGTACGGCCTGCACGGTGCGTCGGGTATCGCCGAGGTGATAGAGGCCGTTCAACCGACCGTCCTCATCGGCACTACCGGTCAGCCTGGAGTGTTCTCCGAGGAGATCATCAGTGGTGTCGCAGCGCACGTGGCGCGTCCGCTGATCATGGCCCTGTCGAATCCCACGAGCAAGACTGAGGCGATTCCGGCGGATGTTTTCCGATGGAGCGAAGGACGTGCGTTGATGGCTACCGGCAGCCCCTTTGACCCGGTCGAATACGAGGGTCGCACCTTGCACGTGTCCCAGGGCAACAACGTCTATGTGTTCCCCGGAATAGGGATGGGTGCCATTGTGTCCGGGGCGTCGCAGGTCACCGACCCGATGCTGGCTGCGGCCGCTACCGCCCTGGCAGACCTCGTACACGAAGAGGATCTGGCAGCCGGCAAGCTCTATCCGCCGCTGGCAGACCTGCGCAGTATCAGCCGGTCGATCGCCCGGGCCGTAGCGTTGGCGGCGTGTGATAGCGGGGTGGCTACGAAGATGAAGCCTGAGGAAGTCGACGACGCGCTGGACCATGAGATCTGGAATCTCGATTATCCGGTGCTGCGGCCGATCTAGCGTGCCCGGCGTGCCGGCGTGCCGGCAGGGCCGGCACGAGGCAGTTTTCTCCGCAAACTGCGGCGCGGGGGCTGGGCGGGCACGAGGCAGTTTTCTCCCGAAACTGCCGCCGGGGCGCGGTCCTACCTAGAAAGCACCTCGCCGAGATTAGAAACAAGGCGATCGACGACGTCGGGGGTGGCGTTCGTGCCCATCAATC
>JARFRN010000091.1 GCA_029287195.1 Acidimicrobiia bacterium | reverse complement strand
TCATCGCCCTGAAACCGACTCCACTGACACCGCAACGGGCACCGGGCCAACAGATCATCAGAAGCTACATGGACGCGTTGCGCAACCGTGGAGCACACGCAAAGTTTCGGGAGACGAGGGGCCGGGACATAGATTCTGCGTGCGGCCAGCTGCGGAATCGACGCGCCGGCACAAAGCAAAATGATCAAAGCGAACCATGAAAATCGAGCCCGGCAAGCAGAAACCCGACTTCGAGCTTGCCGACGACACCGGCAGAATTCGTTCCAACGCCGAGTTCCTAGGTCGCGGTCTCGTCGTCTACTTCTACCCCAAAGCCCTCACCCCCGGGTGCACCACCGAGGCGTGCGATTTCCGCGATAGCTATGGGCGCTTCCTGGCCGCCGGCTACGAAATCGTCGGCGTCAGCCCCGACCCTCCAGGACGGCTCGCCGAGTTTCGTCGGGAGCACTCGCTACCCTTCCCCCTCTTGAGCGATCCAGACCACGCAACCGCTGAAGCCTTCGGAGCGTGGGGCATCAAGAAGAACTATGGTCGAGAGTACATGGGCATCATTAGGTCCACGTTTGTTGCCGCCGCCAACGGAGTGATCGAGCACGCCTGGTACAACGTCCGAGCCAAATCACATAGCGATCGAGTCGCTCGCGACGTCATTGCCGGCGAGAGCTAGGTGGGCAGGAACGGCTCAACGCCAAATCACCAGCCGCCGAAACAACTCAGAGACACGACAAGGAAACGATTGTGAAACCGGTTCGCAAAGCCATCTTCCCCGTCGGGGGACTCGGGACCCGCTTTCTGCCTGCAACGAAAGCACTGCCCAAAGAAATGCTGCCGATCGTGGACAAGCCACTGATCGAATATGCGGTCGATGAGGCTCGCGATGCAGGGATCGAGGAATTCATCTTCGTGACCGGGCGCGGTAAGAGCGCCATCGAAGATCACTTCGACAACAACTACGAATTGGAACAGACGCTGGCCGAACGCGGCAAGCAGGAGGAGCTGGACCAGGTCAACCAGGCCAAACTCAAACCGGGTCAAGTCGCCTACATCCGTCAGATGTCGCCGCTCGGCCTTGGCCATGCGGTGTGGTGCGCGAGAAACCTGATCAACGATGAGCCGTTTGCGGTACTCCTGGCCGATGACTTGATAAAGGCCGACAAGCCGACCCTCACCGAAATGATCGAGGTCTACGAGACCCGCGGCGGCAACGTGGTTTCGCTCATGGAGGTTCCCGCTCACCACACGTCGCGCTACGGCATTGTCGAACCCGGTGACAGCGCCGGCAGGATCGTAGAAATTCGCGGCATGGTCGAGAAGCCTGCACCGGCTGATGCACCCTCCAACCTGGCAATCGTGGGACGCTACGTGCTGCAGCCGTCAGTCATGCATCACCTCTCCGCGGCCGAAACCGGAGCCGGCAATGAGATCCAGCTAACGGATTCGATGATGAAGATGGTCGGCGAGGTGCCGTTCAACGGGCTTCGACTCGGGGGGACGCGTTACGACTGTGGTGACAAGGCCGGTTTCCTGGCCGCGGGCATCGCATTCGCGTTGATGCGCGATGACATGGCGACAGAGATCCGGGAGCGGGTGAGCCACCTGCTGACGGACACGGCGTAGTCGCAGCGGGTGTGGCACCCGCACAGCTCTGGCCTCAGCAACGGCGGGTTCCCCGGGGTCTTCATCCGCGTTAACCTCGGGCAATGCGCCGTGTGATGCGGCCGAGCGTCTTTCGAGAGGTTGTTGATGGGTACTTTGCACGAGCTTCATGAGGCCGGACAATCCGTATGGCTCGATTTCATTCGCCGCGACATGCTCGCCACCGGTGAGCTGGCGCGCATGGTGACGGACGGTATCCGGGGCCTGACGTCCAATCCGACGATCTTTCAGAAGGCAATAGGAGGGTCCGATTCCTACGACGCAGCGATTCGGGATGCGCTGACAGATGATCAGGACAGCGGGCCGCTGGCCGTCTACGAGGGACTAGCCGTCGCCGATATTCGAGATGCGGCCGATGCGCTGCTCGGAGTCTACGAATCGAGCGCTGCCCACGATGGATACGTGAGCCTGGAGGTGTCTCCCTATCTGGCTGCGGACACCGCAGGTACGATCTCGGAAGCCCACCGCTTGTGGAACCTCGTTGCCCGCCCCAATCTGATGATCAAGGTGCCGGCGACTCCAGAAGGCATTCCCGCAATCGAAGAGTTGATCGCGTCCGGCGTCAACGTAAATGCAACCCTCATGTTCTCTCTGGCCGACTACGAGGCTGTGGCGCAAGCCTTTGTCCGCGGGATTCGACGCGCCGCAGACCCACACAGCATCGCATCAGTTGCCTCTTTCTTCGTCAGCCGCGTCGACAACATCACGGATGCAGCGCTCGACAAGGTGGGTAGCGAAAGGGCATTGACCCTACGAGGCCGCACCGCGGTGGCTAACGCCAAGCTTGCGTATGAGCGCTACCTGCAGATCTTCGAAGGTGCGGAGTTCGCCGACCAGATCGAACGGGGGGCCCAGACCCAGAGAGTGCTGTGGGCCAGCACCTCGACGAAGAACCCGGCGTACTCGGATGTGCTCTACGTCGAGCCCCTGGTCGGACCGAACACGGTCAACACTATGCCGCCGGCAACCATCGACGCCTATCTCGACCACGGTTCGGCGGACGGTGCCGCCCTGCTGGCGGGCATGGATCAGGCCCATGACCACTTCGTGGCACTAGCGGACCTCGGAATCGACTTCGCGGCTCTAGCTGCACAATTGCAGGTGGACGGCGTTCAGGCTTTTGCCGACTCGTTTGCCGAACTACTGGCCACCGTCGAGGAGAAGATGCGGGCTCTCCGCTAGTACCGCCCGACCGTGCACTAGAAAGGCACCCCCACAGCCTCACACAAGAACTTCATGAATGGAGCGGCCCGCTTACAGTTGCCGGTGAAGTCCTCCATGAAGTGATCCGAAGTGATCGATTTCTGCGTCACCCGGGTCGAAGCGATGAAGTCCTTGCGTTTGAGGTCTTCGATCAGCGGGTGGTTCTCCTCGAACCCCCGCGGCGCCCTTTTCAGCGATTCTCCTCCCAGGCTGAAGACCTCGGTGAATCGCTTGGCGCCACTCGCGCGTCGCCATCCTGCCGGGTCGTCGGCGATCGCTCGTCGTATTTCGTACGCAACCTTGGTCTCGGGACGCCACAAGCCGACACCCATAAAACATTCGCCCGGCTCGATGTGGAGATAGAAACCCGGGGCATGGGCATCCTTGCCCCCAATGTGGCGAAACTGCAGACCGGTGTTGGTCTTGTAAGGCGTTTTGTCTTTCGAGAATCGGGTGTCGCGCTGGATTCGGAAAAGTGATCCTCCGACCGTGCGCGAATCCGCAACGAAGTGCCGGCTGATCTTCTTCAGCGGCACGGCGAAGTCGTTGATGAATTCGAGTGCCGGTTCGCGGACATGTTCCTCATAGGCATCCTGGTTTGCCTTGAACCACTCGCGGTTGTTGTTCTCGGCTAGATCTCTGAGGAAGCCAAACAGCCTTGGGGTGAAGTATCTCTTGCTCATGGGATCAAACTACCGCGGATAGTCAATAGTTGACAGTGGTTCGACTCGAGCTCGGCGAAACCCTTATGCTCCGACCATGGCTCTCCTTCGCAGGCGACCCGACCGGATCAAAGGTGTGGCGGGGTCACTGATCGGCAAGCGACTGCTCGTCGCTGATAGTGCGACACCGGCCGGGGCCGGGGTCGTCCAGGTGGTAGCGGCAGCCGGGGCGGACGTCGTGGCTGCAAGCGCCGATCATGTCGCTATAGATTTGCTGCTACGTCAACTGACGGACAGCCCGGGCAGTATCCGGGGCGCCACTACCACCGCCGATTGGACGGTGGAGGACTTCGGCAACTGGCGACGGCCGCCGGACGCGGTAGTGGTCTGCCCAGGGCAATGGCTGCTCGGCACAGACGACGAGGCTGCCTCGCTGACACCACTGCGGGCCGTGACATTCGCAGAGAGTGCCGCTGCGTTGATGCGCGATACCGGGCGACTTGGAACTGTGGTGTTCATCGCGACCGTGAGCAGTGCCCGTGATGACACTGCCGGATCCTCTTACTTGCGAGCCGAGGCGCAGCGCCTCGCCAGGCTGTTCTCGCCGAACGGGATCCGTGTCAACACCATTGCCGTCGGTCATGTTGCTACGAACCGGCGGGGACGCCCCGTTCCAAGTCGTTCCGCTCCGCTCGGTCACATATCGACCCACCCGGTGGAAGTCGGCAAGGCGGCGTGGTTCTTGATCAACGACGAGTTGAGTGCGGGTTTCACCGGGGCAGAACTCAATCTCGATCGCGGCGCCTCCCTGCTGCGTCCCGATTGGTGATCACAGCTGTTCAGACAGGGCCCTTCACCGACGTCCCGGCAACCCACACCTGCTTGATGTTATTGCGATTGGCACTGTGGATGATCTTCTGGAGTATCTCGTCGGTTGAATCGAACTCCTCCCACAAGGTCAGAGCCGACTCCGCAGCTGCGGAGTCAACCAGGATCGCATCAAACGACATACCTGGAGAAAGCAGCCCAATCGGCAGACCCAAAGCGATTCCCCCCGCGGTGGTCCCGAGGTAGAAAGCTTCCATAGAGCTAACTCGAGATCCAGACACACCCCTGCTCGCGGTGGGGATATCGGCGTCCACCCCGTCCTCGAGAAGACGTGACATGACGACGGTGTCCGCCATCGCCCGAAGGATCGACGTTCCCGGTCCGCCTGAGATGTCCGTGCCCAATCCCACTCGAACCCCACTTTCGAGAGCTCGGCGCAACGGGAACACTGCGTTCGCGAAGTAGGCGTTGGATAGCGGGCAATGCGCTATCGCCGCGCCTCGAGATGCAATCAGGTCCATGTCCGGGCAGGTGATGAAGTTGCAGTGGGCCAGCACGGTCTTTCGTGTCAGTAAGCCGAAGTAGTCATAGCTGACTGTATCGGTTCGCCCGTAGCGCGCCAGCCCATACTCGTGGGCCCAGTCGGACTCCGAACAGTGGGTTTGCACGTGGGCATCGGTTACCCGGGCAATCTCTCCGAGTCCGGCCAGCAGCTCATCTGTACAGCTTGGAATGAATCTCGGCGTAATCACCGGCTGCACGAGCCGCTGCTCGTTGCCCGGCATCGCCCCCACCCCGGTGATCAAGGCCTCGGTCTCCTCTATAGCTAGTCCCGCACTCGAATCCCGGTAGTAGTCGGGGCAGGTATCGACCGCGTCCATGGCAACACGACCTACCAGCGCCCGCTGTCCCGCCTGCAGACACAGTTCCGCCAGCAGCTGAGTAGCCGGCAGATGCGCAGAGCCGAAGTACACCGCGGTCGTTGTGCCGTTGGCAATCATCGCCGCTACCAGAGAGCTGTATGCGCGGCGGGCGAACTCCTCGTCGCGATATCTGGCCTCCAGGGGAAAGGTGTAACGATCGAGCCAATCTTCGAGTGGTACGTCCAATGCCTTGCCCAGCTGAGGCCACTGCGGTGCGTGGTTGTGGAGATCAACAAAGCCCGGCAACAAGTACTCACCGCTCCCCAACTCGACCACCGCCTGCTCCCGACGCAGGGTCGCCAGGCTCGGCGCATAATCCGCGTCACCGGGTAGCAGCACCGATTCGATCAGGCCGGGCTCGGTCACCTGAAGGAGTGCCCGCTCCCGGATCCGGATTGCGCCCATTTCTGGAGCGTCGATCGCCGTTCCAAGTACAGCACGGACCTTGGCAGACACGGGTTCTAGCCGACTGGAGCAACGATACCGGGAGTGGGCTCGGTGACCCAGGTACCCCACTGCTCGGCGACGGTGATTTCCGCAGTGGTCAGCGAGGCCCGGTACCACTCGTCGACCGCCTCGGCGAGCCGGATATCTGCCAACGCCTCGACCACCTCCTCGGTCGTGGCTTCGCTGCGACCATCCACACGGATCAAGTGAAATCCGAACTGTGTCTCCACCGGTCCGGTGACTTCGCCGATGTTCGCCGACAGAGTGGCTGCGGCGAACTCATCAACGTAGCCGGAGGGCGAGGTACATCCCAGGTCGCCTCCGGCCGCCCCACTTCCGGTGTCGAGGGACAACTCGACTGCCAGCGCGGCAAACTCCTCGCCATCTTCCAGACGCTCGAGTACGGCTGCTGCTTCTTCCTCCGTTGCCACCAGAATGTGGGCAGAGCAGACCTCGGTCCATGCAGACGGGTCGTCGATCAGCAACTGGTTTGCCTCTTCAGTAGTAGCCGCCGGCAGGTCTGCCTCGAGTTGCTCCAGAACTTGTTCCCCAATCAGTAGCTGTGCTGCGTATTGGTCTAATCCGGCCTCGGAGATGTTCTGAGCCTCCAGGAATTCCTCCAGCGTCAGTCCCGCACCTTGGTCTGAGAAAACACGATCGACTTCGACTGCGATCTCATCCGCGGTGGGGTCGATACCAAAGTCGGATTCGGCCGCATCGGCCACGGCCGTCCATTGGACTGCTATGTCGAGAAGTCGTGTGAACTCGTCTTCGGGAAGGTCCTCGCTTGTGTAAACGAGGCCGCGGACTTCTTCTTCCGTGATATCGCTGCCGTTCACGACTGCGGCGGCTGCGCCGCCGCCGGAGCAAGCCGCAAGCACGAGAGCTAGGACTGGTAGGCCCAAGTGACGTTTCAAGAGACACCTTCGGAGGTCGGGGAAACAGGCACCATACTCGGTTTGCCGGCTAAGCCGGCAGGGTCGGGTGTCTACTGCGCCGGGCGCGTGCTCAAACCTCAGAGCCGGCAACAGCTTCAACGCATCGAAGTCGAGGGAGACACCGGCCGCGGCACCGCGGAAGAGACCTTGGGCCGGCTCGAGACCATGAGGCTCGGGACCCGGGGGGAAGCACCCGTTCTGTCTACCAGCGCCTAAGGGACCGAGCGCAGCCTGCGGTCGCGGTAGCCGTCCGCCATCGCGTCGAGATCAAACGCGGGTTTGCCATCCACCTCACGCAGCACCAGCTGATCGGCATGAGACTGCGCAAGGGGTTTTGCGAAATAGAATCCCTGGCCGTGGCGGCAACCCAGTTCCCTGAGCTTCTCGAGCTGGGACTGGGTCTCGATGCCCTCGACGATCGTTTGCAGCCCCAGCCGCTGCCCGAGCTGCACCATCGTGCCTACAAACGGGGAAGAGTCATTGTCATCGGCTATTCCACGCACAAAGACCTGATCGATCTTGAGCACGTCGATAGACAACTTGTGAAGGGAAGCGAGCGAGGAGTAGCCGGTCCCGAAGTCGTCGATAGCCAGCGGGACACCTAGCGCGCTCAGATCGTCGAGGAGTCCAGGAGCAGCGTTCATCATTGCGGTCTCAGTGATCTCGAGCGCCAGGAACGACGGGTCGAAACCCATCTTCTGCAACACTCGCTCCACCTCCTCGACGATGTGGGGATCGTCGAGCTGTCGCACCGAGAGGTTGACGCTCACCTTGAAGTGGCCGGGCTCCGGATTCAAGGTCTCTACCCACTCCCGGCAACGTCGCGCCGCCTCCCATAGGGTCCACCGGCCGATCTCGTGTATCAGCCCCGTCTCCTCAGCGAACGGGATGAATGCCCCGGGATCTTGCCAACCCTTCAAAGAGTGCTGCCATCGCACCAGTGCTTCGAAACCGACCAAGGAGCCATCTTCCAGGTTGACGATGGGCTGGTACACCATGCGCAGCTCCTGCCGTGCGATTGCGGCTTCGAGGTCGGATTTGAGTTTCAACTGGGCTACAACCGCCGCGTGCATTTCCGGTTCAAAGATCCGGAAGGAGGCCTTGCCATCTCGTTTCGCCGCATAGCGCGCCGCGTCGGCGTCCCGTAGCACTTGGCTGGCCTTGTCGCCGTAGCGGCCGAAAGCGACGCCGATGCTTGTCCGGATCGAGACCTCCCGCCCTGCGATGCGGAGCGGCGACTGCAGCAAATCGAGAATTTGCTGCGCCGCCTTGCTGGCATCCGACGCACTTGTGATATCGCCCAACAGCACCGCAAACTCGTCACCCCCGAGTCGAGCCACAGTGTCGGCCGGTCCCGCAACCTCGCGCAGCAGAGAGCTGAAGACACGGAGGGCTTCGTCCCCCGCGCCGTGACCGAACCGGTCGTTGACATGTTTGAAATCGTCGACGTCGAGAAATAGAACGGCGACGTCGCCTCCAGTTCGACGCGTCAGCTGGAGGGCCTGGAAGACGCTCTCGCTGAACAGTGAACGGTTGGCGAGACCCGTGAGGCCATCATGAAGAGCCTGGTGTTGCAGCTCGGCTTTCAACTCGGTTAGCTCGGCCAAGGAGTCTTCCAGCCTGCCGTTCTCGAGGGCAACACCCACTTGAGCCGCCAAGGCGGCCAGAAGGCTCAGCTCAGCCTTCGAGAACAGCTCGGAGTCGTTGAGCGGATTGGCTACAACGACTACACCCGCTAGATCGTTGCCCACTACGACCGGAGCAACCATGGCCGCGCCGATCGGAAGACGCCGATCACCGGCAGATGAAGCCAGCGACCCGGATCGGTCGATCACGAACGGACCATCACTCACCCTCGCTTGGTCCCATACGGCTCGCCACTTGCCAAGATCAACCGGATCCATGGCTGCTCGGTGGTCCTCCGGTCCTACGATCGTTCGGAAGCCGCCGCGCTCGGGTCCGAGTTCCAGGATCACCTCGCAGAACTCGGCTTCGAACATGTCACGGGCGTGGGAGGCGGCGGCAACCAGCGACATCTCCAATTGGGGTGAGCTGTGGAGATCACGGGTGGCTTCATACAGCGCCTTGAGCCGACCGCGCTCGTGACGCGACGCGGCATAGGCCCGATATCCTGCAACCAGTGCCAGCGCCGGGATGATCGCAAACAACGCGGCTCGCGGTGAAACTGCCAGGGCCTCGGCGACGAGCATGCCGAGGCTGCCGTTCAGGAGCGTAACAAATGCTCCGAAACCGTAGGCCTCCAGCTTGTCCCCCGCCGACGATTCGATCCCTTGGATCCAGCCGGACGTGGAAGACAAAAGGTGACCGACAGCATCTGCCAAGACCACGGCCGCAAGGACAACAAGCCATCCGGTCGGCCCAAAGGCGTCCCCGGAATGACCCGCAAGCGCGTATGCGGCAAGCGCTGTTGCCGCCTCGAGCAGTCGCCGCGAGATGAGCAAAACCAACATGACGAGCGGTTCGCGTCGCCGGCTGCCGGCAAAGGCAGCTGCGGCCACAGCAGTCGCCGCCAGCAGCTCAACGGGAGCGACCGTGAGGAGGCCGACCGACAGCGGGAGCGCGATCAAGGAGAAGGTGTGGATTCTCCTGCCGAATCGCACTCTGATGACCAGCCATTCGGCAACCAGCAACCCGATCAGTAATCCCCACCACTGCAGCGGCGTATCGAGTCGGGGCCCCGCCGTCCACTGCCACCAACCCACAAGCCCTGCAGCGACAAACCCGACGAGTGCCAGCAGCCAGATCCACACGGCGGCACGCCGAGCTACTCGGCCACGCTGCAGGCGTTGCGAGGCCCGCGCTGCCACGCGCAGAGCCGATTTCCGCCTCTTGCCGATTGTCACAATGCACCACCTACACGCGACGAGCGTGTGGTCTCCTCGAAGAGCAAGACACTACCTAGAACATATGAATTGCGGACTTGTCAAAGAATGAGCCGACCGACCCAATTGGCCGGAGGCGCTCGCTGTTCAGTATCCCATTGCCGCCAACAATGCCGCCATGTAGGCCTGATGACCCAACTCATTCGGGTGGAAGGTACCGGTCGTCGCCAGCCTGTCGGGCTGGAACAAGCCTCCTCCTCCCTGCAGCTGCACGGACTCCCCGGCCTGCCGGAACCAACGGACTCCAGGATCGGACGACGGAACCACGAGGTCGGGGAACGGGTTCCCGGCGTAACCGGCCTCCTGATACGGATCCGACCCGCAATAGCCGTGTCCCTCGAACGCCGCAACATGATCCTCTACGAAGACCCAGCCGTTGTCTGCGGCGACGGCCTCGAGCGCTGCGTTGAGCGGCTGGCGCAATCTCGTTTCCAGAAGCTCTAGTTCTGTTCGATCGACCTCCAGCCCCGGGAAAAGGTCTCCACCAACCTCCTCACAAGGGAGGATCTGCCCTCCGGCCGCATACGTCAGCGAACCCGGGTACGCAGTCAGGAAGACCCGTGTGATGCGCAGCTGCTCGAGCGCAATCGCGAGCGACTCGAAGATCGAAGGAATCTGGTCGATCTCCTGTTCAACATCAGCAAACAGGTTGGCGAGCAGGTTTTCATAGATTGGATTGACGAGCAGGGTCGGGTCGAGTGCTATCAGCGAGCCCAACGTGAAAGCGAACCCAATGTCGTTGCCTCCGGCCGAAACGAGCAACGCATCAATCTCCCTGGCACAGGCGGCGGCATCATCCCCCGCACAGCCCATGACGTCGCGCAACTCGTCGAGTTGCGCGGGAAGCGTACGCTCGACGCCATCGCTCCCTGCCATCGGCCCATCAGGCTCGAGAATGCCCTCCACAACGCCCGCACCCGAGGCAGCCAGGAAAATGAACGTGACCGAGGAACGTGGATCTGACCTCTCGACCACGAGTGCCGCTTGTGCTGATCCGGCCAAACCGCTGCGATGGGCTGCGTCATGGGCGATCGACTGCGCGGAGTCGGGAGTCGTTCCATCGTCAGCCCACAAGGGCGGATCACCCGGTCGTTCCGGATTGCCTTCACCTCCAGCCCACGAGTCGCCGATCGAGACGATCAACACATCGTCAACGGCAACCGTGCTCTCGACCGAGAAGGTGGCGTCCCCTCTCCCAACCTCAAGCGTTACGTCGTAGACGCCTTCGGCCAATTGGACGACGGCCTGGCTCGAATCGGTCACAACAGAGTCCACAATCGCCTCGTTCTCCGCGATCGTCCAGGCATAGGTTTCGATCTCGAAGCCGACACCGGCAGGATCAACCAGCGAAACCTGCGATGCATCGAGTATCACGGTGAAACTCGGTGTCGCGTCGCGGCAGCCCGCAGCACACGCTCCCTGGTCTAGGTTGAGGACATACTCGATGGTGTTCGGCATGTCGATCCGACCATCACGGTTTGCATCGAGGCCGAATCGTTCGGGCATCGACCAGTCGAAGGTGCCGACCAATACGAGATCCTCGGCTGGTTGAGTGGTAGGGCCACCGTCGGGTACTTGCAGATCGCACCCCATCACAAGGAGAAGTATCGCTGCTGCAGCTGTGGTAGTCCTGATCCGAAACACGGCTCTATCCAAGCACGGATACGATCCGGCATAGTCGAACCTGGTCTGTGCCATGATTTGGACATGAAATCGAATCCCCAACAGCGAGGTCGCGCAGATTTTGGCGTTGTCGGGTTGGCTGTGATGGGTCGCAATCTGGCGATGAACATGGCCGACCATGGCGCAAGAGTCGCCGTCTACAACCGGACATCGAGCCGAGTTGACGAATTCCTGGCGGGTGACGCCGCCGGGCTCGACATCCTCGGAGCGCATTCTCTCCGAGAGCTCGTGTCGCTGCTCGAGCCACCTCGCCGCGTGCTGCTGATGATCAAGGCCGGGGCAGCGGTCGACGCCGCGATCGACAGCCTGCTACCGCTTCTGGATCCGGGCGATATCGTCATCGACGGTGGTAACTCATTGTTCACCGACACGATCCGCCGGGCTCGGCGCGTGGAAGAGGCCGGGTTCCTCTACGTCGGCTCCGGCATTTCCGGCGGTGAGGAAGGCGCCCGCACCGGACCTTCGATAATGCCCGGCGGCAGCGCGGCCGCCTGGCCCCATATAAAGCCGATTCTGCAGTCGATCGCCGCCTCGGTCGACGGTGTCCCGTGTTGCGATTGGGTCGGCCCCGATGGTTCGGGACACTACGTGAAGATGGTGCACAACGGGATCGAGTACGGCGACATGCAGGTGCTGGCGGAAGCCTACGACATCATGTACCGCGGCATCGGGATGTCCCATCACGAGATGCAATCCGTTTTCGCCGACTGGAACGAGGGTCCGCTCGACTCCTACCTCGTGGAGATCACGGCAGACATCATGGGCGCTGTCGACAGCGATGGCGATCCATTGGTCGAGAAGATTCTCGATGCAGCCGGGCAGAAGGGCACCGGCAAGTGGACAGTGATTTCATCGATGGAGCTCGGGCAGCCAACAACGCTCGTTGCCGAGGCTGTATATGCGCGCGTCGTATCGGCCTTGATCGATCAACGGACTGCTGCTGCCGACAGATTGAAAGGTCCCGGTGCTCGATTCGACGGCAATCGAGAAACGTCGGTCTCCGATCTGCACAACGCCGTATACGCTTCGAAGATCGTCTCCTACGCCCAAGGTTTCATGCTGCTCGCCGCAGCGGCCGAGGAACACGGGTGGGATCTGGATTTCGCGTCGATAGCCTCCATGTGGCGCGGTGGATGCATAATCCGCTCCCGATTCCTCGGTGAGTTGATGACGGTCTACGAGGAGAATCGAGACCTGGACAATATCCTGCTCAGCGATTTCTTCAGCTCGGCCGTCGAGGAAGCGCAGGCAGGTTGGCGCCGCACGATCCAGCGCGCCGTTGCCGCCGGCATCCCTGTGCCTGCGTACAGTTCGGCTCTCGCATTCTTTGATGCCTACAGATCGCGCCGGGTGTCCGCCAATCTCATTCAGGCACAGCGCGACTACTTCGGTGCTCACACGTACGAGCGGATAGATCACGGCCGCGGCGAGTTCTTTCACACGAACTGGACTGGAAGCGGCGGAGATGTCTCGTCTACTACCTACAACGCCTGATACCGGTATCGCCGTCGCAAGCGGGCCCCTTTAGAATCCGTCTATGGCATCGATCGTTGCATTTGCGAATCAGAAGGGCGGAGTTGCCAAGACGACGAGCGTCCATTCACTGGGTGATGCCTTTGTTGAGGCGGGCAACTCGGTTCTGCTGGTCGATCTAGATCCACAAGCTTGCCTTACGTACGCGATGGGCGTCGATCCGGAAACACTCGAGGCAACGCTCCATGACGTCTTCGCCGGCAGGGTCAAGACGAAGGACATCCTGATCGAGTTGGAAGACCAGCCGGCACTGCTGCCGTCATCGATCGATCTGGCCGGAGCGGAAGTCCATCTGCTGACCAAGACGGGCCGCGAATTCGTCTTGGCTCGGGCTCTGAATCCGCTCATTGATCAGTTCGATTACCTCTTCGTCGATTGCGGCCCGTCACTCGGCATACTCACCATCAACGGGTTGACCGCAGCCGACATGGTTGCCATCCCCTTCCAGTGTGACACGCTGAGCCATCGCGGTGTCGGTCAACTGCTGGAAACGGTCGCCGACGTCCGTTCGTTCACCAACGAGACCCTCCAGGTACTCGGCGGGATCGCCACCCTGTTCGACGGACGCACCAAACTGGCACACCAAGTGCTCGAATCTGTCGAAGAACAGCACGGCCTGGAAGTACTACCGCCTCCGATCCCGAAGTCCGTTCGAGTTGCCGAAGCGCCGGGAAAAGGGCGCTCGGTTCTGAGGCATGCGAAGTCATCGAAACCGGCGATAGCCTATCGCCAACTGGCTGCAACTATTGCGAGAAAGCTATGAAAAAGGCGGATCCGCTCGGCAAGAGTGCGCTCTTCAACCCGCCCCCGATGGCCCCCCCGGACGATCACCTCGACGGTGATCCTCTCGTGAATGGCAAGCATGCGGAGGGTAAACAGGCGCTCTACAGCGCCGGACCTCGTCGCGCCGGTACCGTGGTCGTCGCATGCTCGCGCTGCCTGAACCATTCGAGGATGACAACCGTAGAAGCGATCGTGCGGATCGCCCTCATATCAGCCTGGGTTCCGGGCAAGAGGTTCAATCGGTGGATGCAGTGCCCGGAGTGTGAACAGCGCACTTGGTGCCGTATTCACTGGACGGGTTGATCGTCACGCTGCCGGCTGGAGATCTGCAGAGGCGTGGTCGGCCGCCAGCAGTCTGACATCGAGGGCAAAATCGAGAGTCGTCTGGTCGAGCCGCCACTCGTTTTCGGCAAGCCAGTAGTCGATGAACCGGATGAGTTCACTGTGGGCCTGTTTGATGTCGGTCATCTCTGTCTCCGCAACAATCGTTCATTGAATGGTGTTCTTACCTGGGTTCGAACCGAACGCGAGGAATGGATTGCCCTACCAGTCGACCCATACCCCGGTAGCGGTGAGCAGGACCACCGCCATCCCGACGACCATCTGTGTCCAGCCGACGGTCTTTGCCTGAACCGGCGGCACGCTGAGTGACCGGTAGGCAAGAGCGGCAATCCCTGCAAGCGCTACGACCGAGAGCCACGGCACCACGTCGGCCACCGCGGCGGCCCCCAACACTGCGACGGTGCCCCCCTGCACGATGTAAATTCCGCTTGCTCCGGCGGGCCGCCCGCGCACCCTGCGAATCTGACCTCGGACGAGCACCACCGTCGCCACCGCCCGACCTGCCAGTACCAACCACAGGCCCCAGGCCGGCGCTGGATCCCACGAGTCGGCCAACGCAATCATCGTGACCGTCGCTCCCATGGCAACCGCTCCTGCCAGCTCAGGCACCAATCCCCGGCTCCGGCTGCGCGCATCGGCGTAGAGGGCGATCGCCGCAAGAGGGGCCGCAACCAGCAGCGGCGACCAGAACTGAGATGTTGCAGTCACAATCGCCCCCGCCAGCCCCAGACCGGCGACCGCTCCGTATGCCAGTGCAAACCCAAGCGCAACTCTGCTCCTCGGCAACCAGCGACGCCGCACCAGGTCAGTCAGCACCAGCTTGACCGGGCGGCGCGCAAGGAACACGGCGATCGAAGCAACCGCCAGCTCCCACGCGGCGGCCGAGTAGGCAACCAACATACCGAGCAACGCGGGCTCGAGAGTGAAGCCCCAGCCGCCGTGCTCGATCGGGAGGCCTACAGAGCGCCACCCGGGCGCCCGATGTGTTGCGCTCTCGTCGGCGTCTGTCATCACCCAATGGTATTGCCCCGCAACGGCCGACCCCGAATGATGCACATTCCGGCGGTCAGTCAATGCTCCTTGACTCAATATTTCTTGAGTTACTAGAGTTGCCCTATGAACCTCGAAGAACGCGCAGCCAGGTTTGCCGCTTTGGGCGACGCAACTCGCCTGGCGATCGTCGATCAGCTGTCCGTGACCGATATGTCGCCGGTCGACATAGCTCGCAGCCACGGATTGGCATCCAACCTCCTCGCCCATCACCTCCGAGTCCTCGAGAGCGCCGGCCTGATCGAGCGGGTCGTGTCGGCCGGAGATCGGCGCAGACGATACGTGCGGCTCCGCAACGCCACTCTTGCCGCTATCCACAACCGTGGTCTACTACCGGTACGACCGATCTTGTTCGTGTGCACGCACAACTCGGCCCGGTCGCAACTGGCTGCCGCCCTGTGGACGGCGACGACCGGCCGAGAGGCGTTGAGCGCCGGGACTCAGCCGGCGACGCGGGTACACCCGGGGGCCGTCGCTGCGGCGGCACGTGCGGGACTCGACCTGACAAACGCCAGGCCGCAAGATTGGACCGAACTCGCCCACGAGGACCTATTCGTAATCACCGTGTGTGACCAGGCGCACGAGGAACTCGAGTCCAGCACCGAGCACTGGCACTGGTCTACACCGGACCCAGTCCGGCACCCGACCAGGAAGTCATTCGACACCGCCCTAGGGCGCCTCCGCGGACGAATCACAGCACTCACCGAGAAGGGAGCCGCATGACCGACAAGTACATGGGCAGCCTCACTACCGAACAGCAATACCTGGTGAAATTGGCCGCTGAGCGGCTCAAGGAGGAATTTGCCGGCACGTTCGGTCCCGAGACGATCGAGCGCTTCATCGCCGAGTCGCGCGATCTGCTCGAGCCGGGCGCCACGGTTACGGTGTGGCTCCCCATTCTCATAGAGAAGTTCACCAAAGACCGGCTGCGGGCGCTGGCGAGAATCGAGGGTCGTGCCGTAACCGAGCGGCCGGCCGTGCTGTTCTTGTGTGTGCAAAACGCCGGCCGCTCACAGATGGCCGCCGGCTGGCTGCAGCATCTCGGCGGGAACGATGTCGACGTCTTCTCCGGCGGATCCGAACCTGCCTCCGAGATCAACACAATGGCCGTCCAGGCTATGGCCGAGGTTGGGATCGACATTCGGACCGCCTTCCCCAAGCCATGGACCGACGAGATCGTGCGCGCCGCCGATGTAGTGATCACCATGGGCTGTGGTGACGCCTGTCCCGTGTATCCGGGCAAGCGTTACGAAGACTGGGAATTGACCGATCCCAAGGAACAGCCAATCGAGGTGGTCCGTGAGGTACGTGACGACATCGAGCAACGGGTCCGCGCGCTGCTGGCGAGCCTCGAGGTCCCCGCGGCATTGTGAATGCGGCAACGACCTAGCGGTCCAGTCAACAGAGCACAAAGCTGTGGCAACTCTCGCCCAGAAACTCACGGCAGAATTCATCGGTACGTCCTTTCTGCCGGCCACTGTTGTATGGGTCCGGGATCATGGCCGAGAGACTCTCGGCCGATCCCGGGCTCGTATTGCTGCAGAGTGCGATTGCCCTCGGCGCGGTTTTGGCCGCACTGATTCTTGCGTTCGGTGGGTTTCGGGAGCTCATCCCAATCGGGCGGTGACACTCGGGTTTCGCGCACACAAGCAGCTTTCCAACCGAGATACCGCTGCGTACATGGCGGCCCAGGTAGCCGGCGGGATCTTCGGCGTGATTATCGCCATCGTGATGTTCGATCTCGACCCGGTTTTCGGTGGCCTCCACAGCTCGCACGGAATCACACCTCTGGAAAGCGGAAGTGGTTGCGACATTGGGTCTGCTTGTAGTCATCTATAGGCCGGTGCGCACCGGAAGGACGTCGAGCGTTGCCTACGCAGTCGGCACGTACGTAGCTGCTGTCTACTACTTCACTTCTTCAACGCGCTTTGCCGATCCTGCGGTGACGGTGGCACACGCACCCTCAGCGACACATTTGCCGGTATTGCTCCTTCGTCGGTACCGGGGTTCCAGGTCGCTCAGCTAGCCGGAGTCGCGGTAGCGCCGACGGCGGTGAAGCTCGCCCTTTTCCTGAGCCGGTTACTAAACGCTCAGCCGCCGTCTTCGTCGGCAGTAGCGTTGTGACCTTCTCCAGGCAGCGCTGCAGTTACGGTATATGTGACGTGCTCCCCGATATTGACTGCATGATCGGCGATGCGTTCCAAGAAACGACCGACCCGGGATAGGGCAATCGCCACCTCGAGGCCGACCTCGAAGCTGTGCCGACCCACCACGGTGAAGAGCTCCGAGACCATATGGTCCACCTCGTCATCTGCGGCATCCAGCTTGGCGCCGGCATCGGGCACCAGATCGGCAAGAGCGTCGATACCCTGAGCGAAGACCTTGCAGCTCGCAGTGACCGAAGCTTCCAGCAGCGGCGTAATCAGCGGGTGTTGCGGGAACCCATCGACTCGTGCCAGCATCTTCACACAGTTGTATGCGAGGTCGCCTGATCGCTCCAGCTCATAGAGAATGCGCGTCGCTGCAACCAGGAACCGGAGGTCTCCTGCCACCGGCTGCTGCCGCGCCAGCGTCTCGAACGTCAGCTTCTCTGCTTCTAGGTAGAGCTGGTCGACCTGATCGTCAACTTCGCGAACGACTTCAACGAGGTCAAGGCGGCTCTCCACCATGGCGTCACCGGCGCGGCGCACGTTCTCGAGAACCAGGGAGCCCATGGTCACCAGGTCTTGTTTGATCTGCTCGAGAGTTTCATCGAAATGCTGCCGGGTGCCCTCGCGTTCGGGGACGGCAGCGGTCACATCTCGGTCTGCGGTCATTGCTGTTGCCCCCTGCCTATCCGAACCGTCCGGTGATGTAGTCCTCCGTCGCTTTCTCCTTGGGGGACGTGAACAGCTGGTCGGTTGGGCTGAACTCGACCAGATAGCCGGTTCGCTGACCCTTGGTATCGAGTTCGACGTTGAAGAAGGCCGTCCGATCGGATACCCGCGCTGCTTGCTGCATGTTGTGGGTGACAATGATGATCGAGTAGTTTTCCTTGAGCTCGAGCATCAGTTCCTCGATACGCAGCGTGGCAATCGGATCGAGAGCGGAGCAGGGCTCGTCCATCAGGATCACGTCCGGTTGGGTCGCCACCGCCCGGGCAATGCAGAGCCGCTGCTGCTGGCCGCCGGACAGCGAGAGCCCGCTTTCATTCAGCTTGTCCTTCACCTCATCCCACAGCGCGGCCTGTCGCAGTGCACCCTCGACCAAGTCCTTCATGTCTGCCTTGGAACCCTTGAAGCCGTTTATCTTGGCCCCCCACGCAATGTTGTCGAAGATCGATTTGGGGAAAGGATTCGGCTTTTGGAACACCATGCCGATGCGGCGTCGGATTTCGACCGGATCGACGCCCGGGGCATAGATGTTGGCACCGTGATACAGAACTTCCCCATCGGTGCGAGCAGTGGGGATGAGGTCATTCATTCGGTTGAGCGAGCGCAATACGGTCGATTTGCCGCAGCCCGAGGGCCCGATCAGGGCACTGATCTCGTTGAACGCGAAGTTCATGGACACATCCGCGACGGCTTTGAAGTCGCCGTAGAACACATCCATGTTCTTCGTCTCGATCACACCCGGTCCGGCCTCCTCGGGTGTTTCTCGTGCGTTCTTCATCGCTGTCGGCGCTGCTGTGAGCGTCGGATCGGGGGGCATGTCGGCTGTATCCACAGAAAGCGTCTCCGTTGTGTCGTTCATCAAGTCAGTCTCCTGGAGTAACGGTTGCGAAGCAAGACGGCCGCTGCATTGAGAGTGAGCAGAAGCACCAGCAAGACGAGGCTGGCGGCAGCCGCAAGATGCCGCCATTCCTCTTGCGGAAGTGAGGTCCACTGGAAGATCTGAATTGGCAGAGCGGTGAACTGGCTGAACGGCCCCGACGGGCTAACTGTGATGAAGCCGGCCGCACCCACCAGGATCAGGGGTGCAGTCTCACCGATGGCGCGGGCCACCGCGAGGATCGTCCCCGTCAAGATGCCGGGAATGGCGACCGGGAGCACCTGGCTGCGCACGGTTTGCCACTTGGTAGCCCCCAGGCCCATACCGGCCTGACGGAGCGAATTGGGAACCGCGCGAATCGCCTCCTGCGAGCTGATGATCACCACCGGTAGAGTGAGCAGCCCCAGCGTCAGACCGGCCGACAATATCGTGCGACCGTTCGGAGCCCCCTCGCCGAACAGGGAGCCAGACGTTATCGGCTCGAGAATTCGAACCAGGACGGCCAGGCCGAGCATGCCGTAGATAATCGAAGGTACCCCGGCCAGGTTGTTGATGTTGGTCTGGATGAGGTCGTTGATTCGGTTGGGCCTCGCAAACTCCTCGAGGTAGATGGCCGCTCCCACGCCCACCGGTACGGCGAACAGGACCGTGATGATGACGAGCCAGATCGATCCGAGCACGGCGGTACGCACCCCGGCAATCTCGGGCCGGTCGCTGGCGGGGCTGGTGATGAACTTCCAGCTGAACCATGCCCGCCACGTGTAGCGAACGTCTTCGTAAGTAAAGGGCTCGTAATTGTCGGGGTTGTCGACGAAGTCCTGCTGCACCTTCTCCTTGAAGCGATCCGGGTTGAGGATCGAACCGGTCAGCCCACTCGCCGCAACGATGTCCGGGCGGATAACCCTTTCCTGCACCAGATCCACAACATTACCTTTGCTGCGGACCCCGCCATCACAGCCCGCCGGCGGATCATCGGAGGCACAGACCTCGTCCCACTTCTCCTGTGTCTCGAAGACAAGGCGATCCTCGAAGAAACGCTGATCGCGCTCCAAACGGCGCCCTACCCCACTGGAGACGCTTCCCGCCAACACCTCGACGAGCTGCTCTTTGTTCAGGTCGTTGAGCGTGGTCGTCGCCGGGTCATAGCCGTAGGCAGCCAGTATGTCCTCCGGCTCGTTCTCGTTGATGACGGCGACCAAACCGAAGGAGTCGTCGATGATCGTGTAGAGCAGAATGCCCAAACCAACCACTGCGATGGTGAGCATCAGCAGGAGGGTCAGCCGAACGGTATGACCGAATCGGGTCCGCCTCCCGAGCAGTTTCTGATACTCGTCCTCGGTCGGGAAGTAGTCGCGGGTCTGTTTCTCGGGAGCTGTGGTCGTCATTCGTACTCCTGCCGGAAGCGCTTGACGATGCGGCGGCTCAGTGAGTTGAGGCCGAGGGTCATCAGGAAAAGCGTGAGCCCGATCGCAAAGATCGAGTTGTAGTCGATGGTGTCGTAGCTGATATCGCCGCTGGCGGTGATGGCGATGTACCCGGTCATCGTCTGGGCACCCTCGAACGGACTCAGTATGTAGCCGAATAGCGAATCCTCGCCAAGGCTGAAGTTACGCGGGGAAGCGCCGGCGGCGAGGGTCACCACCATGGTCTCACCCACCGCGCGCGACATTGCCACGACGATCCCGGCGGCGATGCCGGAAAGAGCTGCCGGAACGACGACCCGCAGCGAGGTCTCGAGCCGGGACGCTCCCAGGCCGTAGGAGGCCTGCCGCAGCGAGTTGGGGACCGCCGCCATGGCATCCTCGGCCAGGGAACTGATCAGCGGGACGATGAGGAGCCCTACCACCATTCCCGCCGACAAAACGTTGAAGAAGCCGACCGTGCTGCCAAATATCGAGCGCAGCAGCGGAGTCATGAAGGTCAGGGCAAAGAACCCAAAGACCACCGTGGGGATACCCACGAGGATCTCGAGTACCGGCTTGAAGAAGTTGCGTACCCGGGCGCTGGCGTATTCCGACAGGTAGATAGCCGCCGACAGACCGACCGGCACGGCCACCAGCAGGGCGATGAATGTAATCAGCAGCGTTCCCAGAATCAGCGGCCAGATGCCGAAGCTGCCCGCCTGCGGGGACCACTCTGTCGACGTGAAGAAGCTCCCTATGGAGACGACTTCGTCGGTAAAGAAGAGGAGGGACTCGGATCCGAGCTCCCAGAGGATGCCGAGGGTGATGGCGATGGAAATGGCGCCGGCTATGAAGAGTGAACCGACGATGAAGGTATCGAGCGGGCGGCGTTTCCGCTCGAGTTGTTCCTCCATACTGACATCTTGGATGTCGCTACCCGTCGCCATCGCTCCCGTCACCCTTCGTTGCCGATCGTGGATTGTGGCATGGGGCGGGCCCCCCGGCCAGTCCGGCCTGGAAGGCCCGCTCCTGCTATGTCATTCGCAGTTCGATGTTGTTGAAGCTGCTCCTACCAGCCCGCCGCGGCCTTGATATTGTCGGCGGCGGTCTGCAGGGCATCCTGCGGAGCCGGGAAGTAGCCGACATCAGCGATCAGGTCGTTGACGTTGTTCAAGTAGTAGGCGATGAACTCCGCAACCTGCGGCTTCTCCGCAATCACTCCGGCATCGGTGTACATAAACAGTGGACGTGCGATCGGATAGGTGCCTTCGTTGACCGAGTCATCACCAGGGGCAACCGGACCGTCACCGGCATCGACAGCAACCGCCTGGAGAACGTCGGAGTTCTCAGCAAAGAACGCATAGCCGAAGTAACCAATCGCACAAGTCGTGCTGGTATCACCCTCGGTGCAACCATCCTCAGCAACACCACGAACCGTGATGTTGTCATCCTCACCAACGATCTCGACAACACCAGCCGACAGAATCGGCGAAGGCTCAGCCTCGTCGTATACGACCTCGTTGAAGTAGTCGAACGTGCCGGAGTCGGCACCCGGCGAGAACGCCTGGATCGGATGCGCCGGGAAGTCGGGGTTGACCGAATCCCAGGTGGCACCGGCCGGAGCCTCGAAGGCAGCTGCGATCTCCTCGAGCGTTAGCTCAGAGGCAAAGTAGTTGCCACTGGAGACGACCAGCGATAGAGCGTCGGTACCAACCCGAATCTCAATCGGCTCGCGGCCGATGGACTGGCAGGACTCGACCTCGGAGTCCTTGATGGCACGGCTGGCATTCGAGATGTCAGAGGCACCCTCGACGCAGAACCGCTCGAAACCACCACCGGAACCGATCGAATCGATCGAGTACTCCGGACCACCCTCATCAATCCACTGGTTGATGACTGCAACCGACAGCGGGAAGACGGTGGACGAACCGGCAATTCCGATGTCACCGGCGGCAACGTCGAGCGGGTCGATCAGCGGAAGGCCGAAGAGACCCTCGTCCATCGGTGCTTCGGTCGTCTCTGTCGGAGCTTCGGTTGTCTCCGCCGGAGCTTCAGTTGTCTCCGCCGGAGCTTCAGTCGTCGGAGCTGCAGTGGTCTCGGCGCCGGCGTCGCTGTCGTCATCATCGCCACAGGCAGCGGCTAAGAGTGCAATCGCGGCCAGCAGTGCAATCAGAGTTCTCCACTTGAAAGATCTCATGAATTCCTTCCTTGTTCCTCTCTCGTGAGCGTGATCAGCAGTGATCAAAGGGCCAGACACACAGCCTCATCAACCCCGCACTCGCCCGGTCGATAGCAAGCTAGAACCAGCACTTGAACGCAGCGACACGCCTATGTGACACCAAAGTGAACTCTCACTTGTCACAAACTGGTGCACTAGTAACGGATTTCGCGCTCTCGAACCCAGGTCGCGAAAACCTAGCTAGCCGCGACGACGAAACATATCTATCAGCGCGGTGGTCGAGGCGTCGTGATCCAGCTGCAGATCCTCGTCTGCCTGCAACTCGTCGATGATGCGGGAAGCCAATACCTTGCCCAACTCGACACCCCACTGATCGAACGAGTTGATGCCCCAGATCGCCCCCTGGGTGAACACCTTGTGCTCGTAGAGCGCAACCAGCTGCCCGAGCACACTTGGTGTCAGCTTGGGCGCCAGGATCACAGAAGTTGGCCGGTTGCCGGGGAAGGTACGATGCGCAACCAGATCAGGATCAACCCCGCTCGCCGCC
>JARFRN010000268.1 GCA_029287195.1 Acidimicrobiia bacterium | reverse complement strand
CCTCTTTCGTCGGCAGCGTCAGATGTGTATAAGAGACAGGGGATGGTAAGCACGAGGCCTACGGTATCAGCCCACGCGGACGACGCGGAACCGGATGCGCGCCAGTTCCTGATCCTCAAAAGTCACTACGAACGCGTAGCCCTTGGCGTCGGGAAACTCGATGCCATGGAACGGGCTCACGATCGGGACGATGCTCGATGAACCTGGCGGGAGGTTTGGTGGCGCCCCGACCCGGAGCTTTCCTTTGGCCTCGACCCCCATGTCGATACCGTCTTCGTCGATCAGGCGCAGCGTAATCTCGAGATCTCGATGTCGTTCGTCGGGTTCGATCTCAGCGACTAAGGCGACGGTGAGGCTGCGATGGATAACCGGAAGCTTGCGCGCACTGATCGTGTCGAATCCGCCGCCGAGCACGAATAGTTTGCCGCCCTGCACCTGTGCCGCATCGGCCAACATCGCCGTGGTCAAACGCACCGTAATCTCCTCGTTTGCGAGCAATCTCGTACTACGAGCGGGTACACGATACCTTCCCGCAACGATCGCTGAATCTCAGTTCTCGTCCTCGACCCCTATCGGTCGCCCATCATCTCCACTCAACCACTGTTTTGTGGCAGCTCCCCCTCCAGATCAGGCCACATAGGTCGGGGAAGAGGCTTCCGATGCGTAATCTCTCGAGATGCCGCTTCGCATCCTGACTCAGAATCTCTACAACGGCCGAGCCGAGCCCGGGTCATTGGCGCGGGTCCTCGACGAGCACCGGCCGCACATCGTCGCGGTTCAGGAGCTTTCTGCCAATGCGGCTCGGGTCCTGCAGGACTGGGGGGATGACGGATTGCTCGACCCCCGCGACGACACGACCGGCATGGGGATGGTGCTGCGGGGCGGCGCCGAACTGTCGCGCCTCGAGTTCCCGGCGCGTCGCCCGATCGTGGCGAGGCTGCGGGGCGCTGAGTGGGATTTGGTAGGCAATACCCAAGTCGTCAACGCCCATCTCATGAATCCAATCGTACGTCCCCTGTCCACCACGAGGCGCCTGCGCTCCCGAGAGCTGGCCTGCCTCCGATCGATCTTGTTGACGGCGACGCCGACGGAAGCACGCGTCGTCGTTGGTGACCTCAATTCTTCACCGGCGTGGCCGCTCTATCAACGACTACGCCGTATTGCCACGGATGCAGCGACACAAGCCGGCACTGCAAGACGCACGTGGGGTCCCCGGCCGGGGTCTCCCCGTCTGCTTCGCATCGACCATGCCTTCCTTGCGGGACCGATCCGCGGGCTACGAACCCAGGCGGTGCGGATCGCCGGGGCAGATCACAGCGGGTTGCTCGTCGATATCGATTCCGCTCGGTAGCGCCTTGCCTGCGACCAGCCGAGCACGAGTCGCCATATGACGAGGGCAAACCCGTTGATCAAGATGACCACAGTCACGAACTCGGGCGGGATGTCGCGCCCCAGGATGGCGCCGCGGAGGTATGTGGCCAGCGGCGCAGCAATCAGCCAGGCAATCCCTACCCGCCAGAGCGATCGTGGAACCACGATGTGCTCCGGTCGGTAGACCCCAACAAAGGGGCTTACAACGAACCACGCAACCAGGGCGCCGGTGGTCGTGACGAGCATTCGCCAAAAGGCATCAAGCGTCAGATGGGTGGCAAAACCGGCGACGGTGACCACCACGAGAATGGCAACATCACCGATGATCGCCTTCCGCTGCAGTGCACTGATCACTGGGACGGTTGCTCCTTTCCTGGGTGCTCGATGTTAACGATGTCGGAGGGTTGCAATCCCACGGACTCGCCGATGTCGCCGTCTTCGTCGTGACAACGCCAACACTCTGTTGCCGTGGACTAGTCCCCTCGCCTATGCTCCCGGCACTCCCGGCCATGCCGGGACCTTGTAATTGAAAAATACGAAAGGGGAAGCCATGAAGAAGCTTCCTGTCGTGGCGATACTCCTGGCCTTCGCACTCCTCGCAGCTGCGTGTGGAGACGACTCCGGGGACGACACGACTGCCGCACCGGCAACAACCGCGGCGCCGGAGACTACGGCGGCTCCCGAAACAACGGCAGCCCCCGAGACAACCGCCGCGCCAGAAACGACAACTACTGAGGCTCCGCCGGAGACGACGGAGGCCCCAGCCTTCGAGCCGCTCTATGAGGGTGATCTGACAATCGGCTACGTGCTGCCGCAGAGCGGTGGCCTCTCGGTGATCATCGACGCGCTTGCCAAGGCGATCGAGATGGCCTTTGCCGAGATGGAGGCAGCCGGAAACTCCAACATCGTTGTCATCCCGACCGATAGTGGTACCGATCCTGCAGTTGCCTCGGCGTCCGTGGAGCAGCTGATCAACGATGAGGTCGACGTGATCCTGGGACCGGCCGGAACCGGGGTTGCATTGTCCGTTATCGATCGGATCACCGGCAGCGAGATCCCGATGTGCTCGCCGTCCAACACGGCTGCCACCTTCACCACCTACGACGACGGCGGTTACTACTTCCGCACCTCCCCGCCTGACAATCTGCAAGGCCAGGTGCACGGGGATTTGATCACGGATGGCGGTGCCTCCAGCGTTGCCATTGCGTTCCGTTCGGACGAGTACGGCCGTGGTCTCGCCACGGCGGTGAAGGATCAGCTCGAGGCCAACGGGGTGACCGTTGCCGAGTTCATCGAGTTCGACAAGGACGGAACCAGCTTCGATGCCGAGGCTGCGCAAATCGCGGCTGCCGGCGTTGATGCGATCTCCCTGATCCCATTCGCAGAGGGCGCCGCTTTCGTGCAGGCGCTCATCGAGGCTGGTGCCGGTCCGGAAGATGTCCAGCTGTACGTTGCCGACGGATTCAAGGACAACGTCGGCGCCGAGGCCATCGACCCGAACAACATCGCCGTTCTCGAC
>JARFRN010000262.1 GCA_029287195.1 Acidimicrobiia bacterium | reverse complement strand
GCACACAGGTCGATCGATGGGCGCCGCTACCGACCCGACCACGAAGCTGGTGCAGTTGACTCAGCCAAAATCGGTCTGCATCCTCGATCACCAAGACTGAGGCGTTGGGGATGTCTATGCCAACTTCGATAACGGTGGTTGACACCAGTACATAGGTTTCCCCAGCCCGAAAACGATGCATGACACCGTCTTTGTCGGCGGGGCGAAGCTGCCCGTGAATCAGCCCCAGCTGCAGGTCGGGAAAGACCCCTTGGAGCCGCTCGTATTCGGCAGTAGCCGAAGCCGCCTCGAGGGCGTCACTGTCCTCGACCAGCGGGCACACCACGAACGCCTGGCGTCCGGCGGCCGTCTCCCTGCGCACCAGGTCGTATACCTCCGCGAGATCGGTCGGCGATTTGGTCTTGTGGAGGGTCTTGACCGGATACCGCCCCGCCGGCATCTCATCGAGAACCGACACGTCGAGGTCGCCGTAGAGGGTCATCGACAGAGTGCGCGGGATCGGCGTCGCAGTCATGATCAGCATGTCCGGGCCATAGCCATCAGCCTTCTCTCGCAACTGCACGCGCTGGTAGACCCCGAAGCGGTGTTGCTCGTCGACAACCGCAATGCCGAGGCGGGCAAACTCGACTCCCTCCTGGATCAGAGAATGGGTGCCTACTACGAGATCGACCTCTGCGGCTCGGATCCAGTCGAGCACGTCGGCGCGCTTCGCCGTGCCCGGGGGTAGGAAGTTGACCTCTGCGTTGTTCGATGTGAGCAACGCCATCTTCACGCCAGGCTCGGATCGATCCGACTTCTCAGCAAACAGGCTCTTGGTGCCTGCGCTACCTGCGGGATCGAGCTCGTACGGTGCCAGCCCGGCGTCCTCGAGCAACTCGCTCATCCCCAGGTAATGCTGCTCTGCCAGGACTTCCGTCGGGGCCATTACGGCACCCTGGTAGTGACTCTGGACACCCGTCAGCAGCGCGGCTACCGCCACCACGGTCTTCCCCGAGCCGACCTCGCCCTGCAGCAACCGGTGCATCGGGTGGGGGGCGGCAAGATCGCGCTGAATCTCGCCAACGGCCCGATTCTGAGCGCCGGTCAACTGATACGGGAGCGCATCGACAAACGAAGCGACCATCCCGCCACCCGTATCGTGCTCGATCCCCGTGGCATCATCGATTTGGGCGCGCTTGCGCAGCGCCAGGGCTACCTCGAGCCGAAACAGCTCATCGAATACCAGTCGGCGCCGGGCCGGCCCTATATCGTCCCTGGAATCGGGAAAGTGTATGTCACCAAGTGCCTTGTCGCGCGAAACCAGGCGGTGCCGAGCCAGCATTGCGACAGGCAACACCTCGGTAACGGGCCGGGAGCGCCGGAGGGCGTTGTCAACCGAGGTGCGCATCCTGCCCGGAGGCAGCCCGCCGGCGGCGGGGTGGATCGGCACAACCCTGCCGATCAGCAGCGAGTCATCCCCACCGTCGAGGCGGGCCATGTCGGGGTTCTTGATCTGAAGCTTGCCGCGAAACCGCTCCACCTTCCCGGACAGGGCGACCTCGGAGCCTTCGACGATCTTGACGTAGGGATTGAACCAGACACCGGTGATGACATTGGTGCCGTCGGTTATCTGGGCGTCGGTCATCGTCCGATTGCGCGGAAGGCGGCGTTTCCTAACGCTCAGCACGGTGCCTCCGATGGTGACTTCCTCGTTCAGCGGCACATCGGAGAGGTCGAAGAGCTGCGAACGATCGAGATAGCGGCGGGGCACGTGAAGCAGGAGATCAGCAACCGAATCGATCCCCATCTCCCCGAGTCGTCTCATGGTTGCCGGCCCGATGCCTTTGACCATGTCGGTGGGGAGACTGGCGAGATATGCGAGAGAGCGCCCGGTCATAGGAGGAAGGTACCATCGGGCCCGCCGTGGACGGCACATCCAAGCGGACGCATTCGAGATCGAGCAGAGTTCGAATGACTGAGCGTTTTCGTGCGGAGCATCGCCTGCTGGCAACGCTCCGCTTTCTCATCGGCGATCCCGACGGCTACCCTATCCCCACCCCGCGATGCACCGTCGCTTGTTACGCGTGCGCCGCCATTCCTGCGGTGGAGTGAACGCTGGTACACTCCCCCGCCGCCTCAGGAGGTTTCCCGCAATGGCATATCGATGTGAGGTCTGCGGCAAAGAGCCGTGGGTCGGCAACCAAGTCAGCTTCTCGCACAAGCGCTCCAGCCGGCGCTGGCTCCCGAACATTCAGCGTGTCCGAGTGCGCCACGGCAGCAACTCCAGACGCATTCGCGTTTGCACTTCGTGCATCAAGGCCGGCAAGGTGGAGAAGGCGTAACAATGCAAGGTGTTGTCAAGGTCTACGACGCGACAACGGGTATCGGAGTGATCCTGGGTGACGACAATGCCGGCGAGGTGCTGCTACGTCCCGGCTCGCTGGAAGGCTCCTTGTTCCGCATGCTCCGCCAGGGACAACGCGTCGTCTTCGACATCTTCGATGAGGATGGTGCGCTCGTCGCAAAGAACCTCCGATTTGGAGCCGACGGCAAGTAGTGCCCGGTATCATCAGGCTTAGGTGAACCTTACGAGGAGGGCCCATGGTCGAGGCGTATGTCCTTATCCAGACCGAAGTAGGCAAGGCAGCCGAGGTGGCACAGCGGATCGCCGAGATCGCCGGTGTCACATCGAGCGAGGCAGTCACCGGACCCTATGATGCGGTAGTCCACGCTCAAGCCGAAGACGTTGATTCGCTCGGCAAGTTGGTGGTCGCCCGGATCCAGGCCGTGGAAGGCATAACTCGTACTCTGACCTGCCCCGTGGTCAGGCTGTAGCCGACCCGACTGGCGTAGATGTCATTCGGCGCTCTATTCGCCGCGCAAAGCCAACCGGACTAGTTCGTCGCAGAGTTCGCCGTAGGTCATTCCGCTCGCTTGCCACATTGCCGGAAACCCCGAGATTGGGGTGAAGCCGGGCATGGTATTGATCTCATTGATGACAAAACCACGTCCCTTCTCCTCAAAGAAGAAGTCGACCCGGGCCAGTCCCTTGCATCCCAGCGCGACGAACGCGTTCTCCGCCATGTCCCTGACCACCCGTGACTGCGGAGGCGTTAACCGCGCCGGAGCGACAAACTGGCTCGTCGCATCGTTGTACTTGGAGTCGTAGTCGTACCACTCACCCTCAATGACGATCTCTCCCGGAACGGAAGATCGCGGGCCGCCCAGAACTGCGACCTCGATCTCACGGCCATCGACAAACTCTTCGACAACCACCTTGTCTCCGAACCCGAAGGCAGCGCGGATCGCATCTTCGAGCTGAGACTCGTTTGCTGCTTTGGCGACTCCCACCGAAGATCCGAGTTCTGCGGGCTTGATGAATACGGGCAATCCGAGGCGACGAACGATCAGGTCCACAACACTGATTTCGTCGAGGAAGTCCTCCTCGCTCAATGCAATCCAGCGCGCGGTGGCAATTCTCTGCTGGGTGAAGACCTGCTTCGCCAGGTCCTTGTCCATAGCTAGGGCGGATGCAGTGACACCGCACCCTACAT
>JARFRN010000173.1 GCA_029287195.1 Acidimicrobiia bacterium | reverse complement strand
TCATCGCTTCCGCCTGATCGTGGGTGACGTAGAGCATGGTCATGCCGAGACGCTGCTGCAGGTCCCGGATCTCGCGGCGCATTTCGTTTCGAAGCTTGGCGTCGAGATTGGAGAGCGGCTCATCCATCAAGAAAGCCTTGGGCTCACGAACGATGGCCCGTCCCATGGCAACCCGCTGCCGCTGGCCACCGGACAGGGCCTTCGGCTTCCGCTCCAGGAACTCGGTGATCTCGAGTATCTCTGCGGCTTCCTTGACGCGCCGGTCGATGTCGGCCTTGTCCATCTTGCGGAGCTTCAGCCCGAAAGCCATGTTGTCGTACACCGACATGTGTGGGTACAACGCATAGTTCTGGAAGACCATTGCGATATCGCGGTCCTTCGGCTGTACATCGTTCACCAGTGTTTCACCGATGTACATCTCGCCTTCGCTGATCTCTTCCAGACCGGCGATCATCCGTAGCACCGTGGACTTGCCACATCCGGATGGTCCGACCAATACGAGGAATTCCCCGTCGTCGATCTCGAGATTCACATCACCAACGGCCCGGGTTCCGTCGGGATAGATCTTGCCGAGACCCGTCATGTTGATTTTTGCCATAGCCCCTCTCCGTGTCGGTGGCTTTGATCGGGATCCATACTAAGTCGCTGGGTGCGGGAAGTCCAATCCGCAATCGGCCTCGAGAACGGGACCTACGACACCATGGCCCGAGAGGTGCTCGGCGGTATGGTCGAGGCATGGCGCCTCGATTCCACGATTGCCACACCCACCTGTTCCCGGAGGACCGGATGGGCGGCCTGATGCGCTGGATTCACCGTTCTATCCTCGACTTCAAGGTCCCTATCGACATCACTGCGGAGCAGGCGGTCGAGGACCTGCGACGCGCCGGTGCCGTGCGCTGGGCGAACCTGCTGTTCCCGATTGGTCGAGGAGAGGCGGCGGGATTGCATGCGTGGGGCCAGAAGCTGGCGGAGGAGGTGCCGGAGATCACCCCGTTTGGTGGTGTCCATGTTGACGATCCGGACCCGCTGGGGGTGGTGCAGGAGGCGGTCGAGGAGTTCGACATGGCCGGGCTCAAGTTCCACCCAATGGTGCAGCGGTTCAATCCCTGGCATCCGCGGCTGGCGCCCGTGCTGTCGTACCTGGAAACCGCGCGACGACCCATCTATGTGCACACCGGCTACGACGAGTGGTACAGACACGACTACGACAGAGCAGGCATGGAAGCGATGCTCGAGGAGTACTCGGAGTTGCCGGTCGTGCTGGCACATGTCGGTTTTCCGGATCTCGAGTGGGGATTCTCACTGGCAGACCGCTACCCTCAGGTGTGGCTCGATCTGACCAACGTTCCCGGTTCCTTTGCGTGGATGAATGGCTCGGACGAGCTTCTCACCACCCTCCGCAACGGGCTGGCGCGTCATCGGGAGCGCTCACTGATGGGTACCGACTATCCGGCCGGGATGGGGAACCTGGATGAGATCCTCGGACAGTTCCATTCGATCGGAATCGATGAGGGTCTGCTCGAGCATGTGATGGTCAAGTCGACGGCGGCCTTCTTCGACCTGTTTGGCAGGGTTCGTCCCTAGTGACCCATCGCGCCCTGCGCCGGAAGCAGAGTCAGATCCGCTGGTCAGCTCTGGGCTCGGCCGTCGAGCCACGCGCTACCAGCTGGAGCGGCAGCTTGACTTGGTGGGGTGCCGCCAGGGCTCCTTGCATCAAGTCGAGCAGCATCCTGACACCGCGGGCCCCGGACTCATAGAGGGGCTGCCGGACAGTCGACAAGTCCAGGTGTTGAGCGATATCTAGGTCGTCAAAACCGATCACAGACAGGTCGTCTGGAATCAGTACGCCTCGAGCTCTGGCACCCTCGGCGGCGATCATGGCATGCGAATCCGCTGATGCCACCACGGCGGTAGGGGGCCGGCTCAGGTCGAGCAGCTCGTTGATGTGCTGCAGGGTTACCGCCCGCTCGTGGAGGCCGGACTTCACGTACTCGTCGGGTACGGAGTACCCGGCTTCACCGAGAGCCGCCCGATATCCGGCGAGTCGCTTGGCGCTTGGATTGAACCCGATCGGATCCTCCCAGTCACCGATGAACGAGATCCTACGGTGACCGAGCGAGAGAAGGTGCTCCGTCGCCATCCGACCGCCCAGCTCGTCATCGATGTACAACCCGGACACTCCCGGAACTCTGCCGTCGACGACAACCACCGGCACCGGATTCGAGGCCAGCGCCTCGACATCTTCGTCATCCGGCTTGAGGGAAACCAGCAGACCCCCGGCGCAGCGATCGGGACGAAACAGGTTGCGCACCGGGTCGCGGTGATCGCCAACATCGTTGACGTTGTGCAGGATGACGTCGAAGCCGGCTGCAGAGGCCTCATCGAGGATGCCGCGAAGGCGCTGCAGCGCCGATTGGGTCGTCATACGCTGCACGATTGCAGCGAGCACGCCCGCCGTGCCCGTGGAAAGACCGCGAGCCAGGAAGCTCGGCCGGTAATCCATCTCCTCGATGACGGCGAGGACATGGGCGCGGGTTCGGTCGCTCACCAGTGGGCTCTCGTTGAGGACCCGGGACACCGTTCCTACACCCACACCGGCTCTCTGCGCTACATCGGCAATCGTTGGCGGCATGAGACCCCGTGGAGATTTCCGTATCTGACGCTAGCAGTCGGCCGGCACCGGTCGGCAAGGACCGTGCCGACCCAGCCGTGGCCGGATATCGACCGAATCGTCCACACAGGCAATCGGCTACGAGTTATGCGAGCCTCGGGCCTCGACCAGCCGTGCCAGGAACTCGAACTCCTCGGCAACTGCCTTGCGGTGCTCGACCGCGGACACACCGTCGTCGGGAATCCCCACATGACGCAACTCGACGACGCATGAGTCGCCACTGGGGCGAAATGTCACCAACACAACCTCGTCAGTGACGGCACCGCCTCGCTGGTTATACCCCACCGGCGCATCCCAGTGCAGGGTGAAGACCAGCCTCTTCTCCGGCACGATGTCGACGTAGATGCCGAGCCGACCGATGCGGTCCGTGTGCCAACCGTCGGCAGTGGCATTGCTGTCGGTGTAGACGGAGTAACGGCCGCCAACTCGGAGGTCGGACTCGGCAACGCAATTCCTGGCATAACCAGTCCACATCCAGGCAGCCATATCGCCGGGATCGGTGAAGGCACGCCATAGCCGCGATGCGGGCTCGTCGAACCGTCGTGACGCATATACCTGGGTTCCGTCGGGATTCTCGACCCGCATCCCATTACTCCTATCGCGGTCTCCGATATGAACCTAGCGAGGAAGCGGTCGGGCGGGCGACCGGCTACCGGCACTCGTCCCGGCACCGGTACAGTACCGACGATGAGGGATCTGAATGCCTTGGTGCTCGGCGGCGTGGCGTGGAACACGATGGTCTACGTGGATGAGTTTCCCCCGCCGGTTGCGGACACCGTCTTTGCCAACGGGATGGTGGAGACCGTCGGGTCGAGCGGGGCCGGCAAGGCGTTGAACCTGACCCATCTCGGAGCCGACGTGACGCTGTGGGCGCTGGTTGGTGACGACGAAGCCGGCTTGAAGATCCGGGATTTCATGGAGGGGCGCGGTGTGCACTTGCTCACCACAACGGACGCGGCGGGAACGATGCGCCACATCAACCTCATGAACCGACATGGTGAGCGTATCTCCATCTGGGCCTCTTCCGGGTCGTTCGAACAGGAGGTCGACGTCGCCGAACTCGCTCCAATGATGGACGCCGCCGACATCGTCTCGGTGACGATCATGAACTACTGCCGCCAGTTTCTTCCTACGCTTCTCCGGGCGGGCAAACCGATTTCGATCGATATCCATGACTATGACGGCGTCAACCCGTATCACGACGAATTCATCGCGGCGGCCGATTTCCTGTTCATGAACTCGCTGGCGATGCCTGATTGGCGTGCATTTCTGGAGGGACGCATCGCCGCGGGAACGAGAGTTGCTGTATGCACTCATGGCGCCGACGGAGCGTCCGGCCTCACGTCGGATGGCGGCTGGGTGGATATCACCGCCAAGCCGGTTGCCGACGTGGTGGACACCAACGGTGCCGGGGATGCTTTCTACGCCGGCTTCATGACGTCATGGATTGCGAGTGAGAACCTCGAGGAGGCGATGAGGTGCGGTGCGGAAGCTGCCGCCGCAGCAATTCAGTCTCCCGCGTTGGCGCCGCTGTAGTGACGGCGCAACAGATCGAGGACGTGCGTCCACGCACCGTCGAAATAGGCCATGTAGGCGTCCCAATCAGCACCGTGGAGAAACCCTGTGTGGACGAGCCGTACCGAGGTACCGGCCGCCGTTGTGGTGAAAGTCAGCACCACCCATGTGTTGGTCGCCCGCAACGGCAGGTGCGGCGGTGCGTTCCAGGTGAATGGAAAGGATTCGCCGGGTACATAGGAGAGAACCCGGCACCCTTCCGAGCCCCGCTCTCCTTCGGGAGGATCGAGGCTGAAGAGGATCTCGTACCGACCGCCGATTCGCAGTTCGATGTTGCTCGATGCCGGCGCCCACCAGGAGGAGATTCCTTCGTTGGAAACCCATGCCGCCCATACCTCATCTGCCAGGGCGGCGACTTCGATCTCCTTGACGACGGAGCGAACGCCGGGCCCGCTCCCGCCGATGGTGGATGTGTCGATCACGTGCTACCCATCCGGTCGCGATGTCGTGAAGAAGACGATCCCTACGCCAAGGCCGGCTGCAGCAATCAGCCCGCCAACCGATGGCGTCGCACTTTCCCCGTAGGCCAGCCCCAGTGCAATCCAAGTCACTTCCGCAATCAGCAGGGCACCGAAGACAGAGAACACCATCGATGTCGCCGCCCCCGTGTGTCGGGCAATCAGCCACTGCGCCGGAAGCAGGGCCGGTGCGACAATGACCTGGCTTCCGAAGGAGACGAGAACCAAGGCGCTGAGGACGCCCAGGAAGGTGAGGGTGGCCGAACGAGCCGCCGCCCTCCATCCGGGGATGTTGACTGTGCTGCTGTGGGGCATGGCACCAGCCTACGCGGCCACAACGACAGATTTCGGGGATCTCCGTTTCGTCTAGGTTGGGAAGGTGACCAACCAACACCTCGCTCAGATCAACGCCGCACGGCTCCGTGCCCGCATCGACAATCCGCCGTCCGCAGAGTGCGTCGATGCCCCCGGGGCCGTCAACGCAATCGGCGACGAGTGCCGCGGCTTAGCTGGGCCTACTGAGGACTTCTCCATTGGACACCGGTGCCCGCCGCCTGACACCGAACACGGGCCATGAAAGTCACAGTCTGCGAGCTGAGCAACGAGCGAGACGCCCTGGAGAATCAATGGTCGGCGCTCGTGGATCACTGCAGACGCGAGCACAGCGAAATGCTGCTGCTCCCCGAAATGCCATTTACCCCGTGGCTCGCCGGCCGGTACGATCCCAACCAGGCGGCTTGGATGTCTGCGGTAGCTGAACACGAGAGCTGGCGGGGCATGTTGGTCGAACTTGCCCCTGCAACCGTCGTATCAACGCAGCCGGTAGTCGACGGGGATTCGAACCACAACGAGGGATTCCTGTGGTCGGCTGCCGCGGGGTATCAACCGGCCCATCGCAAGTACTACCTGCCCAACGAGGATGGCTTCTGGGAGGCCAATTGGTATCAGCCGGGTCCGAAGGAGTTCGTGCCCGCGGAACTCGCCGACCTGCAGATCGGCTTCCTGATATGCACCGAGATGTGGTTCACAGAGCACGCTCGATCCTACGCTAGAGCAGGTGTCGAACTCGTGGCCGCCCCCAGGGCAACGGGCATGTCCTCGACCGAGAAGTGGATCGCGGGCGGCCGTGCAGCTGCGGTGATGTCGGGGGCATTCTGCCTTTCGTCCAATCGATCGGGTGTCGGCGCGGCCGGTTTCGAGTGGGGTGGACACGGCTGGATCATCGAGCCGGAGGAAGGCGCGATCCTCGGATTGACTTCAGCTCAGCAGCCATTCCTCACCATCGACATCGACCTGGAGGTTGCGCGGCACGCAAAGCAGACGTACCCCCGATACGTGGCCGAGTAGTCGCGGCATCTACGCTTGGGGTACAGACCGGAAGTCATTGGAGATCCCATGGACATGAAGCGCCTCGTCCCATTGTTCATACTGTTGATCCTCGTGTTATCGGCGTGCTCGGCGGGAGCCAACCCCAATGTCGATGTAGCCGGCCCAGATGGTGATGTCGCCGGATTCTGGATGGGCCTGTGGCACGGAGTGATCGTTCCGATTACGTTCATCATTTCACTGTTCAGCGACACGGTGAACATCTACGAAGTCCACAACAGCGGCAACTGGTACGACTTTGGTTTCGTGCTCGGCCTAACCATGTCGGTCGGCGGCTCGGGCGCCGGCTCGAGCCGACGGTAGCTACGAGACCAGATTCAGCTCCCGGGTGCTAGATGACCGGGGTGTCGCGACCCATGTCCGAGAAGAGGGTGAACTCGGGGAGGTATGTGAGGTCGACCCTGCCAACCGAGCCCTGCCGGTGCTTGGCAATGGCAACCTCGGCGATGCCCTTGGTCTCGATAGCCTCCGGGTTGTAGTACTCGTGCCGGTAGATGAACAAGACGACGTCCGCATCCTGTTCGATCGCTCCGCTTTCGCGAAGGTCACCCAGCCGGGGCCGCTTGTCCTCACGCTGCTCCAAGGACCGGTTCAACTGCGATACCCCGATCACCGGGACATCGAGCTCGCGCGCCAGACTTTTCAGGCTGCGGCTGATGATGGCGATCTCTTGCTGCCGGTTCTCGCCGCCGGTGCCGTGCATCAACTGGAGGTAGTCGACCACGACCAGACCCAATCCATGACGCCGCTTGAGCCTGCGGCACTTGGCCCGGATCTCGGTCACCGTCAGACCGGCCGAATCGTCGACGAAGATCGGCTTCTTGTACAACACATTGGCTGCGGTCGACAACTTGGAGAAATCGGCCTCGGTGAGCCGACCGGTTCGCAGCCGTTGCGAGTCGATGCGGCCCTGTGAACACAGCATCCTGGATACGACTTCTTCGCGGCTCATCTCCAGAGTGAAAAAGGCAACCGGATCACCCTCGACGGCGATACTCTGCGCAACGTTGAGCGCCAGCGAGGTCTTCCCCATGCCGGGACGGGCGGCAATGATGATCAGGTTGGTGGGATGCAATCCGGTTAGCTTCCGGTCGAGATCACGCAGACCCGTAGACAGACCCGTGACATCCGCCCCATGCCGGTGAAGCTCCTCAGCGCGCTCGATAGCCGGGCCGAGCAGCGAGTCAATCGATGTCAGACCCTCACCAACCCGGCGTTCCGATACTGCGTATACCGACTGCTCCGCCTTATCGAGTACATCGGCAATGTCCTGATCTACCTCGGTCGCCAGCTTGCCTATGTCCCCGCCGACACGCATGAGGCGACGGCGCAATGCATGCTCCTCGACGATGCCGGCATAATGCTCGATATTCGAGGTAGCCGGAACCGCGTCTATCAGCTCGGTTAGATATCCCAAACCCCCGATACGGTCGAGCATCTCGGCCCGGCGCAGACCTTCGGCAACAGTGACCGCGTCGACCGGCTCGTTCTTGTTGAACAGGGTGAGCACTGCATCGAAGATCGCTTGATGCGCCGGCCGATAGAAGTCGTCCGGTTGCAGCTTCTCCAGGGCGATATTGGCGGCGTCGCTGTCCAACAGCACAGCGCCGAGAACCGACTCCTCGGCCTCGACGCTGTTGGGGGGCACGCGCAGGGAATCGCTGCGGGGATCGTCGATTCCCAGTGCCATGACTCTCCTCCTAGGCGGGGATTACATCGAGGGTGACGGTGAACTCCACCTCTTCATGGGGCTGCACGGTCACCTCGTGGAGACCGATCTCCTTGATTGGCTGCGGGATGGAAATAATCCCGCTCGGGATGTCCACCCCGCTGAACTTCTTGACCGCTTCCGCAATGTCGTGAGCTCCAACCGAACCAAACAGCTGACCCTCGTCGCCAGAACGAGCAGCAATCACGACCCGCGAGCCCACCAGGTTCCTGGCGAGTTGTTCGGCTTCTGCCTTCGCCCGGGCCTCAGCCTCAATTCGCTGCTGACGTAGCTTCTCGGCCTGCTTGATGGCACCGGTGGTCGCCTTCATCGCCAAGTTCTTCGGAAGCAGATAATTGCGGGCATACCCGTTCGAGACCTCGACGATGTCCCCTTTGCCGCCCAGATCGGCGACGTCCTTTAGCAATATGACGTTCATTAGCCCCTCTGTGAGATGTAGGGCAGCAGCGCCATCTCGCGAGCGTTCTTGACTGCAGTCGCCAACTCGCGCTGATGCTTGGGGCAGGCACCGGTGACCCTACGGGCCCGGATCTTGCCCCGGTCGGACATGTACTTGCGCAGCACAGCCACATCTTTGTAATCGATGTACTCGGTCTTGTCTTTGCAGAACTGACAGACCTTGGGCCGCCGCCGCGCTTCCGCGGCGCTGGGGCGACGCCTCTTCTTTCTCGAAGTTGGGGGCATTCTGTTGTCCTCCTGGGGAAGTCGAAAGGTTGCTGATCTAGAAGGGGGCTTCGTCGGGTCCGTAGTCGTCACGGGCTACCGGCGCCGGCGGGACCGAACTGCTGCTGTTCTGGTTGCCGGCCCAGTCTCCACCACCGCTGCGCGGAGTCCTGGTAACACTGGCCGTGGCCCACCGCACCGAGGGACCGATGTCGTCGATCCGAACCTCGATGATGGAGCGCTTGTCGCCCTCTTGGGTCTCCCACGAACGCTGCTCGAGCCTGCCGGTGACTATGACCCGCATACCCTTCTGCAGCGACTCGGCGACGTTTTCCGCCATGTCGCGCCAGCAGGTACCGCCGAAGAAGCTGGTCTCTTCCTGCCACTCCTGATTGCGATCTTGATACCGCCGGCTGACGGCGAAACGAATCTTGGCCATTGCCACGCCCGACGGGGTGAAGCGAAGCTCGGGATCGTCTACGAGGTTGCCGACGAGGGTCACACTGTTGTTGCTCATTACGTTTCTCTCTTCTCTCTGCTCACTCGCAGTGTGCCTTGCGACTGTGACAGTTTTCAGCGCTGCTTGGCGGCGACTCGGGTGATCTTGTGGCGAATCACTGCATCGTGTAGCCCGAGAGCGCGGTCGAGGGTCTCGACCATCTCGGTACCGGATTCGAATTCGATGACCGAGTAGAAGCCTTCGTGCAGATGGTCGATTTCGTAGGCAAAGCGGCGCTTCCCCCAGAAATCTGTGTCGGTAACGTTGCCGGAGGCGGCAATCACACCTTCGACTTCGCCTACCAGAGTCCGCACGTCGGGCTCAGTCAACTCGGGACGATGAATCATCATCAGCTCATATGAACGCAATATCTCACCTCCTGTGGACGAACGCGCCGGTTGCGTCGGCTTACCCGCCGAACCGGGCGCGCAAGGCCCCCGGGCGGTCCGGGAGCAGGGGTTGTGCGAGGGGCGAGTGTAACGAGCCGACCACCGCTAGTCCACATCGGGAAAAGCAACGCTGCCAGACCAGACTGCCCGAGCTCGGTGTTACCAGAGGAAAAGCAGTCTCGACAGCATTGTCACGATCCCGGCTCGCCTTGTAGGCCGCGTTGGTCACAGCCATAGCTGCTGTGCACCTCGTGGAATACGAGCGCGTGGCCGGCGTCACCGCCTGCCGTCGGAATCAAGCAAACCTCGGGATGCTCGGAGTCAATCAGCGGTAGCACATAGCGGTCCGGCATGGCACTGCCGGAGCCGAACTCGCCGCCCCCACGGCGACAATGCAGCGACTCATCGTCCCGCTCCCATCCGTGGCGCCGCGGCCGCAGCAAACGGGGACCCATGGCCCGGAACGATGATCGTGGCCATCTCGAGCACTCGATCCCGGTTGGGTTGCAGTAGCTCGGGTTGCGTAGCGCGAGGATCATCCGAGAACGCCTCGCCCCACCACAGATGGGTGAAGGCAAACACGACATCGCCGGCTCGCACGAGGGTTGTGATGTCTTGGGGTGTGTGGCCGGGAGTTTCGGTCAGAGTGATGTGCTCGGACACCCGGAACCCCTCGGCGGGACGCGAGATCCACCTGTCCTTTTTGTAGATCGCCCAGTGGTCATGCACCCTGACATTGGGAAACAGGGCGATATTCATAGTGTGATCCGGATGGTGGTGCGACAGAATCACATCCGTGACGTCATCCGGAACCACACCGAGCGCGGCCAGCGGATCGAGGATCACCGCCCGATGGGGAACCATGCCCGGGTCGATTATGGCGGTTGTGTCGCCGTCGCGTACCAGGCTCACGGTACCGGCCACCCGATCGCCGGCATATCCGTTGAACAGAACATCAACCTTGGTCATCCAAACCCCCTCAGCGAATCCCCGTTTCGAGTTGCAGCGGATTCTGCGGCATCGTGCCGGCTGCCATCTCCAGCGCAAACCGGTAGTCCCCGTCCGGGGTGTAGATAGGGCATGGATCTGCCGTGCATGGTTCCATCACAAAACCATCGACAAACCGGCCGTCGACATCGAAGTACGCAATGTCCAGAGGAATCAGGGTGTTCTTCATCCAGAAGCCACCCGACGTGTCCCCATCGAAGACAAAGAGCATGCCGTCGAGATCGAGCAGATCATCGATCTCCATCAGACCCTGACGCCGCTTCTCCATTGTGTCGGCAATCGCCACATACAGTTCGCGCCCGTCGAGTTCCACGTACCCGGCACCCCATTCCTCGAGAGGCGGCGGCAGCCTCAGCGCAATTGGGGCCGTCGGCGGCGTCCCCGGTGGAACGGTCGTGGTAGCCGCAGGCGTCGTTGTGGTTGTCGGTGCCGCAGCCGCTGACGTGGTTGCCCCTTCACCTCCAGGCTCGGAACACGCCGCCAGCAAAACGAGCATCGCCACAACCGCGAACAAGAATCTCACGTGCCGCAGTATGTCACGGGCCGGGCCGTCCGCTTACGAACGCGGTGGGGCGGTTGTGGATCTCACAACGAGAGTGGGAGGAATCACGATGTGGCGTGCTGTAGTGCGGCCTGCATCGAGACACTCCAGAACCAGACGGACCGCTTGTCTCCCGAGGTCGGCACGCGGCTGCCCGATCGTCGTCAGCGAAATCCGTGGTAGCGCCGCCAGCGCCAAGTCGTCGTAACCGACGAGCGAGATATCAGCGGGTATGTCGAGACCGGCAGCGTCGATCGTCTCCATCGCACCCAACGCAGCGAAGTCGTTCGGCGCAAAGACTGCGGTCGGGATGTCTCCGCCATCGAGTATCTCTCGCATCGCCGCGGCGCCACCGCTCTCGGTGAAAGCTCCCTTCACCAGCCGGGGCTGCAGATCGTGGCGGCGCATCGCCTTCTCATAGCCACTCCGTCGCCGGGGCGCTCCGGCCGCAGTTCCCGCATGAATGTGGACGATCTTCTCGTGGCCGAGCGAAACCAGGTGGTCGACGGCCTGCCGGGCTCCCGCCGAGTCGTCGACTCCGACCGAATCCAACGCCTTGGAACGGGTGTGCCGCCCCAGCAGGGTGATCGGCAGCGCATCGGCCATCCTCTCGATCTTGGCTACCTTCATCATCGAACCGAGCATGATCAAGCCGTCGACGCGCAGCTCCAGCATGGTCTCGATGGCGATCCGCTCTCGTTTCGGAGCAAGGAATCCCGAGGAGAGCATGGCGCGGTAGCCCCGCTGCACCGCGGCTTCTTCAATGCCGTCCGCCACGTCGGCGAAAAAGGGATTATGCAAGTCGGACAGCACCACCCCAATCACTCTGGTGCGCCGCTGCACGAGGCTTCTTGCGACCGCATTGGGTCGGTACCCGAGTTCCTGTGCAGCCTGGAGCACCGCTTCCCGGCTGGTGTCGCTCACTCGCTCCGGTTCCCGCATCACCAATGAAACCAGCGACTTGGACACGCCGGCCCGCTCGGCGACATCGAGGATTGTCGGCTGCTTCAAAAGGGCTCCTCCGTATTCTCATGATACCAACGCACGCTTGGAACGTTCCAGAGAAGCTGGGTAGGCTGGGTTCATGGAGAGCTCCCGGCCTGAAGCCATCCGGTGGGGCGTACTCGGCACGGCGCTGATCGCTCGCCAGCATGTCATTCCGGCGCTGCAGAGCGCCGCCGGATGTGATCTTGTGGCTGTAGCGTCTCGATCCGCGGACACCGCTTCCTCAGCTGCCGAGGAGTTCGAGATTCGCAAGTCCCATGGAAGCTACGAGGCGCTTCTCGCCGACCCGGAGATCGATGCGGTCTACGTGCCCCTACCCAACGACCTGCATGCCCGGTGGACGATCCGCGCTTTGTCGGCCGGGAAACATGTCCTCTGCGAGAAGCCGATCACTCTCAGGACCGCCGAGGCCGAGAAGGTGGCCGCCGCCGCAGCACAGCACGACGTGCTGGTGATGGAGGCGTTCATGTACCGCTTTCACCCGGCGTGGGACATCGTCCGCCGCTTGCTCACCGACGACACCATTGGACGGATCACCGACGTGTCCATCTGGTTCGGCTTCCGCTCCACCCGCCCCGACGACTACCGGCACACGCTGGCCACCGGCGGAGGGGCGCTCTACGACGTTGGCTGTTATTGCGTTGACGTGTGCCGAACGCTGCTCGGCCCTGTGCCCGAGAACGTGCTGGCCACCGCCCGCGTCGGACCCGAGTCCGGTGTCGACATGACGTTCACCGCCATCCTCGACTACGGAGCCGGCACCGCCACGTTCACGTGTTCGATGGAGCAGGAGCCACAGCACAGCATCGTTATCCACGGCACCGGAGGATGGATCTCTATAGCCGACCCGTTCAACTGCCCCAGGCACCATGCCACGACCGTGACGATCGGTCGGGGTGGCAACCACCATCCTCATGCGACAACCATCGAGACGCTTCGGGTGCCGGTGGCAGACCAATACGGGCTGCAGGCAACCGCATTCGCCGACGCCATCCTGGCCGAGACGGCCGCACCACTACCGATCGAAGACTCTATTGACAACATGCGCCTGCTGGAGCGGTTGTTTGTGGCGGCGGGATTGACACTGCCGGAACCAAGCTGACGTGCCTTCGTCGACTTGCTCTAGCGGGACGCGTAGTCGGCCCGCAACGCGCGTCGTTTCACCTTGGCGGAAGGGGTTCGCGGCAGTTCGTCGACCACAACGGTGTCGCTTATCTTGAACAGCGGGTTGAGATCTCTGCGGATTCGGCTTTGCATTGCCGCTTGGAGCTCGGAGACGTCTGGTGCTCCCTCGACGACGACGTAGATGACAAGTCTGCTGGGGCCGCCGCCCGGAGGTTCTACGGCAATGGCAGCTGCTTCCACCAACCCGGGGATGCCGGTGACGGCACGTTCGATCTCCGCTGAGCCCACCTTGATGCCACCCAGATTCATGGCGTCGTCAACCCGCCCCTGGACCCGATAGCGGTCACCCGGCAGTTGCTCGACGCGGTCGCCGTGTCGACGCACCACGACGCCTACGTCCGGGGTACCGGCGTAGTAGGCGTCATGATGATCGCGGTTGAGCAGCTCGACCGAGAGCCCGACGCAAGGTGGTTCGATGAACAGCTCACCACTACTCGTCGGCTTCCCCTGCTCGTCGAGGATGTGAAACCCACCGCCGACGGTCGGGGTGGTAAACGTCGCCGGAACATAGGGGTGGAGCACCGTACAACTCATGTAGCCGCCGGCAATCTCGGTGCCCCCGATGTAGTCGATTACCGGTTTGTTGTCGGCGAGATCCATTAGGTAGCCCATGTCGTCGGGATTGGCGGTCTCGCCGGTGGAGCTGAAGAGCCGGATCTTCGACCAGTTGCGCGCTTCGGCCACCCCCGAGGCTCGCCAAGCAGCCACCAGAGAAGGTACAACGCCGAGCACAGTCACCCCGGCTTGCTCGACGAAGCGGGTGAAACCCGCGCCGGTGGGTATCTCAGTCGATAGCGCCATGGCTGCACCATTGATGAACGTGGCGTAAATCAACCAGGGACCCATCATCCATCCCAGATTGGTGGGCCACGCCACTACGTCGGACGGATGAATGTCCTGGTGGTAGTGACCGTCCGAAGCTGCCTTGAGAGGCGCGAGGTGGGTCCATGGGATTGCCTTGGGATCACCGGTCGTACCCGAGGAGAAGAGGATGTTCATGTGGTCTCCCGGTGCCCGCGGCACCGGCACGAACTCAGGACTAGCTGCAAGGAATTCCGACCATTCGATGTCGCCTTCCCGCAGCTCGATGCGGGCCCCGGTGTCGACGACGATGGCATGGTCGACACCAGCGCTGATCAGCTTGTCGTACATTGGAAGGATCTTGCGACCGCGGTGAATCACGTCCTGAGTGACCACGAGGCGGGCTTCACCAATACGGAGTCTGGTGGCGATCTCTTGG
>JARFRN010000141.1 GCA_029287195.1 Acidimicrobiia bacterium | reverse complement strand
CGACTACACCGCAACGAGCGAGACCGTCGACCTGGCGGCAGGCGCGGCATCGGCGACCTTCACAGTGCCGACCTTGGGCGACGCCGTCGCCGAGGCCGACAAGACGTTTACGGTGACGCTGACGGCGCCGACCACCGGTGTAACGCTTGCAGACGCAACGGGAACCGGAACAATCACCGACGATGTCGTCCCGGGCGTCACGATCGATGACGGAGACGGACTGTCGGTCATCGAAGGCGGCGCCTCCGACACGTACACGGTGGTGCTCGACAGCGAGCCGACGGCGGACGTGGTCATCACGGTTACTCCGAGTGCTGAGGTCACTGCAGCGCCCTCACCGTTGACCTTCACGACGGCCAACTGGGATACCGCGCAAACCGTGATTGTGACCGGAATTGCCGACGACACGGACGAGCCCGACCCGCACACCGGTGTCATCAGCCACACGGCTGCTTCAGCAGACACCGACTACAACGGCATCGACATAGCCGACGTCACTGTGGATATCTATGACTCCACCGGACTCGTAGTGGCCGTCGACGGGTTGAGCGCCGGCTCGACCGGGATACCGGCGGAATACACGGCTTCTGTCGTCGTAGGCGGCACCGGCACGGTGACCTACGCGTGGACGGCTACCCGTGGTACCACAACCGTTGATACCGGGACCGGAGCGACGTTCTCGTTCACTCCAACAGCCGGCGGCCTTCACACGGTCTCTGTGGTGCCGACCGATGACGACGGTGCCCATGACCCGGTGTCAGTCACGTTGAACGTCCTTACCGACATTGAAGACAGCACGTTCGTGCTTGACATCATTTGGTTGGCGGACGAGGGGATCACGGCCGGGTGTAATCCACCTGCGAACGACGAGTTCTGCCCCGACAACAACGTGACCCGCGGCCAGATGGCGGCCTTCCTGGTCCGTTTCCTCGGGCTGACCGATGACGGCGGCGGCAACAAGTTCGTCGACGATGACGGCTCGGTATTCGAGGATGACATTGCCAAGCTGGCAGCCGCCGGGATCACCCGCGGGTGCAATCCACCTGCAAACGACCGGTTCTGCCCCGATGACAATGTGACCCGCGGTCAGATGGCGGCCTTCATCCGCCGGGCTGACGCCCTTCCCTAGGGGGACCCAAAACCAGGTAGAGACGCTGCGCCCGGGTCGCATAGACCCGGGCGCAGTGCCATCATGTGGCGTCACTACTTAGGCACATTCAAAAGGGTGGGGCCGGTGCCAGGCCGGCCACCAAGGGGACATGGTCAGAACTCATACTCTCAATCGCAATCGCTTCGTCCTGCTCGCCATCCTGGCAATGCTGCTGACGCTAGCTACCGCAGTACCTTCCGCAGATGCGGTTTTGGTGGGGGATCCCGTAGGCCCGATTCTGGTCGTTGCCCCCCACCCCGATGACGACGTGATCACCACGGCTGGTATCACCTACAGCCGCTCGGACGTGACCATCGCCTTCATGACCAACAGCGACACCGATCCGGTCGGCCCGAGCGTGCGTCAGGATGAGGCGGTCGCCGCCCAGGCGATACTGGGCCAGCCCGAGAGCAAATTGATATTCCTCGGGTATCCCGATGCGGCTCTGCAGGAGGTTTGGAAGACATCGAGTGGTTCCTACCCCTCAAACGGCTACACGGAGACATTTGCCGAGCATGGTCTCGGCATGACCGACTGGCATGACTACCGAATGGGGCCCGGCGAACAGCATGCCCCCTACAACAGACCGGCCATGGTGGCCGACATGGTGGCGCTGATCGAGTATGTGCGCCCGGCTCACATCTTCACCACCAGCGAGTTCGATGCCCATCCCGATCACTCCGCAACCTTTAACGTGATCGACGAGGCCCTGTCCACCGTTACCGCTTCAGATCCCTCTTACGGCGTTGTGCTCCACGAAACCATCGTCTGGCACCCCGACTCCGGTCTCTGGGGTTCGTGGCCTCAGGACCGCAATGCAGCCGTCGAGATCGCCCATGATGTCTCGCTTGGAGCCAGCCCCAGCATCGAAAGCGTGTCGAGCGGCAGGCTGGCGTGGGATCAGCGCGAGCAGTTCTACATCCCGGACGGCTGGCCGGGGATGGGCGACTCCAACCCGAAGGCGCAGGCAATCGATGCCCATGCCGGCCAGGGTGGTCTCGGCGGATTCATCGGCCGTTTCGTGCATCGCGACGAGATCTTCTGGGCCGACTACATCAATTATCCGGTGCTGTCGATCAACGACATCACAGTCACCGAAGGCGCCACAGCGTCGTTCACCGTCAGCCGGGCCGGCGCCACCGGCGTCGAAGTCGCGGTGACCGCCACCACCAGCAACGGCTCTGCGACCGCACCCGGCGACTACACCGCCAAGAGCCAGCAGGTCACGTTGGGAGTCGGTGTAGCCAGCGCCTCGTTCAGCGTTGCCACTACGGAGGACACTGCAGGCGAGCCTGCCGAGACCTTCTCCGTAACACTTTCATCGCCTACTGCCGGTGCCACGCTCGGTGACGCCACAGGCACCGGCACGATCAACGACGACGATGCTGCCGCGCTCTCGATCGACACCCTCGACGGCCTCTCGGTAACGGAAGATGGGGGAAGCGACAGCTACCGACTAGCGCTGACCGCTCAACCAACCGCCACCGTCACCGTCACCGTTAGCCCCGACTCGCAGCTGATCGCCACTCCCGGCTCGCTCACTTTCACCACTGCCAACTGGGATGTGCCGCAAACCGTGACCGTCGAGGCTGTGGATGATTCGGTTGCGGAACCCGATCCGCACACCGGGACGATCGCCCACACAACAGCCTCGAGCGACCCGGCATACGATGGGCTCGGCCCGGTGGAACGCACAGCAGAAATCGAAGAGAACCTGACACTCCGTGGCCCCACCGCTGCGGCCATCGGCGAGACGCTGAACTACAGCGCCGACACCGGAGCAACCGAATACACCTGGACGGTGACGCGCAATGGCTCACAGGTAGCCACCGGCACCAACCCGACCCTCTCCTTCACCCCGACCGAGGGGGGAAATCACAACGTCACGCTGACAGTCACCGCCGGCGGCGTAGCGTCCAGTCCGGCGTCCCTGCCGCTGAGTGTGCTGGCCGACATTGCCGGGAGCACTTTTGTCGACGACATCATCTGGCTCGCCGACAACGGGATCACGGCAGGCTGCAATCCTCCGACGAATGACCAGTTCTGCCCCGACAAGCGTGTCACCCGCGGCCAAATGGCAGCCTTCCTGGTGCGGGCGCTCGGGCTTACCGACGACGGTGGTGGCAACAGCTTCACCGACGACGACGGTTCGGTATTCGAAGGCGACATCGCCAAACTCGCCGCCGCCGGCATCACCGCCGGATGCAACCCACCCGCCAACTCCAAGTTCTGCCCAGAAGCCAACGTCACCCGCGGCCAAATGGCAGCCTTCCTGCGCCGAGCCTCCAACCTGAGTTAGCGAGCAGCTGCGCCTCCTATAGAGTGCATCCGATGGAGCACTCCGGCGAAGTCGTGCTGATGGTGTACAAGAGCCGTCGGGTACTGCCCGCCTTCCTGGAAGGGATCGGGACCGGTCTTCCGGTTGTATTGGTCGATAACTCGTACCTCGAGGATGACATCGGCGATCTACTCGCCGACTACCCCAACGTGAGGCGGGTGGACGCGGGAGGGAACATAGGTTTCTCTGCTGCCGCCAACCTCGGTGCCCGCAGCACCAGCACACCGATCCTCATCTTCATGAATCCGGACACCCGACCGCGCGCTGCCACCCTCGACAGTCTGGTCGAGTATCTGCAGAGCAATCCGGATGTCGCGGCAGTTGGGGCGTCCGGCGTGGGAACGGCCGGTGGAGGAGCCCAGCCGACCCTGCGCAGGGTGCTCGCTCACGTCGTCGGTTGGACCCGGCGTTCGCCCTCGAGTGGCGTGTTCTATCAGGAACTGGGAGGGCGGCACCTCGATGCCGAGTGGATCTCCGGCTCTTGCATGGCAATCCGGCGGGAGGCTTTCGAGGCGGTAGGCGGGTACGACCCCGAGTACTTCATATACATGTCTGACTTCGACCTAGGTCGACGCCTGCAGCAGGCAGGCTACCGGCAGCGCATCTTGGGCGACTGCGTGGTGCCGCATGACGACGGCGGTTCATCAGATCTTCCCACGCCATGGACCTGGGAGCGCCGCTCCCGGGCCTGGGTCCGCTTTCTGCGTCGCACCCAACCCCTGCCGGCTGCGCTCGCGATCACGAGCCTATTTGCCGTCGGCTACGCCGCCCGGATCGTGATCTACGCCGTGAGCGGGCAGCACAACAGATGTCGCGAGCAACTCACCTATCTGACGGCTCTGGCAAGCGAGTGGGCTCGCCCGACAACCAGCGCGCTTGCCGGCTGATCTCAGGAGCGGCCTGCAGCGAGATGCTCGCCGAGACGGGCCGCCAGCGCTACCAGGGTCAGCGTCGGATTGGCATAGCCGGAGGAGGCAAAGACGCTGCTGCCGGCCACAAAGAGATTGTCGAGGCCATGCACCTTGCAGTCCGCGTCGACCACACCCTCACTCGGATCGACACTCATCCGCGTCGTACCCATGTGGTGCCAGCCACCCGTGACGACGTCGGGACGGGATCGACCGTCGTCCCACAGGCTGATCACCTCCCCAACACCGGAGCGTTCCGCCTCCTCAGCCATCAACTCAATCGTTCGGCGGGCGGAGGCAAACTCGCGATTGCCAACTCGCCAGTGCAGCTCCGGCAGGGCAAGACCGGTTCGATCGACCCTGCTGCCCAGCGCCACGCGCGAAGCGGGATCGGGCGGCTGTTCGATCATCACCGGCAGCGCCAGCACACTGCGGGCCTCGCCACGGATTCGGCCGGCGAGGGCACCCGCAACCCGGTAGCTACCGCGGACGGCGGTAGCGGCTTGGCGGACTCTCTCATGTAGTCCGTAAGGCCCAAATGGCAACAACCGCGCTAGCTCACCTGCGGCCGGCACGGCGGCATGTAGGGAAGCGGGGTGTACCGGCACACCGGACACCGCTACCCGCAAGAGATCCTCGCGTCGAACGACACCATCGCCGGCCGTCAACCAGCGCGCTTCACCGGCAGGGTCCCCGAAGAAAGCACCCAATTCGGCGAGCGACACGTCGGATGACGGCACCAGATAGCCGGCGATGAAGTGAGGGTGTTCCATGAAGTTGCGTCCCACTTGACCGGCGGCCTCTTCCATCGCATACAGAACCGGACGCGCTGCCAGCAACAACCGGGCGTTGTCGATACCCCCTGCTGCAAGAACGAACGCTTCTGCCTGCACTGTCAGGGGGCCCCCTCTGCGGCGGGCAACCTCTACGCCACTCAGCCGGTTCGATTTCACAGTCCCGAGGCCGGCCACGACTGCGGCAGTGATGAGGCGGGGGGACGCCGCAGCAGCCATCATCATTGCTCGCTCCGGTACTGTGCGCCGGGGGGCGTGACGAAACGGCGCGCCGCTCATCCTGCTCCACCGCTGTGACCCGATTTCCGGCGTGCGCGGAGTCCAGTCGACGGGTGCACTGCCACCAAGCCCGACGAACCTCTCGGCGGTGGCGGCGAACCGATGGAGCTCTTCGAAAGGCATCGGCCAGCCGGCGTCGAACCTGGCTTCGAAGTCGAGAGCATCGAGATGCCGGACCCGCAACCCGTGACTACGGAGCGCATTGGTACTTCCACCGAGACCACGCGTTCGTGACAACCGGAGTGGGTAATAGGGCTCGCCGCGGTTCCGGCCCCGCGTCAGCGACTGGGCTCCGCCCCAGTGGTCCTTGAATGTCCGCGCGAGATTGGCGAGCTCGAGACGGTCGTAGGGACGTCCCCCGGCTTCCAAGACGACGACATCCACACCCCCCTTGCTGAGCTCGGCAGCTACCGCCAATCCGGCGAGCCCGGCGCCGATCACACAGACGTCTGCCCCGACACGGGTCTTTCTCAGGTCGGCGGCTTCAACAAGCACGGCTACCCGCCCAGGTGGCGAGCCTCACGGAGAGCTCTCCCAGTTGGCTCCGGCGTCCTGGCCTGTGGCCAGCCAGCCCCGCCGATCCAACGAGCGGCCATCCCAGGCAAAGCGCCGACCCGTCGCATCGAGGTAGGTGTTGGCCTCGAACAGGATGTTGCGGTCGGAAAAGACCGCGTCCATGCCGGCGTCTTCGACGACGCCGGTCTGGCCCTGTTGCATCCTGATCGTGTTACCGCTGATCAGCACATCCTGCAGCAGATACGGAGCACCAGGACCGTCCTGCCTGTCTTGTTGAATACCGGCGATCCCATCTGCATTGTCGATGACCTCGTTGCCGGTGACCTCAACGTCGTTGGAGGCGGCGATCAGAATCCCGGCTCCCCAGAGCCTGTCTCTTATACA
>JARFRN010000272.1 GCA_029287195.1 Acidimicrobiia bacterium | reverse complement strand
CCTACGAGGTCTCGTGGGCTCGGAGATGTGTATAAGAGACAGGGGCCGTACTGTCCACTAACAGCGCCGTCCGCTGGTACTCGTGCAGGCGCGGCTCGACACCAGAGGAGAACACGAACTCCAGCGGCTCCGGCTCAAACCACGGCCAGTGGATACGCGTCCGGTGGGCAGCCAGCGCAACTGGCGCGTAGTCGGTACCCAGCTCGGCGGCGAGATGGGTGCCCATGCTGGCAGCCACGCCGAACTCAGCATCAGTCTCCATGACGGGGGTGTTTTGGGCGATGTGCCAGTTGTGGGCCCAAATCACGGTCTTGAGGCCCGAGAAGCGCAACCGGTGAATGCGGATGAAGACCTCTGCCATGCCCCAGTCTCTGCTCTGGTAGGCCGCCTCGATATCATCTACCGTCCAACCCCAGACGAAGCCCTGGTGCGACTGCAGACTCACCAGGCGGATCCATGCCGAATCCAGCTCCTCCTCCGACGAGGCGGCGATGATGTCGTCTCGATTGTCCTCGAAGAACGCCTGGACCTCGTCGAGGGTTGCCAGGCACGCCAGATGATCGGCCTCGTTGATCGGGCGCCAAATACCGTCCCCGGCGCCGGCGCACGAGGTGATCCCGGCCGCCAGGGAGGCGACGTCGGGGTGCACATCATGAAGACAAGCGAGCAGGGCGGCGCCATCCTGGTTGGCGTGCATGACATCGAACCCGAAGAAGTGAACCGGGTCCTCTGGGTGGGTCCCGTTCCATTCCCGCATCCACTCCACCATGTCGAGAACAGATTGAGCCTGCCACACGTTGTACAGCCCGTACAACGCATCTTCAGCCGTCCCCTCGCCCGTCGTCACATACGCTCCCACCCGGTCGGCGGGTTCCCACGGCGACTCAATGCCGAAGGCCCGGAACCCCCTCTCCTCCACCAGGTAGCGCAGCACCCGGTGCTTGGCCTCGTAGAAGCCACCCGACGCGTGAACTGACTCGCCGAGGGCGACAAAGGAGGCATTTCCCAACATTTCGGCCAGCGGCTCGAGGTCGTCAAACGGCAGGTTGGGATCGGAGCCAAGCACCGCGTGGTAGCCGGCCGGCAGCTCCGGCCATGGGGTAACCCTGCCCAAAGGACGCCGCACCTCGACCTGGGCACTCGCCGCCATGGGGAGCACAGCTACGGCAAGCGACACGACGAGAAAGAAGCCTCTCCGGCGGAGGAACAACAATCTCTGTGGTGTCTTCATGCTAGACAAATACGTAGCAGTTCGGGCGCGGGTTGCGGCCTGCCTGATGTGTGCCACGTGCACACTTCCACACTTGTTGGATGGGTGCCGGATGGATGGGTGCCACCCATCTGGCGCCGTTGCATTACAAGGGTTGCCAACTCAGACAACTTGCCTTAGATTCATCATAGACGCAGTGCTTGAACCTGCGAAGGAGGCATCGATGTCCATCCTTGAGTGGCGAGCGGGACTTCGACTCGCTCGGCTGCTCGTTTTGGCTGCGACCGTCGCTCTCGCTGTAGGCGGTTGGCGATGTGCGGGTGGTTGTTCGGACAGACCGGTCACGACCGGGGATCACTGCTCCGCCTTGTCAATCCTCGCCGAAGGCCATCCCGTGTTCGGCGCCAACATGGACTTTGCCTACGTAGAGAACGGTCTGGTTTTCATCATCCCGAGAGGGTTGACGAGAACCGGCCTCTGGCCGGGCGTCACCGGAGAGAACCTGACCTGGACCTCTCGCTTCGCCAGCCTCACCTTCAGCCTGGTGGGCTACCCCCACGCCTGGGCGGGAATCAACGAGAAGGGGCTGACCTTCAGCACGATGAACCTGGCGTATGCGACCACGTACCCGCCGCCCGACGAACGGCCGGCCCTCGACTCAGGGTTGTGGATCCAATACATGCTGGACACCTGCGAGACGGTGGAGGAGGTCATTGCAGCGGAATCGCGCGTTCGCATCATCACAGCCGATCACTACCTGGTGGCCGATCGGCATGGCCGGCGCGCGGTCCTCGAGTTCCTCGACGGTCAAATGGTCGTTCACGACGACCAGACGAAGGATCTCTGGGTCGTGACGAACACGACGTACCACTGGTTGCTGCGAGTCTGGGAGCGGTTCCTGCAACAGGGATACTACGACTCAAATAACTCCTCGATCCGGCGCTTCCTGATCGGCGCAGAGAGAGTTTCCGAGCTCGGCACCGTCAACAACGCCGATGCCGTCCAGTTTGTCTTCGACACCTTGTGGGCGATGCGTGGGGAGCAGTTCTCCGAGCACACCTCGCAGTGGAGCATCGTTTTCGATATCAGGAAACGCAAAGCGTACTTCCGCACCGCTTCCAATCCCGAGGTGCGGGAGGTGAACCTGTTCGACTTCAATTTCCATTGCACCAACGGTGTGCAGATGCTGCAGATCCAGGCCGACCTCTCTGGAGATGTATCGGGCCATTTCCGTGATTTTTCATTGGAAGAATCGGTCGACCAGATGGAGGAGTTCCTCACGGCCTGGGGCTACTCAAACCCCAGAAGCACCTACGTATCGTTCACTCGGCACTTCGTCGAGGTCCCCTGCAGCGAGAGTTGGCGCGGCCCGGCAGGACGCAGGGTGACTCCATAACATGATGGGTGCCACGTTCACATTTGTTGATTTGTGGTGGTTTCAGCCTGCTGCGGTTTCCTTGTCGACGTCCCTAGATTGCGCCATCTGATACGGCACAACTGTGTAAATGTGAACGTGGCACCCTCCTGGCACAGCGGACGGTCCTGTTCTGGATCATCGGGATCCTCAACACCGCGATGGTCCGGCCGGGAGATGTCGTATCGTGGAAGAACTGGTTCGGATGGCTGCTCGTCGCGCTGGCCGCCATGGATACGGTTCTGCTGTTCCGTCGCGAGCGTGCCGCGGACGGATCGGCGGAATCGTCAACCGCTGATCTATGATCCGGTCTGTTTGGCCCTCTTCCGAAACGGATGGTGGAAACGGGTATGACTGAAGACTTCGACCGCAGCTACGAGACCACCGACGCGCTCTTCGGGTGCGATCCAGAACGGATCGTGTGCGCCCACGTCGATCTGCTGCCGGCGTCCGGCGACGTTCTCGACATCGGATGCGGCCAGGGTCGGAACGCACTCTGCCTCGCCCGGCGCGGCCGGCCGGTGGTCGCCGTCGACCCGTCGGAGGTCGCTGTCGACACCGTCGCTCGCGCCGCAACCGCCGAGGGCCTTCCGGTGTCGACCGTTCGCAGCGGGTTCGCCGAGCTCACCGACCCGGAAACGCCGTTCGCGGGCGTGGTCGTGGTCGGGCTCATCCAGATGTTGCCGCCGCAGGAGGTCGACCGGCTGGTCGCATCGATCCGACGCTGGACGACCGCGGGCTCGGTGCTGTTCCTGGTGGCGTGGACCACGGAAGATCCCCGATACCGGGAGATCGCGGCGACCTGGTCACCCCTCGGCCGCGGCTCGTACCGCGCCGGGGACGGACGCGTGCGCACCTTCCTACCGCCGGGCGCCGCGATTGAGCTGTTCCCCGGGTGGGAGGTGGTGGAGCACGTCGAGGGGCTCGGCGAGTGGCACCACCACGGCGACGACCCGGCGGAACGCCACGGTTTCGTCGAGCTCGTCGCACGGCGCCGCTGAGCACCGAACCGTCGCGAGGCTCGGACCGGCGTTCGGAGCCGTTTCGAGCCGCCGGCAATCACCCATCTCCAGGCGGACCCGGCAGCAGCTGGCCGGTCAGGGGGGATCGAGATCGAGGTATCCCTCGTGGGCTCGGACCAGGACGCCAGGTCGAGCGACGCGCACCCTGACACGGTGCCATCTGCCGTCCCCGCGACGTTCGGACGGATAGTAGCCAAGGGCGTACTGGCGACGCAGCTCGTTCAAGATTTCGACGAAGACCGATTGGATCTCTTCGGCTGAGCGCAGCGTGACGACCCGGCCACCCGTGAGCTCGACGATCTCCTCGAGTGCAGCGAGATTGCTGCGGTACTCCTTCGGCGAGCGCCACGACGAGGCCATCAGGACACTGCCGTCGGCATCGTCATTGCCCTCTACCAGACGGATCCAGTAGACCATCGCGCGGCTCGTCCGCACGTGATCGAGAAGATCGCCCCCCGAAAGCCCGCTGTGGGAGTCGATGCCGTCACTGAGCAGAACCAGGACGCGGCGTCCCTGCTGCAGCTCCAGCCGCTTCAGTGCCACGTAGACTGCGTCGTGAACCGCGGTGCCGCCTTCCCCTCGGTTGCCCACCAGTCCTGCGGCGAGGATCTCGCGATCGTTGGTGAAGGGTGTCACGCCGCGAATCGTGTCGGCGAAGGTGATCACCGTTGCCTGATCGAGGTCTCGCATCCCGTCGACGAAAGCCAGCGCCCCGTCCCGGGCCGCGGCGAGCTTCGGTCCGACCATGCTCTCGCTGGTGTCAATCAGCAGCGCCGCTGTGAACGGAACGCCCCCGGCCGCAAAGGTCACCAACTTCTGTTGGTCACCGTCATCCATTACCGTGAAGGCCTCACGTCCCAGGCCGGTGACATGCTCGTCATCCTGGAGCACCGTGACGTAGAGCTGACGCAGCCCCACCTCGTACTCCGTCCCGAGCTCGAGCGGAAGCGTCGAGATGCGACGGCGTGCTTCATGGCCGTCGACATCGGTGGCCACCACCTCGATCTCGTGACTCTGGTTCTTCTCACCGAGATCGATCCGCAGACGATACGGAGCCGAGCTCACCATGCCGACCGGCCGTCCGTCCACGAAAAACGCCACGTCGCGAACC
>JARFRN010000263.1 GCA_029287195.1 Acidimicrobiia bacterium | reverse complement strand
GCACACGACACTCACCTCGTTACAGATCACGTTCCTGCAGACTCTCAAGACCTTCATCCTGAACACCGGCACCGTGGTGAAGGAGGACTTGATTAAGGCGCCTTTTACCCAGATTCACCCCGAGGGTATCCGTGGCGTTTTCGCCGCTCCAGAAATCGCCGATGTGATGCGCATGACGCAGCACCTGGTTGCGTGAGAACAAAGGAGTTCAGAAGCGCCTGCCGCCGGCCAGCACCTAGGATTTCACCCCATCATCCCCCTTCATCCGACTCCAGAAACGTGGTACGATGCACACGAAACGTGGTAATAAAGGCTCTTTATTACTACTATTCAAGGAAGTAATACCACGATTCAGAAGGACGATGGGATGCACACCCTCAAACCCGAGTACGTGAAGCGAATCAGCTTCTCCACCGATGATGCGTCGACCCTGCAGAAGATCGGCGAGTTCAAGGGCAAGCAGACTCTCTTCACGCAGCAGACACCCGAGATCCTCCAGTCTCTTCAGCAAGTGGCCGTGATTGAGTCCAGTGAGTCCTCCAACCGCCTCGAAGGGATTACCGCGCCCAGGGAGCGTCTCGAAGCAATCATCCTGAAGACCTCGATGCCGAGCAACCGATCCGAGCAGGAGATCGCCGGATACCGTGACGCGCTCGCATTGATCCACGAGTCGGCTGAGCACATGGCCTTCAGCGTCAACGTGATCCTGCAGCTCCATTCGATGATCTACCGCTACCTGGCCTCCGAAGGCGGCCGGTGGAAGATGGCCGATAACCAGATTGTCGAGCGCAACCCCGACGGCTCGATTCGACGGGTTCGATTCGAGCCGGTTTCGGCGTTTGCCACGCCGCAGGCCATGACCGAGCTGGAAGATCAGTACCGGCACGCGGTCACGGCCAACTCGATCGAGCCCTTGGTGGCGATCCCCGCTGCCGTTTTCGACTTCCTCTGCATCCACCCGTTTAGCGACGGCAACGGCCGCACGGCGCGGCTGCTCACCCTTCTGCTCCTCTACCACTTCGGCTATGAGGTCGGGCGCTACATCAGCCTCGAACGGATCTTCGAGGAGTCCAAGGACACCTACTACGACACTCTCGAAGCATCATCGCGGAATTGGCACGACGGGCAGCACGACATCCAGCCATGGCTGCGCTACTTCTGGGGTGTCATGCTGCGCGCCTATCGCGAGTTCGAGGAGCGCGTCGGCAAGATCACCACCGGCCGGGGCGCCAAGACCGCCCACATCCGCCGCGTGGCCCATCGCAGAGTGGGACCATTCGCCATCTCCGACATCGAGGCCGAGTGTCCAGGCATCAGCCGCGACATGATCCGAGTGGTGCTTCGGCAGCTCAGGGACGACGGCGTCCTCGAGCTCAAAGGGCACGGCCGGGGCGCTAAATGGAGGAAGCGGACGTAACACATAGATTCAGAGACACAGAGGCACAGAGGAACAATGAGAACGCCATGCTGACACCCCAGATCCGTACCAAGATCGACGCGCTGTGGGACAAGTTCTGGTCGGGCGGGATCGCAAACCCGCTCACCGCCGTCGAACAGATCTCCTACCTCTTGTTCATGCGTCGTCTCGACGCCGTCGATCGCAAGGCTCGAGAGGACGCTGAGTGGCTGACCCAGGAGCACACGTCGGTCTTCGAAGGCCGTGACGACCTCCGCTGGAGTCGTTTTCGTCACTTGCCCGGCGACGAGATGCTCGGCCACGTGCGCGACGAGGTGTTTCCATTCGTCAGGAGCCTGGGCGGGGAGGACCGCCCCTTTGCCAAGTACATGCAGGACGCCGTCTTCATCGTCCCCAAACCCTCGTTACTGGTGGAAGCGGTGGCCATCATCGACGAGATCTACGCCGAGATCGAGCACGAAAGACAGGCAGACGGTCAGACCTTCCACGACACCCAGGGCGACCTCTACGAGTACCTGTTGTCCGAGATCTCCACCGCCGGGAAAAACGGCCAGTTCCGAACGCCGCGCCACGTCATCCAGATGATGTGCGCCCTCGTCGATCCCAAGCTCGGCGAGGAGATCTGCGACCCGGCGTGCGGCACCGGCGGGTTCCTGCTCGGCGCCTATCAGCACATCCTCACCCGTCACACCAGCCCCGAGTTCCGCCACACCGACGACAACGGGATGGAGCGCGGCCTCGTCGGCGACCAACTCACCGACAAACGCCAGTGGCAGGTGCTGCGTGAGCGCACCTTCAGCGGCTTCGACTTCGACACCACCATGGTGCGCATCGGGCTCATGAACCTCATGCTGCATGGCGTCGACCAACCCAACCTCGGCTATATGGACACCCTGTCGAAGCGTTTCGACGAGCGCGACCGCTACGACGTAGTGCTGGCCAATCCACCGTTCAAGGGGTCCATCGACAAGGGCGACATCAACGAGAACCTGAGCCTCGCCACCACCAAGACCGAGCTGCTCTTCGTCAACCGGATCATCAACCTGCTCCGCATCGGCGGCCGCGCGGCGGTGATCGTGCCGGACGGCGTGCTCTTCGGCTCCTCCAAAGCCCACCGCGCCCTCC
>JARFRN010000206.1 GCA_029287195.1 Acidimicrobiia bacterium | reverse complement strand
GTTTCTCGCGCCGCCTCGTCGATGACCGCGTCGACCTCGTTCATGGCGCGGGGTGTGAACACGCGGTTCGCCACCTTGCGGTACCTCCAGTGTTCGGGTGGATCCATCGTGATGATCGTGCGCATCGAGGCGAAGGCGCTGGATTCGAGGCTGCGCTGCTGCTCCGCGGTCAACACGTTGATGCCTGGTCCCGACGCGAACCGGTCGGGCGATGTGGAGATATCGAAGATGTCGGCGTACTTCGTGATGGCCCAGAAGGGTTCGTAGCCGGGTGGCTCGCAGCGATGTACGGGGGACTCGGCTCGCAGTTGGCGAAAGAGCTCATGCGGTGGGCCACCTTTCGCGTACTCCTCCGGTGAGACCAATTCAAGACCGTTGGTGATCGGGGTGCGTGGGTTCGACATGGGCAGCTCCTGAGAAGTGACGGCGTGAGGCACATTCTTGAACCGTGACTCAAATCTGAACGTATACTCAAAACCGTGTCGAGTCAACATCGAGGAGAAGCGCCCCGAAGCGCGTCCGACGAAATCTGAACGGACGACCGAAGCGGTACTCGCGGCCGCCGAGGTCCTGTTCTCCGAACGTGGCTTCGACGCCACGACTCTCGATGCCACCGCATCCCCCGACGCCGGCAACGGCCTCGATCCGAGGGTGATGTGGAACGTCGTGATCGGTGCGATCTGCTTCCACTTTGGTGGCGGGGACACGGTCGGTGGCCTGTCCGACGACCCGTTCGATTCGAGCCGGGTCGCCGAGTTCGAGCTGCTGATGATCTCACTCACGCTGTCGATGGCGGGTTTGGGCCAGTCGCCGCAGCATGCATGAGATCGAGGTCGACGCCAGGGCGTGACCGGTCCGGTCGGCCGGCTACCGAGCGCTGCGCTGAATGTCGCGCCATGGAACGGTGTCGTCGCGTGGCTCGCCAGGTAAGCCCAAAACGCGCTCGGCGATGATGTTGCGGTTCACCTCGTCGGTGCCGCCGCCGAGCCGGTGCCCGGGTCCCCACAGAAACCGTTGTACCCAGCGGCGGTCCTCGTGGTCGACAGCCATCCCTGCCGCACCGAGCAGGGCTAGTCCGAGGTTGCCGGTGTCCACGTTGAGCTGCGACGACGCCAGCTTTGCCACGGACCCCTCGGGGCCGGGTCGGCGTCCCTGCATCGCCGCGGTCATCGTCCGCAGACCAAGAAACCGCAGCAGTTCGCCACGGATGTGAACATCGGTGATCTGCTGGCGGGCCGCGGGGCCGTAGGTGTTGCGCCGCTTGGCCAGCTCCGCGAGCCGGGCGGGCATCGTGCTGGGCCCTTCGCTGGTGCCCGAGCCGATCGTCTTGCGTTCGTTCATCAGCGTGGTGACAGCAACGTGCCAGCCGTCGTTCACGGCACCGATCACGTTGCTGTGTGGGACTCGCACATCTTCGAGGAAGATCTCGTTGAAGTCGGCGGTGCCGGACATCTGTTTCAGCGGACGGATGGTGACCCCCGGTGTGCGGAGGTCGAGAATGAACGCGGTGATTCCGGAGTGCTTGGGTGCATCGGGGTTGGTGCGGCAGAGCACTTCGCCGTAGTCGGCCAAATGGGCTCCCGAGGTCCACACCTTTTGGCCGTTGAGGATCCATTCGTCGCCGTCGCGAATGGCCGAGGTGGCAAGCCCGGCCACATCGGAGCCGGCGTCGGGCTCGCTGAACATCTGGCACCAAATGTGTTCACCCCGCATGGCAGCGCGCAGGTAGATGGCGCGTTGTTCGTCGGTGCCGTGGGCTCGGATGGTGGGGGCAATGAAGCCGAGCCCGATCTGGAGCACTCCCGGTGCGAGGCGGTGCTTGGCCTGTTCCTGATCGAAAATGATCTGCTGAATCTCGGTGCCGTTGCGGCCTCCCTCGTCGGGCGACCACGAGATCCTGGCGAAACCGGCGTCGAACTTCATCGCCTGCCAGCGCTGGGCTCGCTCAACAGGGTTGGGCGAGCCCGCGTCGAGTTCGTCGAGTTGGCCCTCGATCCAGGCAGCGCATTCGACGCGCCATTCGGCGTCTGCGGGGGTGTCCTCGAAGTTCATGTGGGCGTGTCTCCTCGCAAGCGGCCCTCGGGCACCCCGACGCGGGCGTAGCCGTCGCCGAAGGGCTCGTCGCGCCGGCGCAGCGTTTCGCGCAGACCGTCATCGCGAACCGAGCGTGAATACTCCTTCACTGCAGTCGAGCGATGGGCGCGGGCATCGTTCTCCGCCGCCAGCCGCTGCAGCGTCTGGGCGCCCATCAGTTCCCGGGCCAGGTTGGTGATGCGCGAGTTGGCCGCCAGCAGATCGGGGTCGATCTGGCAGAGCCGGTCGGCCAGCCCCTCGACCTCATCGCTGAGCTCATCGGCCGGCACCGCCTTCATGACCAACCCGATCTTCGCGGCATCGGCGCCGGTGAGGCTGTCGCCGGTCAACTGCAGCCGCTTGGCCCACTGCGGGCCGCAGTGATACATCCACAGGTTGCTGGGCAACGCACCCATCGCCCGGGCCGCGGGAAAGCCGATGCGAGCGTCGTCGGCGGCGATGACCATGTCGCACACCAACGCCAAGTCGGTGCCGCCGGCCAGACAGTTGCCGTGTACCTGGGCGATGACGGGCTTGTGGATCTCCCACACAGCGCGCACCTTTCGGTTGTTCAGCTCGATCAGCCAGATGTCGTCGTCGTGACCGCGACCGGTGCGGTGGCCCTCCTGTTTGGGCCGGCCGAGCTTGAGGAGGTCGTAGCCCGAACAGAACGAGGGGCCTTCGCCGCGCAGAATCACGCAATGCACCGACGTATCGTCATCGGCCTCCCAGAGGGCCTCTTCGAACTCGCGCAGCATCGTGGACGTGATGGCGTTGTGGGTCTGGGGGCGCGCCAGCGTGATGCGCGCCCGGCCATCTTCGACTTCATAGTCGATATCGCTGTAGCCGGTATCGCTGTGGGACATGTCGGTCTCCGTTTTCCGCCTGAGATCAGGCCGGTTGGCGTTGGTTCAACGACGCGGTGTTGTCGAACAGGATCTTGGGAACGTCGGCCTCGGCGATGTCGTCGAGGCCCTTCACGAGGTCTCGCGGTTGTGCCAGACCTTCCATGTGCGGCCAATCGGACCCCAGGATCACCCGGTCGGCGCCCATCTGCTCGATCACGAGCGGGATGTCGTCCTCCCAGAAGGGATTGATCCATACGTGGTTGCGGAACGTCTCGACCGGATCGTCTCGGAAATAGCCCCCGACGCGCTCTCTGGTCTTGCCCAGCACCCGGATCAGGTCGCCCAGGAACTCGCCGCCGTTCTCCACCGACGCAATCCGCAGGTTGGGAAAGCGTTCGAACAGCTTGTCGAAGATCATGCTGGCCAGGAAGTCGTTGATGTTGCGCGTGCGGTGGAAGTTGGCGATGGTCGGCCGTTGGCCGAGACCCAGGACGTCAGCGCTACGTTCGTCGTACCCGTTGCTGCTGTGCTTGGTGGCACCGATATGGGTGACCACGGTGATGCCAGCCTCGTTGACCCGAGCCCAGAATGGGTCGAAGTCGGGGTGGCCGGGGTTGCGCGGGCCGTTGCGTGTGTACACCGCACTCGGCCGCATCACCAGGATCCGGGCGTCGCGATCCAGCGCCCATTCGAGTTGTTCGCAGGCCCAGTCGACGTCGGCCAACGAGATGTAGGGCGCGGAGAAGAGCTTGTCCTGATACGTCAGGCCCCAGTCTTCGTCGAGCCATCGATTGAACGCCGAGAAGGTGGTGCAGAGGGCGTCGATGTCGTGTTCCAACGGCTCCTCGTAGAGCACCCCGGCGGTGGGGAACAGCCACGCCGCGGCAATGCCCTGTTCTTCAACTCGGGCCACCCTGGCATCGCGGTCCATGTACTCGGGCGGCATGGGTTCGAGGGACCCGCCGATCAGCTCGGCGCTGGACACGTTGCGCGGGTTGCCCTTGAAGAACTCCTGGAGCACGCCGGGCTTCGAAATGGGGTTGAACGTGGGATTGCCCAAGGCACGGTTGATCCGCCCTCCCACCAGCTGGTAGCGGCGTCCGTTGTCCTTCTCGATCCATTCCACACAGCGCGACTGCATCTTCTTGGGGACGTGGCGGGTGAAGGCGTCGGGCGACTCGTAATAGTGGTTGTCGGCGTCGAAGATCTCGCCGTCGTATTTGCTCATGGTGCTCCCTCAGTTCGGTCTCGTGGATGCGTTGGTCGGGTCAGTTGGGTCATGCGATCAGCTCCTCGAGTTGGCGGGCCGTCTCGGCCACATCACCTTTCGGCATGTAGATGAGCTGCACATCGGCGCCAGCGTCGGCCCGCGCCTGAAGTTGCTCACGGACCTCCTCGACGGGTCCGATGCACTGCAGGTCACGAATCATGCGCTCGGAAATGGCCGCCATCGCACCGGGCGTATCCCGGTCGGCGTAGGCCGCTCGACACGCCGTGACCTCGGCCTCGTAGCCCTGCTGGAGGAGCATCTGCCAATAGAACACGCCCATGCGGTTGATGTAGAACCACAAGATCTGGCGGGCGGCGTCCCACTTGGCCTCGTCGTCGACGCCGTCGAGCACGTTCACCGTGGTGAAGGGGGCGATGGTGAAGGAGGTATCTGTGCGGCCCGCGGCTGTCGCTGCGGTGGTCAGATCCTGACGCAGCGAGCCGAAATGCTGCCTCGGCCAGTGGATGGGGATCACTCCGTCGGCGATCTCTCCGGTCTGGCGCACGGACCGGGGGGTCAGGGCTGCGATCCACACCGGGATCTTCGGTCGGGGTTTGGGAGCGTCGAGTTGGAAGCGCCGCTGGAGTTGGAAAATCTCGCCGTCGTACTCGAGCTTCTCGCCGCTAATGAGGGTGTCGAAGATCTCGACCGTCTCGCGGATCCGTCGCAGTGGCTTCTCGAACGGCACCCCGTGGAAGTGCTCGATGACATTGGACCCCGACGAACCGAGCCCGAACACCATTCGGCCGTCGGAGATCTGATCGAGCAGCGCGAACTCCTGCGCGAAGACCGCCGGGGTTCGCGAGAAGCAGTTGAGAATAGAGGTGCCGAGGGTCATACGGCTGGTGTTGACCGCCAGCAGGGTCAGGAACGGTATGGCCGACGCACCCCACGCCTCACCGGCGGTGGCGTGGGAGTAGCCGAGCTCTTCGGCGATGCGAACCCGTTCGACAGCGGTGGCCCAGTCCCGGCCGAGTGTGGCGATGACTCCCAGCTTCACGCCTACCTCAGCTCGCCCTCAGGCGCGAGAGCGCGTCGAGGTCGAGTCCATGTCGGCCGTGCCGGTTCAACATCAGGGTGAACAGCGCATCGCCGCGTTCGGTCTGCGCTGCGACAGTGGTCGCCGTCACCGCGACCAGGACCCCGTGCAGCGATCCCAGCGCGTAGTCGGCAAGGCACTCATCCATCGCGTAGTCGATACCCCGACGACCGAGACCGTCGACGTAGCGACCGAGCATGTCGTGTTCGATCTCTCGCCGCCGTTCGGGCGCGACTGCGGCGCCGAGCAGGTAGGCGATGTCGGTGACGCCCAGGCCCAGGGCAAGCGTTTGCCAGTCGACCACCGACATGGCAGGTGCGCCTTCTTCGGCGCCGAACATGAAGTTGTCGGGCCGGAAGTCACCGTGGACCAGCGTGATTTGGCGGGACTGCAGGTCGTGCCAGCTGCCCACCTGATCGACGAAGGCAACGATGAGCTCCGAAACGTCGGCGTCCAACCCATCGCCCAAGCGCTCGAACACGGCCGGCAGGAACATGGGCAGCAGGGCTTGAAGGTTGGTGCCCCGCTCCGCGGCCCCATCGCGGTAGACGGCGAACGCGGGACCATCGGTGGCGCCCCAGACAGGCGCCTGGAGGGCCACGGCCTGTTCGACGGCGAGCACCAACTGGTCGTCGGTCGGTTCGGTGAACTGGTCGCCCTGTTCGGAGCCGCTGAGATCCTCCAGCACGATGGCGAAGTCAAGAGCAGTGGCGTCGAAATGCACGGCCAGCGCCGCCGGCGCAACCACATCGACCAACGGGGCGACCGAGCGATAGAACTCGCACTCGTTGGCATAGGCACCGTGTTCGAACGACAGGGCTCTGGTCCCGGGGTCGTCCGATGGAACCTTCACCACTACTGAGCTCGGCCCGGCAGCGCTTCCCCAGTCGAGGGTGAAGCGGGCATTGCGGCTCATCTGGCCCGTCCCCACGAACCCGGCGAATTCGGCCCTCACCGGAGTGCGACCGTCGACCGTGGAGTTGGCTGCGATCCATTCGGGATCGAGACCCACTGTGCCTGGCTCGGATCCCTCGGTGTCGGTACTCGTCATAGGGCTCCCTCCAGGAGCTTGCGCTTGACCAACTTGCCGGTGTCCATGCGCGGCAGCGTGTCGGCGAATGCCAACTCCTTCGGACACTTGTAGTGCGCCAGGTTCTCCCGGCAGTAGGCGATCAACTCCTGCGCTGCTCGTTCGGGGTCGGCAGGTTCGGTGCGGTGCTGCACGAAGGCCTTGACCCGTTCGCCCATGTCGTCGTCGTGCACGCCGATCACGGCCACGTCGTGCACGTCGGGATGGGCGCTGAGCACCATCTCGGCCTCCTGGGGGTAGATGTTGACCCCGCCTGAAATGATCATGTTCGAGGCCCGATCGGTGAGGTAGAGGTAGCCGCCGTCGTCGAGGTGGCCGATGTCGCCGTAGGTGGCCCACCCGCGGTCGTCGGTGGCCTTGGCGGTTTTCGCCGGGTCGTCGTGATACTCGAATTGGCTCGTCGCCTCGAACCACACCTGACCGGTGTCGCCGACGGGCAACTCCGCGCCGTCATCACCAGTGATGTGCACCGCGGTGCCCGCAAACGGCTTGCCGACCGATCCGGGGTGCTCGAGCCACTCCTTCGAGGAGATCATGGTGAACCCGAAGGCCTCGGACCCCGAGTAGTACTCCTCGAGTATCGGACCCATCCACTCGATCATCTGCCGCTTGATGGGCACCGGGCACGGTGCCGCGGCGTGGAGCACACACTTCAGACTCGAGAGATCCGAGACCGACCTGGCCTCGTCGGGCAGATGGAGCATCCGGATGAAATGCGTGGGGACAAACTGCGCGTGGGTGACGGCGTGGGTCTCGATGGCGGCCAAGGCGGCCACCGAATCGAAACGCTCCACAACGACCACGGTGCCGCCGATGCGATGCATGGCTGAAGAGAACCCGATCGGGGCCGCGTGGTACAGGGGTGCCGGGCTCAGGTACACCGACGTCTCGTCGGCCCCGTAGACGGCGGCCATCAGCGTGGCGATGGGATCGCTGCTGTCACCGAAGGGCTTGCGGGGGAGTTCGCGGACGATCCCTTTCGGGTATCCCGTCGTGCCCGAGGAGTAGAGCATGAAGGTGCCCGCGCGCTCATTGGAGCGAGGTTCTCCGGAGGTCGCAGCGAGGACTTCGTCGAGGCCGTCATAGCCGTCGATGGCCTCGCCGGTCATGAGCCGGGTGGTCACCGTCGGTCGGTCCGACAGCAGCCCGGCGCCGGTCTCGGCCAGGTCGGAGGAGGTCACGAAGGCCTTGGCCCCGCAATTGTCGATGATGTAGCCAGCCTCTTCCGGGCCGAGATGCCAGTTGATGGGGGTGAGGTAGAGACCCGATCGGAACGCGGCCCAGAGTACGTCGAAGAACTCCGGCTGGTTCCCGATCATGAGCGCGACGTGATCTCCGGGCGCCAGGCCGGCTTCGTCGAAGACTCGAGCCAGTCGGGTTGATCGGTCGTCGAGTTCGGCGTAGCTCACGGTGCGCCCCGAGCCCGCCATCACAATCGCCGGATGATCGCCGCGGCGACGCAACATTTCTCCCCCAGGACTCACACCGTCTTCCCCCAGTACAAATTTGACTGCACGTTCAGTTTTGAACATATACTCAAAAGGAACGACCGTCAAGACTGATTGGCTCCACCTCACCGAAAGGACAGCCGTGCATGACCGTCAGCCCAGCCGTGCCACTGTCGAAGTCTGAACGAACCCGCGAGGCGGTGCTGGTGGCCGCCGAGGAACTGTTCTCTGAACGGGGCTTCGATGCCACGCCCCTCAGCGCCATTGGCGAACGCGCTGGCATTCAGGGAACGGCGATCCTCTATCACTTCGCCACCAAGCGCGACCTCTACGCAGCGGTGCTCGACCGAATGTTCACCCCGATGCTCAAAGAGGCGAACCGTGATCTGCGCGGTGAGGGCGACTTGGCCGAACGACTCGGAGCGGTGACCTCCACGCTGGTGCGGTTCGCTGCTGGAAATCCGGCCGCGGCGCGGTTGGTGCTGCGGGAATCGTTCAGCGGCAGCAGCGAAGCGGGCGACGTCGTGGGCATCGCATCGCAGAAGGGATGGAGCAACTTCGCCAAGGCCCTGGCACGCGAAGACGGGGTCGACTTTGACCCACTCGTCGTGTGGAACATCATCGTCGGCTCCATCTGTTTCCACTTCGGCGCCGGCACCGACGTGGGCGGCCTGTCCTATGACCCGTGTGATCCGAAGCGGGTGGCCGAATTCGAGGCCCGCATGATCCACCTCACCCAGACCCAGTGCGGTTTCGTACCGGAGAGCCAATGAAACTCGGTCTGATGCTCGGCTACTCGGGTCCGCGCATGGACCTCCCGGTGGACCTGGTGCACAAGGCCGAGGCGCTCGGCTTCGACGCGGTGTGGACCGCAGAGGCCTACGGCTCCGACGCCACCTCTCCGCTGGCCTACCTGGCCGCAGTGACGTCGCGTATTCGGCTGGGAACATCCATCATGCAGCTTGCCGGGCGGACGCCAGCCATGGCGGCCATGCAGGCGGCCACCATCGACGCGCTCGCTGGTGGCGATCGGTTCATCGCCGGCCTCGGAGTCAGCGGGCCCCAGATCGTGGAGGGCTGGTACGGCGAACCGTGGGGCAAGCCCTACTGGCGTCTTCGCGACTACGTCTCGATCATGCGCAAGGTGTTCGCCCGCGAAGAGGGACTCGCCCACGAGGGCCGCGAGATCTCGCTGCCCTACGAGGGCGAGGGCGCCATGGGCATCGGAAAACCTCTGAAGTCGATCCTCCACATGAACCCGAACATTCCCATCTGGCTCGGCACCGGGGGCGAGGCCACCGTGCGGCTCACCGCCGAGATCGCCGACGGCTGGTTCCCGCTGAGCTTCGTGCCGGGGATGATGGACTTTTACCGCCCGCTGCTCGAGGAGGGCTTTCGCCGCGCCGGCGGAGGAAAGTCCATCGACGATCTCGAGATCCAACCCGGTGTCTCGGTGGTGGTGACCGACGATGTGCAGGGTGCGTTCGACCGCATGAAGCCGGGAATCGCTCTGTACGCCGGCGGAATGGGCCACCGCGACAAGAACTTCCACAACGACATGATGGTGCGCCGGGGTTACCCCGAAGCCGCCGCGCAGATCCAGGAGCTGTATCTCGCCGGCCGCAAGAAAGAGGCCATCGCGGCGGTTCCCGACGACTACTGCGACGAGCAGGCGCTGGTCGGGCCGCCCCAACGCATTCGCGACCGATACCAAGCGTGGGAAGGCTCAGGGGTGGACGGACTCATCCTGTCGTGTCGGCGGGTAGAGGGCCTCGAGCTGATGGCTGAACTCACGGGCAGCCGCGACCGTCTCGAGGGCGGCGACTGACGGAGAGTCAAACGATGGAACACATGAACGAACTGGCCTTCTACACCCTTGCTGGCGCTCCCGATTCACCTCGGGACCTGATTGCCGAGGTGCGCCAAGCCGAGGATCTGGGTATCGGTGCCGCCTTCATCTCCGAGCGCCTCAATATCAAGGAGGCAGCAACGATCTCCGGTGCTGTCGGTGCTGTCTCGGACACCAACGGGGTCGCCACGGCTGCCACCAATCACAACACTCGTCACCCGATGGTGACTGCCGCGTATGCGATGACCATGCACGAGCTGACCGGGGGGCGCTTCTCGCTGGGCCTCGGTCGTGGCGCGAGGAGGGTGTTCGATGCCTACGGTTTGGCGCCGATCACAACGGCCCAACTCGAAGACTTCGTGGGTCTGGTGCGTCGCCTCTGGCGCGGTGAGCTGGTTCGCGATCACGACGGGCCAGCGGGCAAGTTTCGGGCGCTCACGTTGGGCTCGACCTACGACGCGCGCATCCCGCTCAACCTCGTCG
>JARFRN010000159.1 GCA_029287195.1 Acidimicrobiia bacterium | reverse complement strand
GGCGCGCCGTACTTCACCGACATCGGCAGTTCACCCTTCGAGATAGACATCCTTTGGCTGGCGGGTGAGGGCATCACCCAGGGGTGTAATCCGCCGGTGAACGACCGGTTCTGTCCCAACGACCGGGTGACTCGGGGGCAGATGGCGGCGTTCTTGGTGCGGGCCTTGTCGTTGCCTCCGGCGGGTGGTGTCGATAGCTTTGTCGATGACAACGACTCGGTGTTTGAGTCTGATATCGAGCGGCTGGCTGCTGCCGGGGTCACCGCCGGATGCAACCCTCCGGTCAATGATCGGTTCTGCCCCGACAAGACCGTCACCCGCGGTCAGATGGCGGCGTTCCTGGTACGGGCTCTATCACTTCCAACGGTGGGCGGTACGTATGACTTCGTCGATGACAATGATTCGGTGTTCGAGTCGGATATCGAGCGGCTGGCTGCTGCCGGGGTCACCGCCGGATGCAACCCTCCGGCCAATGACCGCTTCTGTCCCGACAACAGCGTGACCAGAGGGCAAATGGCGGCGTTTCTTGCGAGAGCGCTCGGGAGCTAGCGACTCGGCTGAAGCCTCGTCACCGGTTGCCAGCCCAATTCATCGATGATTTCCATGATCCTTGCGGCTCGGGCATCGAAAGTGTGTGCGTCGAGAACGATCTGGCGGGCCTGTTCCATCCTGGCTGCGTAGGCGACGCGATTTGCCTGCAGGTCTTCGAGTAGGCGGCGCAACGCTTCGCTCGAATCGAACGTCGGAACCAGATCGCCGAAGACCTGATCCAGACCGGCGACTGGATCTGTGAACACCAAGCCGCCGGAGGCGATGATGTCGAAAACACGGTTGGAAATGAAGCCGTGGCGCATCATCTCCGGCCAGTGATCATTGAGGGTTACGCCGGCAGACGAGTACAAGGCACCCAGCCGCTCGTTCGGGAAGTGATCTCCGGCTAGGTATTGCTCGGAAAGAGATCCCTCCCATCCGTGCCCGTAGACACGCAACGGAGCTCCGATCTCGATGGCGCTGTCAACTGAAATGCGGCGCTGACCCCGCGAGTTCCCCGCAAAGAGCACATCGACAGCCAGATCGGGGTCCGGCGCCGGCCGGAAACGTTCGGGGTCGGTCGCTTGCAGCATGACCTCGACTGGGACGTCGACTTGGCTGCGCAGCTGTGCGGCAAACTCGTGAGATGCCACCATTATTCGGTCGTACCCATTGCACTCTTCGGGAGTGACCTCATCGGGGTGGCTTATGACCCACAGCAGATTGACATGGGAGGGTTTGGGAACGTAGGTGCCCAGGCCCCGTATGTGGATGGCGATGTCCACGGCCTGGGCGGCCGGGGTCTCCCAATCCGAGAGCAGATGAATCTGCGGATCGGCCCCATAGCTGCGCAACGCCTTGGCCAGAGCGGTGGCGAAGTGGGTATCTCCCCAGAGCCCGGCGCTCTCTTGGTCGGGTGATCCGATCTTGAGGGCGATGCGCGGCCGCAGCAGGGCCTGCTTGGCAGCATGCGGAATCTCGCCGGCCCGGTGCCGGTAGGTGTGGTGGCGGAGGACGGTTTCTCGGACGGCATCGGCCGTGGCGCGCCGGAGATCCGCGTCCCCCAGGTACTTGTCGAGCAACTCGCGTTGCTCTGCCGCATTTCCGTAAACGGGCAGGGTCCCGTCGAAGAGCTCGTCGGAGCCGAGCTCATTGTTGGAGATCACCAGAGCACCGCAGGCGGCGGCATCGAACACGCGAGAATTGATGGCGCCGTAGGGGAGGGTCGGGGTGGCGGTCTCGTCGATGACGATCTTCGATGAGCTGTAGATGTCGGGAAGCTCGTCGTAGGGCAGGTGCCCGCGCACATACCTGCTCAGGCGGGGCACTTCCTCCCATCCCTTGCCGAAGATGGAGAACTTCTCCCCGGGTCTGACGATGACTTCCTCGATTCCGGGACGGGCGGCCTTCCAGTAGTTGCTGGTCACCACGTAGTCGTTGGCGTACACCTCGTTTGCCGGGCGGGGGTAGAAGCGAGCCTCGTTGGTTGCCAGCGGTATGACATCCGTCACAACAGCGCCGGCTTCGGCCAGCAACTCGTGGATCACACGACTGCTTGGGATGTACACATCGTGTTCCCCGAACCAAGGTCTCTCGATCCATCGATCCGTCCAGTTGCGCACCCAGGCGATGGTGAGCGCACCGGCGGGGGCCTTCCGGACGTCGTAGCCGTCCAGGAGACAGATCACGGCCACGACATTGGGATCTAGCTCATACCAGCGATCCTTGTGCCGTTCTGCGTAGACAACCCTGTACCCAACCGCCTCCAACGCGTCACCGAGCTCATGAGCCGTGTACCAATCGCCCCAACCGGCCTGCGGGTCGTCCCGGGTCACTGTTATGGCAACCGTCGGCATCTCCGCTATGAGCAGCGAAGGGGGATCGCTCGACAGGGCCTCTAGCTGCAGGATGCGGGAAAGCCGGGAAGCCCACTTCTCGGCGAAGTGCTGAACGTTGGATAGCCCGGTCGAGCGTTTGCGAGCCGCGGCGACTTCCGATTGGGTGCCGAACTCATGGTGGAAAAGAGCTGCTTGGCCGACCAACAGGATTCCGAATCCCGCCTGACGGATCCGTAGTGCCAGGTCGACGTCCTCCATCCCATAGATGAACCCTTCATCTAGCCCTCCGAGTTCCCGCAGCAGGCCGGTCCGGACCAGGAGACAAGCTGCGGTCGCGGCGGGGACCTCGGTTGTGGCAGCCAGCGGAGCCGCCGTCGGGTCTTGGCCCACACCCATGTTGTACGCCCAGGGGATCGTTGCCTCCGGGGCTGCATTGCGTCGCCAGGTGAAGCCGATCCCGCGATGCTGGACTGTGAGGTCGGCCCCGGTCGACGGATCTTTGCTGTCATATCCGGGACGTTCCGGATAGACCAGCAAGGCACCGGCGGCACCCGCCGCAGAATCACGCTCGAGCGCCGTGACTAGAGCGCCCAGCCAACCCGAACTGATAGGGACGATGTCGTTGTTGAGGAGCAGAACGTATTCGCCCGCGGCGGCTGCGATGCCCTGGTTGCAGCCGTGCGAGAAGCTCACGTTACCCTCGTTGCTGATGATTCGCAGCGGGAAGCCCCAGTCTCGTTCGAGGAGCTCAGATGACTCGTCGGTGGATCCGTTGTCGACGACGATCGCTTCAAAGGACCGGTAGGCGGTGGAATCGCTCAATCCGGGTAAGAGCCGTTCGAGATGCCGGGCTCCATTCCTATTCAGTACGACGATGCTTACCAGCGCTCCGGCCTCGGGTCCGGGATCGGGGCGGCGAGAGCGGATCGCCGCGGCCACCTCAGCCTGGCTGGGGCGCTTCTCCGCAGTGGCGGGGCCGGTGCCGCGAATGCGCCGGATCGCCGCCATCATGGGGCGACCCAACTCAGCGACACGCAGCGCTGCCCGAACCGAGCGGCGTTGCGAGAGTCTTTCGAACCGGCGCCGTTCGTCGGCGAGTTGGTCCTCGACCGCGGCGAGGCGCTGTTCCAACGTTCTCCTCTCGCGGCGCTCGTTACGCAGCGCTTCATCAGCCGGCGTTGGCAGGTCCCGGCTCTCGCTGGGTTCAGGTTCGCTCATCCTGGGTGTCCGATCGGGTGTACGGCTGATGTTGGGGTTCGCGTCCCCGGGTTCGTAGTATGCCGGATATCCGAGGAGATTCCCTGTATGAGCCTGACAATCGAGCGACTCGCCATCCCCGAAGTGCTGGTGGTCCGGCCTCATGTGTTCGGTGACGACCGCGGCTTCTTCATGGAGACGTGGAATCGGCGGGTCTTCGACGCTGCGGTTGGTTCGGCGGTGGAGTTTGTTCAGG
>JARFRN010000080.1 GCA_029287195.1 Acidimicrobiia bacterium | reverse complement strand
CCCACGATGGTATCGTCGTCGGCAGCGTCAGATGTGTATAAGAGACAGGCCGAGAACCGGTCGGAGCGGCCCATTAGCTGCTGACCGTCGTAATACGTGGTTGGTGCGAAATCGACATTCACGCCACCCTCACCGGAAGCGTCACGACTCTGGGTGTAAGTCGTGTTGCGGACGAGTACGTCGATCTCACCAGCCTTGAGGACATCGAAACGCTCAGCAGCGGTCAAATTGCGGAACTCGACTGCCTCGGCATCGCCGAGTACGGCAGCAGCCACCGCACGGCAGTAGTCGGCATCAAAGCCGATGGACGTACCGTCTGGCTGGGTCTCGGAGAAGCCGGGCAGTGCGCCGCTGACGCCACACCTGAGAACGCCGCGGGACTGGACCGCGGCAAGGGTGCCGCCCTCTGAGCCCTGTCCGGCGTCGCCGCCGCCATCATCAGTGCCGCCAGCCGTAGTGGCAGTCGTGTCATCTGTCGGAGCGGCTGTGGTGCTGGTGGTGTCCTCGGACTCCGAAGTACCACCACAAGCCGCAGCAACGAGCGCAAGCACTGCGAGCAGTACTGCAAGTCGCTTGATCATGGAGTGCCCTCCCTAATTGGTTTTCCTTGCGAAAGCGCATCCCGGGGGATACGTGAGTGCGAACATAGCGTCGGAGGACAGAGCGCGCCACCGGCTACTGGCAATACCATCCAGAACTCGGCCCCAAAAGCGCCTGCGATCGGCTTCAGATTCCCTGGGCGTGGAAGAAGATTCGCCGGTCGCGGGCTTGATCTAGTTCGGCATAGAGAATCCGCTGCCATTGCCCGAGTAGGATCTCACCGTCTACTACGGGCACCGTCACCGAGGGCTGCCCGACAAGCATCTGCCGGCAATGGGCGTGCCCGTTGATGAACTCATCTTCCTGCAGATTCTCGGTGCGCACCGCGTGATCGTCGTGTTCGTAATAGACGTCCTCCGGCACCACAGCGCTTATCAGTCTGCGGAAGTCGTTGAGGAACCCTGTCTCGGATTCGTTGATCACGACGGTGGTCGTGGTGTGCGGGCTGTAGACAGTTATCTGGCCGTGGCGAACACCCGAGCGGGCGACGACCTCGCGCGCCAAATCCGTTACGTCCCAGAACTCGAGTGGCCGCGTCGAAGAGAAATGCAATGCCTCAGTACGAATCGCCGGGCTCTTCGATTCGGCTAGTAGGGTCAACGAACCCGCCGGGCGGCGGGTCGCTTGCCTCGTTGGAGTTTGTTCATTCAAGGGTGATCTGCTCCGAATGATTCGAGCGCCAGAACGATACTCGGCGAGGGAGGTTAGTTTATACGTTTGACCTGTCGCTAGTCGTTTGTGCTGAGACCCGTTCTCAGAAAGGCAATCCGCGAGCGAAGCACGGTCTCAGCCTTGTCCGGACCCCGCGCCGACAGTTCGTCGATACCGCCGACGAGGTGGTCGGCGATGATACAGCCCAGTGAGACCGGATCAACGTCGGGGAACTCGCCGGAGGACTCACCATCGCGACAGAGCCGCTCGACTTCCTGGCGAACACGGTCGAGTACCGACCAGGCAGCGTCACGCTCGGGCTTGGGCAGCTCCCGGCTAACCCTAAACAGCAGCGTTGCCTCGACCGGATACTCTCGAGCGAACCGGAGGGATCTCTCCAGCATGGCGGCGATGCGGTCGAGAGCACCCCCTTCCGGAAGATCGGCGAGTACTTGATCGATGATCGGCGGGAGCTTCTCATCGATCAAGGCGCTGAGCACCGACTCCTTGTTCGGGAAGTACTCGTAGACGGTGGTGCGAGCGATTCCAGCGGTGTCGGCCAACGTGCCGATGGAGGTACCCGCGAGTCCGAAGGTCACAAACGCATCGGCCCCCGCCTCGAGCAGCGCGTCGCGGGTCTGCATCTTGTGCTCGCCAATCGTGCGGGCATTGATCTTTGGCATGGAGATCGATCCTAGGGCTCGCTTCTTCAGCCAGATCTCTCCCGTAGCCCGTCATGGGGAAGAGACCAGGTCTGGGTCTGATCTAAACCGGTACAATCCGCCCGACCGGTGACGTTCATCTGGAGGGATCCCGTGCCCACGACTGTTCTGATTGGCGCCCAATGGGGTGACGAAGGCAAGGGGAAGATCACCGATCACCTGTCCGAGACCGCTGATGTCGTTGTGCGGTATCAGGGCGGCAACAACGCGGGTCACACGATCGTTGTCGGCGACGAACGCTTTGCGCTCACGCTGATCCCCAGTGGGGTGCTGTATCCGCAAGTCACACCCGTTATCGGTAACGGGTGTGTAATCGATCCGTCGGTGTTGGTGGATGAGATGGCTGAACTCGACTCCCGACGAATCGACCCCGGCCGGTTGCAGATCTCGGCAAACGCCCATCTGATAATGCCCTACCACCGCAAACTCGATGCCGTAATGGAGCGATTCCTCGGCCGGCAGCAGATCGGTACGACCAAACGGGGCATCGGACCGGCATACATGGACAAGTACTCCCGACATGGCATCCGCGTCCAGGACCTGTTCGATCCGAAGATCTTCAGAGAGAAACTCGAGATCGCACTGAAGGACAAAAACAAGATCCTCACCAAGGTCTACAACTCGCTGCCGATGGATGCCGAACCCATCGCCGAGCAATATCTCGGATACGCCGACAAGCTGCGCGCCCATGTCACGGACACTTCGCTCCTCCTCTTCGAGGCTCATCAGGCGGGTAAGCAGATCATTTTCGAGGGTGCCCAGGGAACGCTGCTCGACATCGACCACGGCACGTACCCGTTTGTGACCTCGTCGAACCCAACCGCAGGCGGCGCAACCACCGGAAGCGGGATCGGGCCCAAGGCCATCGACCGCGTGATCGGTGTCGCCAAGGCTTACATCACTCGGGTCGGTACTGGGCCGTTTCCCACTGAGTTACACGACGAAATCGGCGCTCGCATGGTCGAGTTGGGAGGTGAGTTCGGAACCGTCACCGGACGCAGAAGGCGATGCGGCTGGCTCGATCTGGTTGCTCTGCGTTATGCAACGAGGGTGAACGGGCTCACAGAGGTGGCGATGACCAAGTTGGACATTCTCTCGAGCTTCGAGACCCTGAAGGTGGCAGTCGCCTACGACTCTCTCGGCGAGAGATTCGAGGAGTTTCCCCGCCAGCAACGCGTCCTGTACAACTGCCATCCGGTATACGAAGAGCTTCCCGGTTGGAACACGGATATCTCGGAGGTGCGGGAGTACGGCGACCTTCCCGAGCAGGCCAAGCAGTACATAGAGTACGTTGAGAAGGCTATCGGCATTCCAGTGACGATGATCGGCGTCGGGCCCGCAAGGGATGCAACCGTAATGAGGACTGCATGAGAGTTCTGCTGGTTGGAGGCGGAGGCCGCGAACACGCCCTTGGCTGGAAGCTCGCCCAGAGCCGCATCATTACCGACTTGATTGCGGTGCCGGGCAATCCTGGGTTTGCGCAGCTGGGCGCCTGCATCCCGGGCATCGACATCCTCGATCCCAGGGCGGTCGTCGATCTAGCACTCGCCAACGCGATCGATCTCGTCGTGATCGGACCTGAGTCGCCCCTGGCGGCGGGAGTTGTCGACGCCCTCACTCTCTCCGGAATCCGCGCCTACGGCCCGACCAAGGCAGGGGCGCAGCTCGAGTCGTCGAAGGCTTTCGCCAAGTCAATCATGCGGCGCGCCGGCGTACCCACGGCGGACTCCCGAACCTTCACCGACGTCGATGAAGCGATCGAGTATCTCGAGACCATCCCCGGGCCCTATGTCGTGAAGGCTGACGGGCTCGCCTACGGCAAGGGCGTATTGGTTACCGAGGACCTGATTGCTGCGCAGGGATGGGCTCGCCTCTGCATTGGTGGCGAATTCGGCGAGGCGGGCTCGACCGTCGTCATAGAGGACTTCCTCCCCGGCCAGGAGGTGTCCGTTTTCGCCATCTGCGATGGCACGAGAGCGCTGGCAATGGACACTGCGCGCGACTACAAGCGTCACCGGGATGGGGGAAAGGGTCCCAATACTGGAGGCATGGGCTGCTATTCCCCGGCTTCCAGGCTGCCGGATGACCTGGTCGATAGGACGCTGGACGAGATCATTCAGCCCGTACTGACAGCGCTGGCCGATGACGGTATCCAATACCGGGGCTTCCTGTACGCCGGCTTGGTGCTGACGACCGAAGGTCCCAAGGTGCTCGAGTTCAACTGCCGCCTCGGCGATCCCGAGACGCAGGTGCTGATGACCCGATTGGATGAAGACCTGCTCGAGATCCTCGCATCAGGGGCCGAGGGCTATCTGCCCGATGGCCCACTGCGCTGGCATGACAAGGCTGCAGTAGACGTTGTACTCACCGCGGCCGGTTACCCCGACAATGCCGAGACCGGTCGAGCGATCAGCGGGGTCAACGAGGTGCGCAGCATGCCCGATGTCCACATATTCCACGCCAACACGCGGCGGACGGCGGAGGGGTTGGTGACCGCCGGCGGCCGCGTCCTCAACATCGTCGCCACCGGTGACACCGTGCAACAAGCGCGCACCCGCGCCTACGATGCCGCATCCCATGTCCACTTCGGGGGAATGCACTACCGCCGCGACATCGCCGATTCATGATCCCCCGCTATTCACTGCCCGAGATGAGCCGGATCTGGAGCGAGACCCGCAAGCTCGAAGTGTGGAAAGAGGTGGAGACGCTTGTCGTCGAAGCCTGGGTAGAGGAGGGTGTCGCGCCACCGGAAGCCGCGCAAGCCCTGCGCAACGCACCCGAGGTCGATCCTGTCGAGTGGAAAGCGCGGGAAGAGCTCACCAACCACGACGTGGCGGCATTTGTCGATGTCCTGGCTGCGTCGGTGACGACCGGCGGAGAGTGGGTCCACTACGGACTCACCTCCTCTGACATGCTCGACACCGCCCAGGGTCGGATTCTCAAAGATGCGGCCGAACTGCTGCAGAGGCGCCTCGACGCGTTACTGCGTGTCGTCATCCGCCGTGCGCTGGAGCACCGCGCCACCGTCATGATTGGACGCACCCACGGCATTTGGGCGGAACCAACGACCTTTGGGCTCAAGCTGGCCACCTGGGCTTTCGAGATCGACCGCGACCGAACCCGGCTGCGGGCAGCTACCACCTCGGTAGCCGCCGGCAAGATCTCCGGCGCCGTCGGTACCTATGCGCATACACCGCCGAGCATCGAGGGATATGTGTGCGACCGGCTCGGCGTGGCGGTGGAGCCGGCATCATCGCAAATCACCCACCGAGACCGCCATGCCGAGTTCCTGGCTACGCTCGCTCTCATCGGGGCATCGCTCGAGCGTTTTGCCACCGAAATCCGCCACTTACAACGGTCCGAAGTGAGTGAGGCACGCGAGTCATTCGGCAGGGGGCAGAAGGGCTCATCGGCAATGCCGCACAAGCGGAATCCAATCGCATCCGAGAACGTCACGGGCTTGGCTCGTCTACTGCGGTCCTATGCATCTGCCGGATTCGAGAACGTAGCCCTGTGGCACGAGCGGGACATCTCGCATTCATCGGCTGAGCGGGTAGCGCTCCCCGACGCCTGCTTGATTCTGGACTTTGCACTGGCCCGCATGACCAAAATCATCGACAACCTCGTGGTCGACGAAGCTCGCATGATGCACAACCTCGAGGCAACCCGCGGACTCGTCTTCTCCCAAGCGGTACTGCTGGCGATCATCGAGGAGCAAGGGCTATCCCGCGATGACGCCTACCGCATCGTGCAGCGCAACGCGCTACGCGCCTGGGATGAAGGTCTTCCGCTGCGGGATCTACTCGCCCAAGACCTCGACGTCGCCCTTCATCCCGAAGTGCTCGACCGGTGTTTCAGCCCGGAGCACTTTCTCCGCAACAGCGGCATCGTCTTCGACCGACTCGACCAGATCGAGATCTGACCACAAGGACTCTTGCGCTACTCAGACCCGTATTCGGGCACCAGCCGAGCAAGATGGGTTTGGGAGAGTCAGGTACCCGCGCGTAACGCGTCGACGGGTTCGAGCCGGCTCGCACGCCATGAGGGATACAGACCGGCAATGAGACCGATGAGGGTGCCCCCGGGAATCGCCAGCAGCGGCACATACAGATCGAGCACTGGGGTCCACTGTCGTTGCGCCGAAACACCGACGATCACCAGGACTCCGAGACTGGCGCCGAGAATGCCCCCGACGAAGCCCATCGCAGCGGATTCGGCAAGGAACTGTGCTGCAATATGACGGCGGCGCGCTCCGGCCGCTCTGCGCAGACCTATCTCACCGACACGTTCGAGGACCGAGACCAGTGTGACGTTGGCGATGCCGATGGCACCGACGAGCAATGCGATGCCTCCGAGAATCAGAAACTGCGAGTCGAGTTCCTCCTGGACGTCGGACTGCACCGCACCCAACGCCGGCGGGACGCTGACCCGCAGTTGCTCCGGGTTATTGGGGGCTAATGCCAGCGCCGCCTGCTGGCCGATCAACTGGGCTGCACCGAGTTCGGTTCGGATATGGACCTCAGCGGGAGCCTCCGTGTTGAACACAGCGCGGGCCGTGCCGTCCGGGATGATCACGCTGTTGAGCAGCGCCGGCTCGCGACTCACCTCCCCGACGATTCCGATCACGGCCAGCGTTGTATCACCCACGAAGATGGCCGGCTGCTGCTCGACACGACTCACATTGAGCCGAGCTGCGGCCCCCGACCCGAGCACCGCAACCGGGTCATGCCGCTGGCTGTGGCCGACGTCGAAGAACCTCCCGGTTGTCAGGTCGGCAAGTACCACATCAAATAGCCCGTGCGATACGGCTAGGACATCCATGGCGAACTCGCTTTGACCCAGAGGATCGTTGACGGGGACCGAACTGACCAGGGCACCGGCCGTGTCGACTCGCGTCAACGTCCCCGCCGCCACTACACCGTTGAGACGAATCAACCTATCCCCGGCGTCCCACGGTATGACCGATATCCCACGCCTCGGACCAAAGAAGCCACCTTCCGACCTGTTTGAGACCGAAACAGAAGTTGCCTGCAGCTCATCGATCCGCGTGACGATCTGATTGCCGGATGTCTTGGTCAAGCCGAGTGTGGCAACCAGCGCCACGACACCGAGAACCGTACCGAGAATCGTCAGCATCGTCCGTCCAGGTCGGGCAAGCATGCCGGAAATGGCCTCGGTTATGAGATCCCTCAGCGACAACCGGGATCGAACGATGCGACTCGCGGTGGACCGACCTTTGCCGTCACTCATGAGGCGGCCCGCTCGATCAATGCGCCGTCAACCATTTCGATGCGCCGCTCCGCCCGCCGGCTGACCAGCTCCTCGTGGGTGATTATCACGAGGGTCAAACCGTCGGTCCGTAGCTCGTCGAAGAGATCCAGTATCGACTCGGTCGTATTCGAATCGAGGTTCCCTGTGGGCTCATCGCAGAGAAGCAAGGTCGGGCGTGCTGCGATGGCGCGGGCGATGGCAACTCGCTGGCGCTCACCTCCGGACAGCTGCGGCGGAGTGAAGTCGATTCGATGACCCAGGCCGACACGCTCCAGTGCCTCACCGGCGCGCTGCCGTCGCAAGCGGCGCGGCGTCCGGTTGTAGATGAGCCCGGTCATTACGTTTTCGATGACCGAACGGTAAGGAAGCAAGTGGAAAGCCTGAAAGACGAAACCCACCTCGCTGCCCCGCAGCGAGGTGCGCAATCCATCGCTCAGTGAACCGGTGTCGAGCCCGAGCAGTCGATAGATACCGGTGGTGGGCCGATCCAGGCAGCCGAGGATGTGAAGCAGCGTCGACTTGCCCGACCCCGAAGGCCCGACAATCGTCATGTAGTCCCCCGCAACGACCGTGAGATCGACGCTCTTGACGGCCTCCACCGGCGGTGACCCGGGAAAGGTTCTGCTCACCCCCTCCAGCTCCACGACCGAGTTCATTCCTCCTCCGACGCCTCCGAGTCCTCTGTTCGCTGGCTCCCCTGATTCAATCCCACGACGACCCGATCGCCTTCGCCGAGCTCGCCGTCGGTCACGGTGATTTCGACCATCCCACCGGGGGCGGACAAGCCCGGGATGACTGCAACGTCACGAGTGCCGCCATCGGCTTCCTCGACGGTGACGATGGTGTCACCGCTTCCGGTCGCCGATAGAGCGGCGGCGGGAACCGCAAGCACCTCCCCTCCGGAAGAGCGGGTTGCAACCGGGATGGTGATCTTCACATTGGTGTTGTTCAGCTCACCGCGCACTTCGTCCGGCAGGATCTCGATGTAGATCTCGTCGATGGCAACGCCGTTCGTACCCGGGCGACTCGCCTTCACCGAGATCGTGCCCCCGAGCTCGATGTCGAGTCGGCTCAGCTCGATCGCAACCCTGTCGCCCTCTTCGATCAACTGCCCTTCCTCGATGGACACAGACGAATCGATCGCCAGCCGCGACCCGGAGACTTGCATCAGTTCCCCGCCGGCCACATCACCCCGCTGCACGGCAACACTGTCGATCCGGATGGGAAAGACGTTGAAGAACAAGAACTCGCCGTCGGGAACGATCGCACCCACCTGACTCTTGACCTCGGCCAGGTCCTCGAGAGCTTCGTTCAGCGCCTTCCGCTCCGGGCCGATGTCCTGGGTCGGACCGACTGCATCAGCTTCGCCTTGGGCGACCTGCAGGGCCTCTGCGGTCGTCGCAACCGACTCCTCGCCGGTGGCCACGGCCGCCTCCAGTTCTTCGATCTCTGCGGCGGTTGGCGGAAGTCCGGTATCCGGGTGAGCGCCATCGAGCGCCTGCTGTAGACGTCGTTGAGCAAGTTCAAGCGCATCTTCGGCAGCGGCGAGGTCGGCCGCCGCGGATGTGACCGCCCGCTGGGCTGCTTCCACGGCCGCGTTGTGCGCTCTGACCGCGTTGTAGGCCTGACGGGCACCATCAACGATCTCCTGGTTCGCTTCCACCTGCTCGAGTAGCGCATCGTCCGGCCCGACGGGCTCGTACCCATGAGCTGCATAGAAGCGGCGCACGGCACCCTCGGTGTCAGGACCGTAGATACCGTCGACCACTCCGGGATCGTGACCCACGTGGCCAAGCGCAGTCTGCAACTGAGCGATGTCCTCGCCACGATCGCCGGGGCGCACGGTGCGGAATAGAGGAAGGTCGCCTTGCAGGGCAAAGGTGGGTCTTCCCGCCAATTCGAAGAGAAGCGATCCCTCCTCCAGCTCCTCGCCGACGGCAGGCACCCAAGTCACAACGGGCGACAACTCGGGTATCGCGAGCTGTGGCGTCATCACCGCCTCGGGCTCATCGAAACGAACCGTGCCCCTGGTGACGACGTCATTGGCAATGACCATGCGGACAACAGGGACGGTAATCAGGGAGGCCTCAGGAGGCTCGGCCTCAGCTGCGACCTGCGCGGGGGACTTGATACGGCTCCCCGCAACCCATCCGATGACCGCTGCGACCACTACGGCCAGCAACGTGAGCACCAACAGGATCCGACGGCTCAATATCTACCCCTGCGATCAATCCAAGTCATCGGCGGCGGCAGGTACCGCTGGTCAACTACGAACTCCCTTCCTGGAAAGCCAACAGTCGATCCATGTTCTGTTCGATGAACTGGCGCTCGAGGTCCCGGTATATCTCTTCCCACGTCTCGTTCATGCCCTGCGAGCACTCGTAGTTGGCGGTCGCAACCGCGATTTCCTCGTCAATGAGAGGTTGCAGGAGCTCGATGTCGTATTGCGGGCCATAGAGGCTCGGGTCGAACTCCGGCTCCTCGCCCTCCTCCATATCCTCCAACAGGGACGGATCCGGCTCGGGCCAGGTAATCAGCTCGTTCACTCGTTGACTGAACTCACCCTCCCCGAACTCATCGCCGTAGAAATATGAGTACATCTCCTCTTGGGTGGCGTAGTCGTGGCCCTTGTCGGCCATGCAGGCTGACCACTCGTTCTGGGCGGATACGATCCGGGGATCAGACTGGGCTCGCTCGTAGAACGCATCCAGGTCGTCACCAAACTCCTCGAAGAACGCATCCGCTTCGCCGTGGCTGTAGATCGTCTCGTAAGCCTCATTGAAGCAGCCGTCCGGCTCCCAGTTGGCGTAGGCCTCGTCGTAGAAGGCCTCTTGCTCCTCAGGAGTCATCGCCTCGATCTCCTCCCAGGGAGTGTTCATGATGATCTCGGGTTCGCTGCCGTGAAGCAGCCGGTAATACTCCTCTCGCTCGGCCTCGTCCATCGCTGCGACGATCTCCTGAGTGGGATCGTCGGCCCACGGATCGGACTCTTCGTCATATACGGAGTTCTCTTCCTCCTGCACCCACGAAGCGGTGCCAAAGCCGTATGCGCTGACGGAGGTCTCCTCGACCCACTCTTCGTACCCGCAGCCACCGCCGATGTCGCTCGGCACAGAGGGGCTGTACTCGAAGCCTTCGGCCGCCAG
>JARFRN010000075.1 GCA_029287195.1 Acidimicrobiia bacterium | reverse complement strand
GGCCCAGCGCCGGGCCATCCGCCGGCCTTCCTGCTCGCCAACTCGGTGAATCAGCTCCTCAGTGATCCGATCCTCCCACGTCCGGGTCATCGTCGCGACCTGTTGCTCCAGATCCCCGAACGAGACCTCGGGAATCTCGCCGGAGGCCACCCAAACCGTGAAGTGGATCTGCGCGGGATCTACTTCGCCGAGCGCAAGCATGTAGTCAACGGAGGTTCCGTTGAATCTGTCCATGAAGAGTTTTTGCAGCCTCTTGCGCAGCGGAGCGTTGAAGCGGTCGCGGGGTAGAGCGACCACGATGGCGACGCTCCGGTTGAGCAGGTCACGGCGCACGAACAGCTTGACGTGTTGGCTCTCACGCAGCCGCATCAGCCCCATTACCGAGCGGTGGATCTCTGCGGCAGGGGATGAGAAGAGTTCCTCCTTGGGATAGCTCTCGAATATCTCGGTGACGACCTTGTGATCGTGGCTGCCCTCTATGAGGTCTTCGGCTTCGATGATTCGTCGCAGCTTGTGATCGAGAAGGGGGACCTGCGAGGCCGGGGCCATATATGCCTTGGACGTGAAGACCCCCAGCATGCGAGCCTCGCCGCAGATTTTGCCGGCTTCGTCGACCTTGCGAATTCCGATGTAGTCGAGCTTCACCCTGCGATGCACCGTCGAAACGCTGTTCGCCTTGGTTATCACGAGCAGTTCTCCCGACTCGAAGCGCTCCCGCAGTTCGTCCGGTATGTCGGCCAGCGGCATTGGTGAGGCATACGCTGAGGTTGCGTTGTCGCGCAAGATGCCCAGCCCGGAGTCCGGCACCGTCTGCAAGCTCGGTACCCCATCGGCTTCCCGGATGTCGTATTCGCGGTATCCCAGGAAGACGAAGTTGAGATCCAACAGCCAACGGAGGAATGCGGATACGTTCTCGATTTGCCCCTGCGGATACAGATTCGATGCCGATCCGGCGAGATCGATCATGCGCAGGACGCGCCCTTTCAACGGCTCGAAGTCATCGACCGCTCGACGAACATCGCCCAGCGTGCGTAGAACGCCATTGTGGAGAGCATCGCGTTCCGCCGAGTCGATCAGCCGATCGAGCTGGTAGTGCTGGATCGACTCTCGGTTGTCTGCATCACGAGCCGGTCCGACGGCGACCAGAATCCCTTCCTGGTTGCGCGTAGTACCAATCACCGGATGCACTACGTACTCGACTCCGATCCCGTGGCTTTGGATTTCGCCGGTGACCGAGTCGATGAGGAACGGGCGATCGGCTATCGAGACCTCGACAACGGTCCCTTGGCTGGAGTAGCCGTCGTTGATTTCGGTTGGATTGAACACACGTACCGATATGGGATTGAGCCCCCGGTCGCTGGCGAACCGGAACAAACCGACGACGTGGGCGGCCAACTGATCCCCCGGCAGTTTGGTCAGCGGACCGTCGTGAACCCGGCGCAGGTAGAGGCGGGCGAAGTCCTTGACGACATCGGACGCCGGCGGGCTCAACTGATCGAGGTAGCGCAGCGCGGTGCTCACAATCGGCAGCTCTTCAACGGTGATTGCGTCTTGTGTGCTCACGTTGAGCCAGCCTAACCAAGGGGCCAGGACCGCGTCCGCAAAAATGCGGGCAGCCCCTCCAAACCAATCCCTGCGACCAGCCGCTAACCGCGGAAGAGGGTTCCCTGTGTTGCGTACTCGTTGAGGATCTCCGCCGGCAGGTACCGATCGCCGTGCGCCTCGGCGAGGCGATTCAGCTTGTCGACGATGACTCCTGCCCCTACTCGGTCGACATAGCTGAACGGTCCGCCGAGGAAGGGAGGGAATCCCAGCCCGAAGATCGCGCCGACATCGCCGTCGCGCGATGAGCGCAGAATGCCTTCCTCGAGGCACCGCGCCGCTTCGTTGACCATCTGCAACGCAAGCCGATCCTGGATCTCCGTTCGAGCCAGCACGGTCTCGGGCGTGACGCCTAGGACCTCGTACACGGTGGGGTCGACGCCCTTGCGTTCCCCGTCTTCGTACAAGTAGAACCCGCGACCGTTCTTACGACCTTTGCGGTCGTCGGCAACCAGCTTCTCAAATCCAGCGGGGGCCGCGAGACGATCGCCAAATGCGCCCGTCATGACTTTGCCCACCTTGGCGCCGACGTCGATGCCGACTTCATCTGTCAGCTGGACCGGCCCAACCGGGAATCCCCAATCGACCATGGCAGTATCGATGTCTTCAACACGGAGGCCTTCCTCTAGTAGCCAGCCGACTTCGTTCATGTAGGGGGCAATTATGCGTGACGTGTAGAAGCCGGTGCCGTCGTTGACGACGATCACCGTCTTGCCCTGGCGCTTCCCAAATGCAACTGCAGTTGCCGTCACCCAGTCGGCGGTCTGGTCCGTGACGATGATCTCGAGGAGTGGCATCTTCTCTACCGGCGAGAAGTAGTGCATACCGATGATGTTCCCGGGTCGCTCTGCCCCCTCTGCAATCAGGCCGATGGGTATCGAGGACGTATTGGAGCCAAACACCGTCTCCGACCCGGTTACCGCTTCGACTTGCGCCACCATTTGACGCTTCAGCTCGAGGTCCTCGAACACTGCCTCGATCACGAGGTCGACGTTGCCGAAACCCGACCAGTCGGTCGTCCCGGTGACCAGATGCATCATCTTGGCAGCGTCTCGCGGCTTGATTCGGCGGCGCTTGACCTGCTTGTTGATTACTCCACTGACATGGGCCAGCCCGCGGCCGACGCCTGCCTCATCGATCTCCTTGATGCGAGTAGAAACACCGGCAGTGGTCGTGTTGACAGTCGCAATCCCGCCACCCATGAGTCCACCGCCGAGTACTGCCGTCCTGGAAACGCTGCGCGGTAGCGCGTCAGATTCGACACCGCTGTCCTTCTTCAGATCCTGGGTGGCAAAGAAGATCGACATCAGCGCCTTGGCCTCGGGGGAAACGACCAGGTTCTTGAATTCGGCAATTTCTGTCGCGTACCCGACCTCGTTGCCGTCTTCGATGCCCGTCTTGACAGCCCGCAGCGCCGCAGGAGCGGCCGGATAGTTGCCCTTGGTCTCCGCGAGCATCGTCTCCTCCGCCTTGGAGAAGAGAACCCTTCGACCTACTGGATTCTCCTCCAAGGCAAGTTGCTGAAGATGCGAAGGAGCCAAGAAACTACGAATCCGCCCGGTCGTCTTGCCGCTTCCGGAAGCCGCATCCGGACCTGCGGTCACGGCTTCGAGCGCCCGCTTGCGGGCCACTTCCAGCAATGACTCTTTGGGACAGGCCTCGTCGATCAGCCCCATTCTGAGGGCGCGGCGCGGGCGAACCGAGCGTCCGGTGAGAATCAAGTCGAGCGCCGCGGCGATCCCGACCAGTCGGGGGAGACGCTGGGTGCCTCCGGCGCCGGGGATCAGACCGAGCTTGATCTCGGGTTGGCCCAGCTGGGTCCTCTTCTCATCGTTCGAGGCGATCCGCATCGAGCACGCCAGTGCCAGCTCGGTACCCCCGCCGAGGCATGCTCCGTGTATGGCGGCGACTACCGGCTTGCCGTGTTCTGATGTCAGCTTCTCGATCCGCATGTAGCCATCCTGGGCGGCGGTCAGCATCTCGGCTGCAGTGTCTGCGTCGTCGAGCGAGCGCAGCCAGCGGATATCGGCACCGGACAGGAAGTTGTCCTTCTTGGCGGAGGCGATCACGACCGCCTTGACGTCATCATTGGATTCGATGTACTCGACGGCGGCAAATAGGTCCCGGGCCAGCTCGGGGCCGAGGCTGTTGAAAGCCTCGCCCTGCCTGTCGAGTAGTACGGTCGCCACACCGTCCGCGTCGAGATCGAACTTGATGTTTTTGAGCTCTAGTTTCGCCATGTCCGATCCTTTCACCGCTCGATAACGAGAGCCGCACCGAGGCCGCCGGCAGCACATTGAGTAATCAGCGCAGTTCCCTCGTCACGCCGCTGTATTTCGTTTGCCATTGTCAGAGCCTGGCGTGCTCCGGTTGCTGCAAACGGATGGCCGAGAGAAATCGAGCCGCCGTAGAGGTTGAGTTTTTCAACCGGGATTTCCCCGATGGGTTCGTCTCGCTTCAAGTACTTCTTCGCCCATTCCGACGACTTGAACGCCTGCAGGTTGGACAGCATCTGGGCAGAGAAGGCCTCGTGCATATCCACAACGTCGATGTCGGACAGCGTCAGTTCGCCTTTCTCGAGTGCTATCGGAGTGGCGAAGGAGGGACCCATGAGCATCTGCCAGGCTGGATCCAGAGCGGCAAAACCCCACGACCGGATGTATGCCTTGGGCTCGAAGCCGAGGCGCTTGGCGGTCCTATCTTCCATCAGCAGCACGGCGGCAGCGCCGTCTGTCAGTGGGGAGGAGTTGCCGGCGGTAACGCTTCCGTACTTGCGATCGAAGGCCGGTTTCAACGATGCCAGCTTCTCCAAGGTGGAGTCGGCACGCGGTATGCCGTCTTGCAGCGCGGTGTCCTGGTATTTCGGTGGGACGGGAAGTGGCATCACCTCGTCGTCGTACACGCCCCTCTCCCAGGCTGCGACGGCCTTCATGTGTGACTCGTAGGCGTACTCGTCCTGCGCCTCTCGACTGATGCCGTTCTCTCGCGCCATCTTCTCCGCAGCGGCCCCCATGGTGAGTCCGCTCGACAGATCCGATAGTGCGGGTGGGCGAGGGGCGAGGTCGCCGGGACGGATCTTGCCGAAGGCCTTGACCTTCGACGGAATATCCTTGGCGGCGTTGGCGGCCATGAGAGCATCGACCACCTTGTCGTCGTACATGATCGGTGGCCTGGACAAGGTGTCGGAGCCACCGGCGACAACGACATCGGCCTCACCGTGAAGAATGGCTTGGGTTCCCGACACGATTGCCTGGGTCGAGGTGGCGCATGCTCGACTCACCGAGTAGGCATCGACCGATGCGGGCATGTTGCATCGCATGACAACCTCACGTGCAACATTCGGCGCGGCCGCGTCGACGATGACCGCCCCAAAAATGAGCCGGTCCACCCGGCCCGCTTCGAGGTCTGATCTCAGCAACAGCTCGTTGGTGACGGCAGCACCGAGGTCCAAAGTCGACAATCGGCGGAAACTGGTTCCCGCCTTGACGAAAGGGGTGCGTAGCCCCCCGACGATGGCGACACGTCTTCCGTACACGATTCCGGGGTGACTCTTGGCCATGGCGCAACCTCACAGACTTTGAGCGAACGCTCCAATTGTGCCACAACACCGGTAGCGACCGATAGTCGCGGCTGATTGACTCCCTGCTTACAGTTCCAGTCTCATCTCCAGTTCGCCGTCATGCTCGACTCCGGTGTCGACAAAACCGAGCCCGGCATAGAACTCGCGCGGCCCATGCTGCACTGGCACGTAGGTCAGATACATCTCGGTGGCATCCGGCAGAGTCCGCACGTAGTCGATGACCATCTCCATCGCGCGCCGTCCGAAGCCCATTCCCTGGTAGCGGTGGTCGATCATGTAGCGCCACAGGTAGTAGCGCGGCTTGGTGCGATTCTCCGATAGCAGCACATATCCGACAGGCTCGTTGTCTGCGTAGATGGCGCGTTCCCACCGGTTGGCGGTATGGGCCGCCTGAGCGATGGATACCGAGTTCGGTGCAACAAGGTCCTTCTGGTTCTCCGCAACATCGAGCTTGATGATCGCAACGACATTTTCCTCGGAGATCGGTCGCAGGCTCACCGCGGAATCGGTGGTGACCGGGGAATCGCTCATGCGGCCATTCTGGTCGCTCTGTGCCCAGCCGAGAAGACGGAGGACTTGTGCTCCGGCCGGCGGAACTCCAACCAATTGCTGCAAACACTGGAGCTCCGACCGGCTGCCAAACCGGCGGATACGGCCCATTCCGACCGCATCGCCTCCACTTCGGGGCCGAGTCTGAGCCTTCGGGACCACCCAGGATGTGCTCGCCGGTGAACGGATGCCTGCGGCCGATAGGCGGCCGACATAGAGATGATGCGGCACCCGTTCCGCGATCGTCCCCTCGTCCCGACTTCGGGTGAGCTATCAATCCCGGTCCACTCTCAATGTGTCGCCGAGGTCGACGATGATGGAACTGAGCGGATCATGTTCTGCTTCGGTAACTGTCCCGGCGCTGGCAGCCTTGAATCGCTCGCGCAGAATCTCGAGTTCGCTCGTCTTTGTCTCCAACTCGTTCTCGAGGTCGGTCGCCCGATTGCGTGAGGCATAGAGTTTGGACCGAAGCGAGTCAATCGTAGATTCACGGTCGAAGACGCGAGCCTCGGCTCGTTCGAGCTCTATCTCTTGCTCTCGGGTCGCATCGCCGAGTTCCTTGACCTGCCGACTCAGCTCCTCGGTGGCGGCCGACAACATGGTGGCCCGCCTTCCCGACTCCTCGAGTTCTTCAACTAGGTCGCGGCGCCGACTTTCTTCCTCGTCACGGAGCGTCTCCAGCGCGTCGGTTAGCCTTTGATCGAGGCGCCAGGTAGTCCAGGCCCACCCGGCTACCAGCCCGATCAGGGTTCCGACGGCGAGCCAGACCCCGGTACTCACACTCACCGGCTGTACCCCCAGCTCAGTCCGAATGTCATCCCGTCTCCCGTAGGCAGCTTATCTGCAAAGTGGCGTGGTGTGTAACCACGTAGATTCGGAGCCGCGCCGTGATGACAGGTTCCGCAGCAGGCAATGATCCAGCTTAGGGTCGACCGATTGTGTTCGCTACGGCGTTGCAGTCTCCCTGAGAACGGAGATGGTCCCCGAATAGCTTGCCACCCACACCTCGCGATCGGCGCTGTCGAAGGTGATTCCGATCGGGTGATGGGGGACGTCGACGGTCTGCACCACCTCCATCGTGGTGGTGTCGATCTTGCTGACCGTGTCCGAGTTGTAATTGACCACATACAACGAAAGCCCGTCGTCGGAAATGGTCATGCTGCGTGGTGCTGCTCCGGAACGGATCCGATGGGTCACGTCGCCGCTCGCCAGGTCGATGGCGACGACGGTCCCGTCACCGTTCAGAGTCGCATACAGGCGCCGATCGTTTGGGTCCAGCACCACATGACGAGGACTGGTGCCAATGTTGCTGAGCCACTCTACGTCGAGACTCCCCAGATCGACGATGGCTATGTCACGGCTTCCCATGACGGCCACGTAGGCGGTGGCGCCGTCATCGGTTACCGCGATCCCGCGCGGGTGTCGTCCCAGAGGTATCCGGCCGATTTCCTTGCCGCTCTCCGTGTCGATCACCGAAAGATCGAAGCTGCACCAGTTGCTTACGAGCACCAGGCCGTCGTCGGGGGTTATGGCGAGGAACTTGGGTACGGCGCCGACGGGAATCACCTGGTCGATTTCGAGGTCGGTTGTCGAGATGCGGTATACGAAGCTCTCGTCCCAGTCGGCCAGGTTGCAGCCATCCCCGCCGGCCCGTCCGTAGCCGTCCCCGTACATCTGATAGTTGGAGACGTACACGTACTTGCCGTCCGAGGTTGCGACGGCTTCGACGGGAGCCCCGCGATGATCGCCTTCGTAATCGCCGAGCCCGAAGTCGGCGAGATTCACCGTGTCGGGAATGGTCGCTATGAGCTCGTAGTCGCGGTCATACACGGTGATTGTGTGGCGGTACATCATGTTCTGAGCAAAGAACAGCCCGTCCCCGGTGGCCACTATCGACTTGGGTGAGATGTCGCCGGTGATTGTGGCTACTTCCTCGAGCTGGAGACTGGTGGACGGCGGCAGCGTCGTGGTTGTAGTGGTGGTCGTTGTCGGGCGCATCGTGGTGCTCGTGGTCGGCGCCGTGGATGGCGCTGAAGTTGGAACAGGCTCGAGTGGCGCGAGAACGGCCATTGTCGTAGTAGTCGGCGCCGCAGGCGCAGCGGCGCAGCCTGCCGCCAGCATCCCGACGGCGAGAAACCCGATTGCAATTCTCGTTTGCACCCGCCCATGAAACCCGGTCCTCCGAAATATCCCAAGCAATGCTGCGACCTTGCTTGCGGCTCCACCCGATAATGTGGGTCCATGTTTCCGTTTTCTGACCCGATCAAGCCGATGAAAGCACGGGTCCGGGAGAATCCCCCCGAGCCACCCGGGTGGGTCTATGAACCGAAGTGGGACGGCTTCCGGATGATCGCCTGGTCCGGGCCGGCGCCTCGCTTGGAAAGCCGCAACGGCAAAGACCTGCTTCGCTACTTCCCCGAGCTGCGTCCCGCGCTGACCGAATTGCCTGCGGGCACGGTGCTCGATGGGGAAGTCGTAGTGGTGCGCGATGGTGTCACCGATTTCGATGCTTTGCAGATGCGCATTCATCCAGCCGAATCTCGGATCAACCTGCTGGCAGGTGAGACCCCGGGAAACTTGATCATCTTCGACGTACTGGCGCACGGCGGCGAAGACTGGATGGGTCGGCCCTATGAGGCGAGGCGTCGGCTGCTCGAGCAGATCTACGTCGGGCTGGGCGACGCTTGGTTCTTGACACCCGTTACCGCCGATCTCGAAGAGGCGGAGCGATGGTTCTACGAGTACGAAGCGGCCGGGTGCGACGGCATCATCTGCAAGCAAACAGGTCAGCCCTATGTCGAGGACAAGCGCAACTGGATCAAGTGGAAACATCGCCGCACTGTTGACTGCGTGGTAGGCGGCTATCGGGTGCACAAAGATGGCGACAAGATCGGGTCGCTGCTGCTCGGGATGTACAACGAGAAGGGCCGGCTTCACTTCATCGGCCACTGCTCCGGTTTCAGCAACCAGGACCGAGTGGAGATTTTGCGCCAGTTCGAGCAGCTGCGCACTACAGACAGCTTTGGCGGTGAGGCAAGGCGTCCAGGAGCGGAGAGCCGGTGGACCGGCGGCAAGGACTTGTCGTGGAATCCGGTCGAGCCCGGGGTTGTAATCGAAGTCAGCTACGACCAACTGCAAGGCGGACGGTTCCGGCACGCCACTCGCTTCTTGCGCTGGCGTCCCGATAAAGAAGCCTCGGAGTGCACCATGGATCAGTTGGAGCGACCCACCGGAGCGAGCTTCCAAGAAGTAGTTGTGTGATAGAGGCGGCTCCCTGCTACCGCTCGAGCAACCCGTACAGCAAGAGATTGCTCAGGGTGGCGTAGATCTGATCCGGCGTGAGGCCCAGCGATGACAGCTTTGAACTTTCCGGAAGCGTCATCACCACTTCCCAGAAGAGTGCCTCCACAACATCCTTGTCCAGGCCCGAGCGGAGCCTGCCTTCTTGCTCGGCGCGGGCATACAACTGGTCGAAAATCGCCCGCAGCAACCGGCGACGTCCGGTGCGGAGATCGGCGTGGATCTCCGGATGGATTGTCTCGAGTTCCGCCATTCCCGACATGAACCCCAATGGCACTGCGGTCATTTCGTCGGCCATGCGGGCGAGGTAGCCGTCGAGGTCCTCCTCTTCCTCGAGTGTTTCCCTGATTCGATCGAAGACTCCGTTCACTTGCCGAAAAGCCGCTCCGACCAACTCTTGGCGATCTCCGAAGTGCCGGTACACGGTCACCCGGGTCAAGCCGGCCCTGGCGGCGATGTCGTCGATTGATGTCTTGCGAATCCCCTGCTGGAGAAACAGATCCAGAGCAGCTTGTTGGATGCGATTTCGGGTAGTGAGTGGGTTCTCTATCATGTTACAAGAGTTACTAGTAACGTATCATATGTAGCTGACGACTGGGATTGCCGTGAAAACGTTGGTCAAGTGGCTAGCCACCATCGTACGCAAAGCTCCCGCCGCGGCCATTATCTCGATACTCGCGCTGACCGGTGTGTTTGCGGTGTTCGCGCCGCAAGTCGAAATGACCACTGGGATCGAGGTCTTTGTCCCGGACAACCCAGAATTGCGGGCACTGGAGACCATAGAGGAGCAATTCGGAACCTCCGATAGCAACATCCAGGTGCTCATCGAGTCGGCGACCGGCGATGTCATCACATCCGAAGGCGTCCAGGTGGCCCGGCAAGTCGAGCAAGTCATCCGCACCATGGAGCCTGAGGTGCCCCTCGCCGATCGGTCCGACGGCCCCATCGTGAGCTATCTGACTCCCACGCTGCGGATGGCGCAGTTCATGGGAATGAGCGCTACCTCTTTTACCGACGAGAACGTCAAAGAACTATTTGCTGCGTCCTTCACCCAGGTTCCTTCCGAGCAACGCCCCCTGTTTGAAGGGTTGCTGTCGACGGCATCAACCGACTGGGAAACATGGCGGACCGGGACCGGTCTAATGGTGGTATTCATCGACACCTCCGGGCTCGATTTCAGCTCTCTGCAGGACCTGCAATCTCGCATCGCTGCGAAGGTGAACGATGTCCAGGTAGGCGCCACTGCGGCGACGGCCTTCAGCACAGAGCTGCTGCTCACGGTCGATCCACTGTCCGATGAGTTGCTGCGCCTCTTCTTCCTGGCCGGCGCCGCCATTGTTGCCATCCTGGCAACGGTCTACTGGATCCGGCCCAAGAAGCGGGGCAACACCGGTGCGGCATTTCGCCGTACCTTTGCCGATCTGGGATTGACCCTGGCTGCCATCGGCATCTCCTTGATCTGGATGCTCGGCATCGGTGCGCTGCTCGGGCCGGACTACCTGAATGTGATCGGCGATTTCAGCCCCTTGCTGCAGGTGCTTCCCGTCCTGCTGGTCGGTCTGGGCGTTGATTTCGCCATCCACCTCACAGCGCGCTATCGGGAAGAGCTAGGAGCCGGCAAGGAAGTGGCGACAGGAGCGCAGCGAGCTACGGCTACTGTCGGCGTCGCGCTCATCCTGGCCACCACAACCACCGCGGTCGGCTTCCTCACAAACGTTGCCAATCCGATCCCGCCCCTCAACGACTTCGGCATTCTCGCCGCGGTCGGCATCATCGGAGCATTCGTCATCACCCTGACGTTCGTGCCCGCGTCTCGGGCCCTGCTCGATCGTCGCGCCGAGCGAGCCGGGCGACTTCCCCGCAGCGAGTTTGAGAGCCCCGAGCGCCGGCTGGTTCCCAAAGCGATGAGCAAGCTGGCGCTCATCTCCGAGCACTTCGCAGTACCGACACTTGCACTCGCTCTGATATTCACCGGGCTGGGTGCCGTGGGCATGGCCCAACTCCCCACCGAGTTCAGCTCAACGGACTTCGTGCCCGCCGACGACCCGTTGCGAACCGCAGCGGAGATGCTGACGGAGGAATTCCAGGGAGGATTCGGGGAGACGGTCGACGTGCTCGTCGTCGGCGAGCTGATGACCCCTGAGTTCCACAACGCTCTAATGGCTGCGACCGAAAATCTGGCCGGCAACGAAGACGTCCTCACCATTGCGGGGCAGGCCGTCGCCCTCAGCCCCGTGTCGGTGGTTGCGTCGTTGCTGCAACCCGACGGCGCCGGGTCGCCGGTTGATCCGGAGTTTGCCGCCTTTGCCCTCGCCAACGGAATGACCGCCGAGATGGCAATGGGCGCGGACGCCGACGTAGAGGCGATCTATCAGGCGGCTCTGGAGGCGGCGCCAACCGCTATGTCGTCGGTGCTGGCATGGGGCGAGCAGGCGACTAATGGCTTCGCCAGGGTCGAGATCTCTGTGCAGGCCGCCGGAAAGGACGCCGGCCGGATGGCCGAGGGACTAGCCGCCGACCTCGAACCCGTCGCAGGCCTCCCCGAGGCTACCGTCACCATCACCAGCGTCGGCATCATGGCCAAGTCGGTGGTGACCGCCCTCCAGGATTCGCAGAACACTTCGCTGGCGATCACTTTGACGGCCGCAATGCTGCTGCTCGTAATCACGTTCTGGTTCGAGTCGCGGCGCCCATTCCTCGGCGTCATCACCATTCTTCCGGTGGTCTTCGTCGTCCTGTGGACATTCGGGATGATGGCAGTACTCGACATACCCTTCGGTCCGGTGACGGCCATGACCGCGGCGCTTGCAATCGGCATCGGCGTTCCATATTCGATACACGTAACCCACCGCTATCTCGAAGACCGGCTTCGCTTCGACGATCCGGAGGACGCCATGAGATCGACGACCGGCCACACCGGCGGGGCCCTGGCAGGATCGGCTTTGACCACGCTCGCCGGATTTGGTGTGTTGATGACCTCGGGGCTGATCCCATTTCGCCAGTTCGGGGCCGTTACCACCATTGCGATCGGTTTCTCGCTGATCGTGGCGGTGGGGGTGCTGCCCAGCATGCTCACTCTGTGGGATCGCTGGCACACCAGGAGGGGTGAAGCCCCCAGCGAGACGGATCTCGTCGCGATCCGGGAATCACCCGCCGGTCGCAGTTCCGCTAGTCGACGTAGCCGAGCTCGCCATCCAACTGCAGATAGGCCCGGCTGATGGCGGAGTGCAGGGTTTCGGGCGGGTAGGGGCCGTTGCCGACGAGAGCTTCGACGGGCAATCCTTCGCTGTGTCCCTCGCGGGCCATGTCGGCGATGGCCTCGATCTCGCCCTGCTGCGTGGCGACAAAGCCGGCATCGACTACGTCACCGTGCCCCGGGACCATGGTTGCTTCGAGCACTATCGAGTCGAGTGTTTGGCCCCAGTCGAGTGGGTAGGAGTCGCCAAAGGCGGGTGGGGCTCCTTGCTCGATCAGGTCTCCGGCGAACAACACACCGGCGTCGGCGACTCGCACGACGATGTCCGAGTTGGTGTGGCCCAGACCGTGGTAGCGCAACTCGACGACTCGTCCCCCGATGTCGAGCAGCGCCGATGAGGCGAAGGTCTCGGTCGGCGGGGTGATGGTGACTTCGTTGACGGCGTCGTGGTGCTCAACCGGCATCCACTCGAGCACACCGCGCCGTGCCGCCTCGCCGTTGTCGATCATCTCGAGACGGCAGTGTTCGTGGCCCCATAGCGCCGCCTCAGGGAAGCGGGCATTGCCCCAGGTATGGTCCCAGTGGAAGTGGGTGTTGATAACCCAGCCGATGGGGAGGTCGGTCAGCGTTACCAGCTCATCGCGCAGCTGATCGGCCTGGCGATGGGAGGCGCGGGAATCGACGAGCAGCACCGCCTCGGCGCCGAAGACGACGCCGATGTTGAGGTCGAGTGATTCGTAGCGACGACGAAACACTCCGGCCCCGAGTTCTTGGAAAACACTCATTCCCAGTTCTCCTTGCGCATCTTGGAAGGCTGCACCCGGGGTGGCTCGCCCGGCATCTTCGGGTAGTGCGGCGGCCAGGGGGCATCGCCGATGCCCTGCTCCTCGTCGGCGGCAACCATCTCCAGCAGTGGCCGGAGCGAGAAGGCCTCGTCATCTATGCCCACGGTGAGATCGCCGACATCCAGCCAGCGGTCCTTGAAGGTCATCAGGTCGAAGTCCGCCGGGTCCATTTCGGTCAGCTCGGACCAGGCGAACGGGGTGGAGATGAAACCGGTGTGGCGCACGCTGTAGGCGGAAGCAATGGTGCGATCCCGGGCTACCTGGTTGTAGTCCACGAAGACGCCCTCCCTCTCCTCCTTCCACCAGGCGGTCGTAGCCAGCTCGTGGCGACGCTCCAGTTCCCGGGCGAAGGCGAGGACGCCGCGTCGCATCTGGAAGTAGTCCCACTCCGGCCTGATCCGCACGTAGATGTGGATGCCCCGGTTGCCCGAGGTCTTCGGGTAGCCGGTGTAGCCGAGCTCGTCGAGCAGTTCCCTGGCGGCGGCGGCGACCTCGCGGGCGTGAGAGAAGTCGTAACCGTCGGCCGGGTCGAGGTCGATGCGCAGCTCATCGGGATGGTCTATGTCATCGCCCCGGGCATTCCATGGGTTGAGATCGAGACAGTTCATCTGCGCCATCCAGATGACGTCGCCGATGTCGAGGGGGAGGAACATCCGTCCCGGCCGTGCCGACGGGAAGCGCACGTCGACGATGCTGCGAGCGCTCTCGGGGACCCGCTTGACGAAGAAGGGCTCGTGCTTGACTCCCTTCGTCCAACGCTTCAGGCTGACCGGCCGGTTGTAAACGCCGCGGAGTCCTCCGTCGCCGCACATGAGGAAGTGGTCGACGACATCGAGCTTGCTCCAACCCTGATCAGGGAACACGACCTTGTCGGGTGAGGAGATCCTGATCTCTCTCCCCGATGCCTCAACATGGACTTCCTTGCGGCTCACGGGATCAATTATGGAGGATGGAAGACGGCCTCGAGGCGGGTCACTCTCCCAGACGAGCCCCCGGCGTGGGAGGTCGTCACGATCACGACCGAGGACGGAGTCGACCTGCATGGAAAGTACTGGCCCGGAGACGATGTCGCGGCTGTGATCTTGCATGGCTTTGACGGCCCCCAAGGTCCTTACGGCGAGTTGGTTTCTCACAGCTCCGATGAGTTGCTCTCGCTGAGTGGGGTCCTGGCTGAGGCCGGGCACGCCGTGCTTTCTCTCGATTGGCGCGGCCATGGGCAATCCGCCGGAAACCGGGACCTGGAGGGCGCCGCTAACGACCTGCAGGCGGCACACGGGTTTCTGCGAGGTGAGGGATACGGCAATGTCTGTGCCCTCGCTTTCTTCAATTCGGTTCCGGTCGTGGCTGATCTGCTGGCTCACCATCCCGACGTGGCTCTGGCAGGCCTCGGACTGGCGTGGGCTCCAGCTGCTCAGGAGAAAGGCTTCGACGCAACTTTGTCGCTCCCCGATGTGGATGCCGCCGTGTTGATCGTCGCGGTCGACGAACCGAAGCAGGTGCACGCCGCGCAGATGATGTCTGACAAGGCCGCAAACCTGTACGAGATGACTCTGTTGCCCAAAACCCAGTCGGCTGGCCGGTGCAGGAGGTGCGCGGTATGCCGGCACTTCACGTGGACGGTGAGGAGTTCGCCGGCCGCATGCTCGACTTCGTCGAGTCCCTGTGAGTCACGTCCTGGCCGGCTGCCCGCGTTCTTCTCGCCCCGCAACTCAGTGCGGGGTACGATCCCGGCATGGAATGGTCAAAGCCGATCACCGTCGACGAGATGTACGGCGACTGGGATTACGACGTCGCCGTCGAGCTGCTGGAGCAGAGCCTGAGTCCGCGGCGAGCGCTGTCGATTTTCGACACCGTCGAGTCCCTAGGTGTTGGGCCTGAATCTGTAGTGCTCGATATCGGGGGAAGGGATGGCTTCCACGCCTTGATGATGGCGGAGCGCTTCGGTTGCCGGGTGATGGCCGTGGATCCGGCTCCCGCCAACATCGACGAAGGTCTGAAGAGAATCGCCGAACACGACCACGGCTCACAGGTCGAGATCGAGCTCGGGGCGATCGAAGAAATACCCGCGTCGGACAACGAATTCGATCTGGTGTTTTCCCGCGACATGCTGAACCATGTTGCCGACCAAGACCGTGGATTGGCCGAGTGTGTCCGGGTGCTCAAGCCCGGGGGGGCAATGGTGGTCCACGAGGTGTTCGAGACCGAGTTGATGGAACCCCGGGAGGCAGCGCGGCTGTATGCAGACCTGGCTTGCGTGCCGGAGCGGATGGTGGCCGACTCTTTCGAAGATGTGGCCGAGCGAGCCGGCTTCACCATCGAGAGCCTCGAGATGATCGGATCGGAGTGGTACGAGGCGTCGCAGGAAGCCGGCACCGCACCCAACTATGCGTTGCAAATCTCGCGGCTGCGCCGGTCGAAGGGCGAGCTGCTCGAGAAGCTCGGCGAGATCCCCTACCGGGTGATGTACGGGAATGCGCTGTGGAGCCTGTACTTGTTCATCGGGAAGTTGGAGACCCGGCTCTACGTGTTACGGGCCCCGCAGTAGCGACTTACGGCTCGCGAGCGGGGTGGTTGAATTCAAAACCCCCGGTAGGGATTCGGTCGATGGCCCACCTGCCGTTGTGAACAAGGGTGTGGTGTCGTCGGCAAAGCAGGATGAGGTTGTCGATGTTGGTTTCGCCCAAAGATTCGACCCAACCGTCGACGTGGTGGGCATCGCACCATCGGGGCTGGCGGCTGCATCCGGGGAAGCGGCAGTGGCGGTCCCTGATTGCCAGCGCTCGGCGTTGCGCTGGTGTGGCGACTCTGGCGGTGCGGCCCATATCCAAGATCACGGAGGCGCCTGCAGTGATGAACCGGGTGAACCTGGCATCACAGCACAACTGGTCCAACACGGACTTGGTGACCGGTCCGATGCCATCGATGTCACACCACGCAATCGCAAGGCGAGGGGAGATACCGGTGAGGTGTGCGACATCGATAATGGTGTTGATGTTGGGTGGGTTACCGCCTGCGGTGTCTCCGGTGATGTGCCGGTTGACGATGTCGACCAGAGCATCGGCGCGGCGCTGCGGCAGACTTCGTGGCCCATCGGGGGCGGCTGCGGGGTCTGGTGGTGCTTGGTGGTCGAGGGCACCGATCAACTGGGCGCCGGCAACCGGGTCGATGTAGAAGTCCCCGGTCACCCATCCATCTGACCCTACCGCTGCATGCAAGTGACGTCGTTCCCCTTGTCGAACTCTTCTTTGGCGAGTTGGTCATCGGCTAAGGCCGCCCAGCGGCGCATCACCATGGCGAAGTCACCCACCGGTAGCTGTCTGGCTTGCTCCATCAACACCCCGGCGTGCTCCTCGAGGAACGGTTCCCGGTCCTTCGACACGACACGGCCGATGGCTTCGACATGTGGTGTGGTGATGTCCCCATCGGCCAACGCCTCCGCAATCACGGTGTGTTGGTCGACCAGTCGGGCATTCTTCACCAACCGCTGCGCCTCGGAATCTGATATCGGGGTGCGGTGCGTCAACCACGAGCGGGGAGAAAATGCTCCGTCGATCTCCCAAGCCCCGTCCCGATCCGACAGGCCGATCAGCCGCAGAGTCTCCGCGTCGAGCCGTTCCCGAACCTCCAACAACTCCTGGAGCCGCTCTGATCTGGTGACACCGATCCACGACTCGCGGCTTTCAGCAGAGAGTGCAGCAATCCCCCTCCGAATCTGCAACACCGGATCATCGCCACCGAGAGCACCAGTTGCAGGTTCTGTAAGCATGCACCCAATGTATCAACCAACACCGACAAAAAACGGCAAACACGACTAAACGCGCTGGGAACTCAGCGCCGTTGTGTCTCGAGTGACCGATCCAGCGGGTCTGTGCCGCGACGGCGATGAGCAAGCCGGTAGGGCCCTCTCCCGGCGGCGACGAGGCCCATAGCAATGTCGCCATCCTGCCTGAACTCATGGCGTAGCTGAGATCTGCCGTGGTGGACCGTATCCCGGCCGTAGATGAGAATAGGAAGAAGCACGTCGTCGAGTGCGAAAGGAAGCAGTATGGGCAAGCTCGATGAGATTCTCGAAGGGGCTCGCGACACCGTTACGGTGCGCCGGGTATACGGCGAACCCTACGAGCAGGATGGGATTACGTTCATCCCGGCTGCGGCGGTACGGGGCGGCGGGGGAGGCGGCGAAGGGGAGGATGCCGACTCGGCTTCGAGCGGATCCGGCGGTGGCTTTGGCGTCATGGCGCGCCCGGTCGGGGCTTATCAGATCAAGGACGGCGAAGTTACCTGGGTCCCGGCGGCAGATACGACGAGAGTGATCATCTTCGGCCAAGTGGTCGCCATCGTGGCCTTGCTGGTGCTGCGATCGATCCTTCGTTCGCGAAGCGACTAGCCGCGACCGGTTGACGTCGGGTTGACCTGTCCTGGGCGGCCACCTTCTTTTGTTCGGCCGCACCCCTCGAGCAGCCCTCTCAGCCTAACGATGGTGCCAGAAGCCTTCCCTGAACCGAAGATAGTTAGTTATGATGGGCCAGACGCTAGCCATCTATTCACAAACGGGGGCGTATTTTGGTACAATCTTCACTACAAGCGGACATAGACGAAACAGACAAGGCGATTTTGCGTCTGCTCCAGGCTGATGGCCGGGTGAGCAATGCCGAGATCGCCCGTCGCGTTGGCCTGTCTGCCCCGGCGACACACGCCCGCATAAGGCGGCTGGAGGATGACGGGGTCATCAGGCGATACGCGACGCTGCTGGATCGCGAGGCCATCGGTTTCGACATGGTCTGTTTCATCAACGTCTCGCTACAGCTGCACCAGTTCGAGGCAATCGAGCGGTTCAAGGAACTGGTCCAGGACATGCCGGAAGTGTTGGAATGCCATCACATCACAGGAGAGTTCGACTACCTGCTCAAGGCGGTGTTTCGCAACCGCGACGAGTTACAGGAATTCGTAGTCAACAAGCTCACCCCTATCCCCGGTATGGCACAGATCAACACCAGCCTGGTGTTGATAGAGATCAAGGCGACGCAAGAGCTGCCCATCGAGTGATCGACTCCGGGCCGCCGGGACGCCGGGAGGGACGGAGATGAGCGAGCACACAAACGGCGTTGCCGAGTATGTCGCCCGCGGCGAGGCGATGGCCCGAGCCGAGGCAAAACGGCGATCAATCATGCGGACCAAGAAGTTCGACACGATCGCCGTCCACGGTATCTACGACATGGAGGCGGCCCTGGCCAACCAGGGGAGCATCATCGAACCCGGCTTCATGAGCTCGGCGCAGCACTTCGAGAACAGCGACCACATGGAGGCCGCGCTTGCCTATCTGATGCCGGCCTGGGTCTACTCCCGCATCGCCAACCCCACCGTCCACTACCTGGAGGAGACGCTTGCGTTGTTGGAGGGCTACGGCTTCGACGGTGAGGCGTCGGCGGTTGCCACCGCCTCGGGAATGGCGGCCGTGTTCATGGCAACCAACCCATTTCTGGAGAAGCCGGAACCGGGTACCAACATCGTGGCCAGTTGCCGCTGCTACGGCGGCACGTTCATGCTGTTCGCACAACGCTACGGCAACGAACGCGGCATCGACATCCGCTGGGTTCGCAATCCTCTCGATTTGAACGAATGGGCCGAGAAGATCGATGGCGACACCCGCTTTGTCTACGGGGAGACTCCCTCCAACCCGTCGCTGAGCGTGATGGACATCGAGGCCGTCGCCAATGTCGCCCATGCTGCCGGCTTGCCACTCATCGTCGACAGCACCGTCGCCACGCCCGCACTGACACGGCCGCTCACCCTGGGTGCCGACATCGTGATCCATTCCACCACTAAGTCGATGACGGCCTCCGGTTTCGCAATCGGAGGTGCCGTGATTGCTCGCCACGGCATCACCACCGAGATCGGCTCCGACGCCATGCGAGACAACTTTGCGACTTACGTGAAGCTGCTGCCGTTCCGCGATCACGGGCCCGGAGTCAGCCCGTTC
>JARFRN010000062.1 GCA_029287195.1 Acidimicrobiia bacterium | reverse complement strand
GCGCCAGGTTGTATGTCCGGGAAAAGGCCACGGTATCCGGGCCGGTGGATGTCGCATAGAGCAGGCCGCTGGCGGGCTTCTCCGGAAGCAGCACGTCATCGAGGTAGAGCGCCTCATTCGGCCGCACACCCCACGGGCCTGTCAGGAGGGTGCCGGGCCATACGTCGCCGTCAGCGACGTAGTACCAGCTCACATTCTGCGCCATTGTGCCGGAGTTGACGACTGAAACTTGGGTTTTCCAGTTGGAGCCTGCGGAACCTGTCACGGAGGCGGCGGCCGGGATCAGCCAGACGACCGACTCGTCGCTGATCGTGGCGTCCTTCCCGTCGAGAACGAGGACGCCGGAATCGAGCGGATCGAGCCAGTCGGAGAGCCGGGTACCGGCTGTGCCCCGGCCGGTCCAGTGGTGGTACATCCTGCCGTACCAGTCGGGCTCGTTCGGACCGAGTGGTGGGTCTTCAATGCAGGCGGCAAATCCGCCGCTCAGGGTGCCGACACAGCGTCCGGTGGCGTCGTCAAACAAACAGCCCCCGGAGGATCCGCCCTCCGTCACGGCGACATCCCAGGAGCCGATCCGGAGATGGGTGCCTGTTCCCGGGCTTGAGTCCTGTCCGTAAGAGGTGATGGTCGGGGGATCGGAGTCGAGTGAGATCGACTTCTGGTCGCCGCTCGGGTGGTGGATGGCCGTGGTCGAGTCGGGGATGATGTCGCGGGCGTCCCAGCCCGAATAATAGACCTCGTAGCTCGAATCGGGCAGCGCATCGAGTTCCACCAGAGTGAAATCGGATCCACCGGTGAGCGCACTCGAAGAAACCCAGGTCGAGCCGCTCTGGTTCTGCGCGAGCGACCCGCCGGAAAATTCCTCGCAGGTCGCGGTCTCATAGTTCCAGTAGGCGACCAACGATGGCGCTTCACTCGGACCCTGGATGCAGTGCCAGGCCGTCAGGAAGTACGGAGTTTCGTCCTGAGCAGTGTTGTTGAGCATCTGGCCCGTGCACTCGTAGATTCCCAGAATCGAGATCTTGGCCACCGAACGGATCTCGTCGCGCCACGGATCGCCCTCGGGGCAGACGACGTTGACGTTGCAGGTGCCGCGCTTCAGTGAGGCACCCTCCTCGGTATTTCCGAACGATCGATAGCCGTGGTTGACCGAAGCGATATTCAATCTGGCGTCCGCACCTGCCGGCAGGTGGAGCTCGGCCACTAGCTCGTCGCCGAGCACGACAGCGGTCCAGAGTCCGCCATCGGCGTTCCGGCTGGAAGCGGTGTAGGGGCCGCGGACCTGCGCGCCATCGGGATCGTGGATCCAGAGCGAAGCCCCGTGGGGCAGCTCGAACTCATCGAGCGCGAGATTCAGGCTGAGCGCGCCGGGCGACGTGATGCGCAACCGCCACAGCCGCGAACCGTCTCCGAGGGTTTCCCAGGTGCCTTCGCCGTCGGGAGACAGCTCGACCGCGATCGGAGAGGCGAAACGGGGTCTGAAGGGCTCGTCGGAACGAGCCGTCCGGGCGTCCTCGGCCAGCAGCGCATCGGTGTCGATCCCAGGCATCTCCATGCGCTCGACCGTATCGAGCGATCTCAACCCGGGAAATGTGCTGCGCGGGAGCTTGCCGGTCCCGGCGGCATCGAGGCTCAGCGCTCCCGCGGCCACGAAGGCGATCGCCAGAGCCAATACAATAATCAAACGCGACGTTTGGGTTTTTTCCATCTCAGCCCTCACTTCAGGCGTAACGGTAACTGGAGGTCACGGTATTTCCCGGACCGATCTCTGTACGGTGCGGCCGGTCACGCTTCGATCGTGATCCGTTCCACCTTGACCGGTGTCAGCGGCCGGTCCTGGTTGTTGGTGGCGGTTGTCTCGATGGCGTTGACCACGTCCATGCCTTCGGTGATCTTGCCGAAGACCGGGTGCTTGGACTGTCCCGGGCTGAACCAGTCGAGGAAGGTGTTGTTGGCGGTGTTGATGAAGAACTGCGATCCACCGCTGTTGGGTTGGCCGGTGTTGGCCATGGAGAGGCTGCCGGGCTCGTTCGAGAACTTGGCGCTGTCCAGGTGTTCGTCGGCGATGGTGCCGTGCGGCGGACCGCCGGTGCCGCAGCGCGGGCTTGCCGGGTCCGAGCTGTGGGGGCAGCCGAACTGGATCATGAAGTTCTTGATGACCCGGTGGAAGTGGAGTCCGTCGTAAAAGCCGTCGTTGACGAGCTTGACGAAGTTTCCGCCGGTGATCGGCATCTCGTCGACGAAGATCTCCGCCTTGAAGGTGCCCATGGATGTCTCGAAGGTCGCTGTCGGGTTGGCCATTCTGATTCTCCTGTTCTGAGCGGTCGGCGGCCGCTATTGATACACGATATCACGCACCGGCCGCCCCCCCACCAGGAACCACAGATAACGCAGATTGAGGCAGATAGCTGCCACGGCCAGGGAGTGGCGCTACTTGAGAGACCCCCCCCCAAGGGCAAGCGTGGCTTTTGCGCCGCAACGACGCCAAACTTGAGGAGTGATGAGCTCATCGAATTTATGAATTAGCCGTCGAGAGGCCTGGCCGGGGGGGTGGGGGGC
>JARFRN010000234.1 GCA_029287195.1 Acidimicrobiia bacterium | reverse complement strand
TCCGTCCGCCAGAAGGACCCGGCAAAGACTGCTGCGCGAGCGCTCTCGATCTGGCTGTATCAGGTTGGTCATGTCGTGGGTGGCCCGCGGCTTGGCAGCCAATGGGACTCGCTGCAGTGGCTGTCCCATCTCGGGCTGAGGGTGAATCCGGCAAGTCGTCGCGTGGACGACGTCGCTGCAATCGAACATTACGTACCCGCAACGGAGAGGGCACGGCACGCCAACGACTACGAGATAGACGGCGTCGTTATCAAGCTCGATGATCTCATGGAGCAGGAGGAAGTCGGCTACACGGCCAAGAGCCCGCGCTGGGCGGTCGCCTTCAAGCTTCCCCCGGAGGAGAAGACGACGACTCTCGAAGAGATCCGGATCAACGTTGGCCGGACCGGTGCGGTGACCCCGTATGCAGTGCTCGACCCCGTGTTCGTTGGGGGAGTCACGATTACCAACGCCACGCTTCACAATGAAGGAGAGATCCATCGCAAGGATGTCCGTCCGGGTGACACGGTTTTGGTGCGTCGCGCCGGCGATGTGATCCCTGAGGTGGTTGGCCCGGTGCTCAGCAAACGACCGGCCGACAGCAAGGTGTGGCTCATGCCCCGGGCGTGCCCTTTCTGTGGGAACCCGATAGTCCAGCCCGAAGGTGAGGCCAAGGCCCGCTGCACCGGCGGGTTCTCGTGTCCGAGCAGGCTGCGCGAGTACCTATTTCACTTCGCCTCGCGAGGTGCTATGGACATCGAGGGTCTCGGCTACAAGACAGTTGATCTGCTGCTTGGTGAAGGGGTGATCCGGGATCCGGCCGACATCTTCAACCTCGACGCAGCCCGGTTACTGGAATTCGAGGGCTGGGGCGAGACGTCGGTCAACAACTTGCTCGAAGCCATCGATGCGGCGAAGGACCGGCCGCTGGCCAGGCTGCTGGCGGCACTGGGCATTGACCACGTTGGAGGAACAGTGGCCCGCTCTCTGGCGACCCGGTTTGGCTCGCTGCCGGCCCTGATGGAGGCGAGCGAAGAGGACATAACCAGCATCGAAGGAATAGGCCCTGAAATCGCCGGATCGGTGGCGGCTTGGGCAAAGGAAGCCGACAGCCGCAATCTGGTCGATCGACTGGGTGCCGCCGGCGTGCGTCTTGCCGATCCGGAGCCTGCCGAACCTGCCGCAGATTCGCAACTGCTTGCCGGTCTGTCGTTTGTGGTCACAGGGACGCTCGATGGATTCAGTCGCAACGATGCCAGAGCCCTCATCGAAGAACGTGGCGGCAAAGTGACCGGATCGGTTTCGGGGAAAACTGCCGCGCTGATCGCCGGAGCCTCACCCGGTTCCAAGCTCGCGAAGGCACAGCAGCTGGGGATACCGGTATTGGACGAAGTGGCGTTTGTCGCCCTGCTGCAGAACGGGCCCGGTAGCTCGAGCGCCGGTTAACGTCTACTGGACCCGAAACGACCAGGTCCACTCACCGGGGTCCGGGAGTCCGCGAACGGTGTCCCATCGGACCCACACAGTGTGGATGCCCGGGTTGAACTCCGGAATGATTGTCTCGTCGCTCGGACGCCACACGAAACGGCCCGTTTCGGGGGTCGACTTGATCTCGGCGTCCGGAATGCCCACGCCATCAATCACCATCGTGATGGAGTAGTTGACCGGCAGATCGATCTGAATCTCTGTTTGGCGCAGCACAGTCGACCCATTGGCGGGGGAGTAACCCTCGACGATGCTCGGCGGCTCGTTGGGTTGGCCGCTGGGAGCGAAAACGACGGCGCCGATGGCGACCGCGGCCAGTGCCAGGCCGAGCAGGGTGAAGGTGAGGCGGTATCGATTCACAGCCAGGGATCATACGTGCAACACACCTGGAAACAACCCACAAGGGTCTCTTCGGTTCGTGCGTGTCTCGGTACGAAATGTCGCATGGGTCCCCGCAGGACGCCAGGCCCGGCGAGATTTCGGTTACCGTTATCTGATGCGGCTCAATCCCATCCTCGAACAGCTCGGTTCCTATCCGATTGCCGTCGTACACGAGCGCGCCCGGGCGATGCGAGAGTCGGGCAGAACGGTGATCGACTTCTCCATCGGGGATCCCCGCGAACCCACGCCGTCATTCATCCCCGACGCACTGAAGTCGAGCGTGCCTGAGGTTTCCCAGTATCCGACGACGGCCGGGCTCGGTGACCTTCGCAACGCAATCGTTGGCTACTTGCAGAGGCGTTTCGGGGTCGATCTCGATCCTGAGACACAGGTGATTGCCACCTCCGGCTCGAAGGAGGCGGTCTTCAATACCCCGCTGGCGTTTGTCGACCGTAGCTCGGGGGATAGCGTTGTCTACGGTACCCCGGGTTATCCGATCTACGAGCGGGGAGCTCTCTTTGCGGGTGCTGCTGCGGAGCCGGTGATCCTGCGAGAAGACTTCGTGCTGCGCGCCACCGATTTGAGTGCGCAACAGTGGCGGCGGGCTCGGATTGTGTGGATCTGCACGCCACACAACCCAACCGGGGCGGTCACCGAGCGTAGCGAGCTACTGGATCTGCTCGATGCGGCCCGCGCCAGCGATACTCTGCTGTTTTCGGACGAGTGCTATGCCGACGTCTACGAAGAGAGCGCCTTTCCTAATGGACCCCCGTCGCTACTGCAGGTTGCCGACGATGGTTCGCCGGGTGTTCTCTCCTTCCTGTCGCTATCGAAGCGCTCCGGGATGACCGGCTACCGCTCCGGGGCGATCGTTGGGGACCCCGAGGCCATTGCGGCTCTCAAGAAGTTGCGGACGGCTACCGGCACTGCTTCTCCCGAGTTTGTCCAGGCCGCGGCGGTTGCAGCCTGGTCGGATGATGCGCATGCCGGCAAACGACGCCGGGCGTTTGCCGCTAAACGCGCCGTCTTGCGCAAGGCCTTCGACAAACTGGGGATGCGGGTCGTGGCGTCGGAGGCTGGTTTGTACATGTGGATCGAGACGGGCGATGATCTCGCAACAACGGATCGGTTGCTCGAGGCTGGTGTGGTGGTTTCCCCGGGACGCTTCTTCGGACCGGGCGGTGAGGGCTACCTTCGCCTTGCCCTGGTCCCCAGCGTCGAAGAATGTGAACAAGCCGTGGAGGTGCTTGTCCAGTGTCTGAGTTGAAGAGCGATCGCAAGCTGATCGAGGCCGCCTACGCCAACCTCGATGTTCTCGATGACGCAATCGACGCGATCGAACGCACCATTGCCGCGCTGGACAGAGGCGAAATCCGGGTTGCCGACAAGGTCGCAGGCGAGTGGCGGGTCAATGTGTGGGTCAAAGAAGCCATCATGTTGTACTTCCGCATTGCTCCGCTGCAGACCATGCACAGCGGGCCCTTCGAGTACCACGACAAGATCCCCACCAAGGGGAATCTCGCTGCCGCGGGCGTCCGCGTTGTGCCTCCGGGTACGATCAGATATGGCGCATTTTGCGAGCCGGGAGTTGTGCTGATGCCGGGTTATATCAACGTCGGTGCCTACGTCGGCGCCGGGACGATGGTCGACACCTGGGCCACAGTTGGCTCCTGTGCGCAGATCGGCGCTGATGTCCACCTCAGTGGTGGTGTCGGGATCGGGGGAGTGCTCGAGCCGCCGGGGGCGCGCCCGGTCATAATCGAGGATGGGGCCTTTGTTGGGAGCCGGTCGATCGTCGTAGAAGGAACTATCGTCGAGGCGGGTGCGGTTCTCGGTGCCAACACCACTATCACCTCTTCCACTCCGATCATCGACATAACAGGGGAGGAACCGGTGGAGTACCGCGGGCGGGTCCCGGCTGGAGCCGTGGTGGTGCCCGGAACTAGGCCGAAATCGTTCCCTTCAGGACCCTACGACCTGCAGTGCGCCCTTATCATCGGACGCCGTTCCTCGTCCACAGATCGCAAGACGTCATTGAATGAAGCCCTTCGAGTCTTTGAGGTGCCCGTATGAGCCCGCTGCAAGAAACCCTCGCCGAGCTGGTATCGATTCACTCCGTAACCGGCAACGAAGGCCGGCTCTGTACCGCCATTGCAGAGCGAATGCTGCCCATCTGGACGATGCAGTCCGTCATTCGAATCGGCAATGCTCTAGTAGTGGGTCAGCAGACCGGGCGTCCGCTGATCACTTTGTTCGGTCACCTCGACACGGTCCCCGTCCAGGACAATGGAGAGCCGGTAACCGTTGGTGGCCGCATGGTCGGCGTCGGAACGGCGGACATGAAATCGGGTCTCGCAGTCATGGTCCATCTCCTCGAGGACGATGCAGTGCGTACGGGGCCATACGATGTCGTCGGCGTGTTCTACGACAGGGAAGAAGGGCCCGCAGACCAGAACGGACTGGAAACCGTGCTCGACAAGGCAGCGTGGCTCGCGCAGAGCGAGTTCGCGATCGTCCTCGAACCAACCGATCTCGGCATCGAACTCGGCTGCAACGGCGCGATGAACGCCGAAGTTGTTTTTGAAGGCAAGGCTGCCCACAGCGCCCGACCCTGGCTCGGTGAAAACGCCGTTACCAAGGCGGGTTCGTGGTTGGCAGAGATGCACGAACGCGCTCCGGAGCCGGTGGCCATTGACGGGCTGGAGTTTCGCGAGGTCTTCTCGGTAACCAAAGCCAGGGGTGGTATCGCCAACAACGTTCTGCCGGCGGAGATGAGGGTCAATCTCAATTACAGATTTCCTCCGATCTACACGCTCGACGAGGCCGAGGCCCGGCTTCGTAGCGTCGCCGGAGAAGCCGACCGGCTGATCATCACGGACAAAGCTCCGGCCGGTGCTGTGGTAGAGGACAACCCGCACCTCGATCGGCTGGTTGCGATCACCGGAGCCGAACGCCAGGCCAAGCAGGGCTGGACCGACGTTGCTCGACTCAGCGGCCGGGGTATCCCTGCGGTCAACTACGGTCCGGGTGATCCAGCCCTGGCCCACCAAGCGGCCGAATCGGTTGAGCTTGCCAACGTCGATCGCGCCTTCGAGGTGCTCCGCGAGTTCCTCATCGATGGTCAGGAAGACTCGTCTGCCGAGCTGGCGGCGCTGCTCGGCGACGGTGACGAGGACGAAACGTAGCCCTTCCTCCGGTACCATCTCCGCACATGCCAGTAGATATCGACATCGCCAAGGTTGCCAAGCTTGCCCGGCTCGCCCTCTCCCCGGAGGCGCTAGCGGAGTACGATTCGCAGCTCCAGGACATCCTGGCGCATGCGGAGCGGGTCGGTGCGCTCCCCACCGAGGGCGTCCCACCCACCTCACATCCACTTCCTATGACCAACGCCTTCCGTCCGGACGAGGCTACGGATTCACTTGATCGGGAGGAGGTACTCGAGCAGGCTCCGGATCGGGAAGGCGAGTACTTCAGAGTGCCGCGAATTCTGGGTGAGTAATGAGTGATCTCGCCGACCTGGCCGTCCGCGAAGCAGCCTCCCTCATGAGGCGCGGCGACGTCTCGTCATTGGAGATCACCAACGCGGTGATCGACCGAGCCGGGGTGACTGAGTCCCACCTCCACGCCTACCTGACCTTCAACCAGGATGCGGCGCGTGCCGCCGCCGGGGAGGCCGATGCGGCGCGTGCCGCCGGACGCAACGGCGGCCTCTTTCACGGGATCCCGATTGCTCTCAAGGACAACTTGACTACACGGGGCACGGAGACCACCGCGGGATCCAAGATCCTGTCCGGCTACGTGCCCCCGTACAGTGCCACGGTCGTAAACCGACTCCGCGATCGATATGCCGTGATCCTGGGCAAGACGAACCTCGACGAGTTTGCCATGGGTTCCTCCACGGAGAATTCGGCGTATGGCCCCACCCGCAACCCTTGGGATACCGAGCGGGTACCCGGTGGCTCCTCCGGTGGCTCAGCAGCTGCCGTTGCTGTGGGATCGGCGCTGGCGGCTCTGGGGAGCGACACCGGCGGCTCGATTCGACAGCCGGCGTCGTTGTGTGGCATCGTCGGAGTGAAGCCGACCTACGGTTTGGTCAGCCGCTATGGCCTGATCGCCTTCGCTTCGTCGCTCGACCAGATCGGTCCTTTTGCGCGTACCGTCGGTGATGCAGCCGGCTTGTTGGAGGCCATTGCGGGACACGACATTCACGACGCCACCAGCTACCGCGGGGACGTTCCCCCGATCTCCACGGCCCTCCAGACCGGGGTCGCCGGGATGAAGATTGGAGTTGTCAAGGAATTGTCCGGCGATGGAATCGATCACGAGGTTGCCGCCGCCTGCCGAGCGATGTACAGCAAGCTCGAGACAGCCGGCGCCAGAGTCACAGAGGTCTCGCTTCCAGCAAGTGAGACGGCGCTATCGGCCTATTACCTCATTGCCCCCGCCGAAGCTTCAGCCAACCTGGCTCGATTTGATGGGGTGCGCTACGGATTGAGAGTCGATGGAGACACCACCGAGGAGATGATGGCTCGCACCCGTGCCGAAGGTTTTGGCCCGGAGGTTGCCAGGCGAATACTGCTCGGAACCTATGCATTGTCGGCCGGCTATTACGACGCCTTCTACGGCCAAGCGCAGAAGGTGCGGACGTTGGTAAGGCGAGACTTCGAGGCCGCGTATGAAGACGTCGACGTGTTGGTTTCGCCGACGAGTCCGACAACGGCGTTTCCCATAGGGGAACGGATCGCCGATCCGTTGAGCATGTACTACGCCGACGTGTGCACCATTGCAAGCAACCTTGCGGGCGACCCATCGGGTTCCGTACCCATCTCGCTCGACTCGGCCGGACTCCCGATCGGGCTTCAGATCATGGCGCCGGCACTACACGAAGAGCAACTGTTCCGGGTTGCTGCAGAGGTCGAGCGCCTTGCGGAGTTTCGGCAGCGACCCGAGTTGGCCACCTCGGAGGTGCGACCGGCATGAGAGGGTGGGAAGCCGTTATCGGCATCGAGACACATGTGGAGCTGCAGACAGAATCCAAGATGTTCTGCGGATGCCCGGTGCGCTTTGGGGCGGAGCCGAATACGACCGTGTGCCCCGTATGCCTTGGGCTTCCGGGGGCGCTGCCTGTACCCAACGAAGAGGCGATCGAGAGGATCCTCCGCATCGGCGCCGCCTTCGAGTGCACCCTCGTCGAAGGCTCCCTGTTCCATCGCAAGAACTACTTCTACCCCGACCTTCCCAAGAACTACCAGATCACGCAGTACGACCTTCCTTTCTGCATCGATGGACATCTCGACATCGACGTTGATGGAGACGAGCTCCGCGTCGGCATAACCCGGGTTCACATGGAGGAGGACACGGGGAAGAGCATCCACGGAAGCGAGAGCGGCCGGATCCACGACGCCAAATTCTCCCTGCTCGACTTCAACCGCGCCGGGGTACCCCTGGTTGAGATAGTCAGCGAACCCGACATTCGCACCCCAGAACAGGCACGCGCCTACGCCGCCGAGTTACAGCGAGTGGTGCGGAGCTTGGGTGTATCCGATGCGCGCCTCGAGGAGGGGAGTGTTCGCTTCGACGCCAATATCTCGGTGCGGCGGGTCGGCGCTGATGAGTTTGGTACTCGTGCAGAGGTCAAGAACATGAATTCGTTGCGGTCTTTGCAGCGAGCTATCGCCTACGAGATCGACCGCCAGATCGCCCTGATCGAAAGCGGCGCGGCGGTGGTCCAGGACACCCGGCATTGGGATGAAGGGTCCGGCAAGACCACGTCTATGCGGTCGAAGGAAGAGTCGGAGGACTACCGATACTTCCAGGAACCAGACCTGGTGCCGCTGCATGTCGACCAGCCGTGGCGGGATCGGGTCTTTGCGAGCCTCCCCGAACTGCCCGCGATTCGTCGCCATCGGATTACGGCCGCCGGTGTGGACCGGCAGGCGGCCGCGGTCATGGTCGAAGCCGGCGACCTCGCAGACTTGTACGACGAGGCGGTCTCGCTCGGCGCCGAGCCGCGCACCGTAGGCAATTGGCTGTCTGGTGACGTCGTTGCGTACCTGCGCAGGAACGAGACGTCCCTGGCCGACACCCATCTGCGCCCCGATCACTTGTACGAGCTTGCGACCATGGTCGGCGAAGGGGCATTGTCGAGCACGGCGGCGAAAGACGTGCTGGCGAGAGTTTTGGCTGGCGAAGGTTCTCCCGCAGCGGTTGCCGAACAATACGACTTGCTTCAGATCTCCGATGCCGGTGCCCTCGAGGCGGAGGTGGATGCCGTGCTGGCGGGGAACCCGGACGTTGTCGCCAAGCTCCGAGCCGGCGATATGAAGCCTGTGGGTTTCCTCGTCGGTCAGGTGATGCGGGCCACCGGCGGCAAGGCCGACCCCAGGATCGTGTCGGATCTGATTCGTACCAGAGCGGCGGCAGGGTGATCAAGAGAGCCGCTTCGCGGAGGATTCACGTTCTCTGCACCGCGGAGCGGATAGTCGAAGCGGACCCGGCGCGGGTCTGGATGCTGGTCGCGGACCCGGCCCGTGTCGGCGAGTGGGCAGCCGTTGCCACGGTCGGATTCATGGGAACAGAGCTTCCCAAGAGCGGGCAGGTCGTGTTCGTTCGTACTCGACGCTGGCAGCGCTCTAGATCGGCTCGTCGCGTCGAAGTCGAGGAGTGGGATGCCGGGGCAGGCTACTCCTGCAAGCTGGGATCGTATCGGCTGGCCGACGACGTCACTTTCGGAGTCGAGGTCCGTCCCGAACCTGCAGGGGAAGGCGTGGGCACCCGAATCAAACTCACACAGCGAATGGAGACGTCTCCTCAGCTGGCAACGTGGCTGCGGGCCTACGTGGATGGGCGGTTGCAGCGTTTGATCGACAGGATCGAACGGGCTACGCGATGAATGGTGTGGTCTTCGACTTCGACGGCGTACTCGCCGACAGTGAGGCTATTTCGTGGGATGCGTGGCGGGAGGTACTGCGCCCGTACGGTGTGAATGTGTCGGATGACGACATGGTGACCTGTACCGGCACCAGTAGCAGGGACACATACGTCCATTTCGCACGGCGGGGATATCTACCTCCATACCGCGAGGTACTGGCCGCCGTTGACCGGCATCGCCGCGGCCGATACCCGCGTGAGCTGCGAGTCTTCCCTGATGCGGTCAACGCGGTGCAGGCGCTGGCGATGGCAGGGGTGCCGCTGGCGGTAGCGTCATCGAGCTCACGGCGGAACCTCGATCTCAAGCTGGAGGTGCTCGGGTTGGGCCGCTATTTCGGCGTCACGGTGGCGGGCGATGAAGTACCTCGGGGCAAGCCGGCGCCGGACCTCTACCACGAGGCTGTGCGCCGCATCGGGATAGTCGCTGACGATTCGGTCGCGGTCGAAGACACGAAGATTGGTGCGGATGCTGCGGCAGCGGCAGGGCTCCGCACCGTGATTGTCAATCGGATGGGGCTCGACACTGGTGGCCACTCAACGATCTCCGAAGTAGATCCCAACCTGCTGCTGCTCTGGCTGGGGCGGGTGTGACGGCGGCCCCCGGGTTTGTCGCGTTGCGAGTTATCGTGACCTGATGAGTGCAATCCTGCTTGCTCAGGTCGACATCGCGAAGTTACCGCCTGATGTGGTCGACTCTTTGCCTGCCTCGATTCAGGACAAGATTTCGGACGGTTTGCTCGAAGCCGCCTCGTTCAATCCGGCGTTCACCAGGGTACTGCTGGCAATCGGCATCATCGCAGTCGGCGGGTTCATTCTTGGTGTCATCAAGAGCGCTGTGAAATGGATGATCTACAGCGCGATCGTGGGTGTTGCCGCCTGGTACTTCTTCTTCCAGCAATAGGTCAGATCAGCCCCGTCACGACCCAGCCGACGACGAGACCGTAGAGGCCGGCTACAACGTCGTCTGCGGTTATGCCCACAGCGCCCGGAAGACGCTCGGCTTGAGGAACCCCGGGGAGCACTTTGAAGATGTCGCCGAGGCGAGCGACTACGAGAGCAATCACCCAGCCGAGGCCTTGTAGTCCAACGAACGCCACCAGGGTCCCCGCGACCTCATCGATGACCACCCAGTTGGGATCCGAGTTGCCGTCGGCAAAGGGGGCTGCGGACCACAGTGAGAGGCCGATGGCGACGACGGCGACGAGCAGATCGATCCACCACGGCGCCGACCACAGGGCCACGCCGATGAGCGCAGCGAGCGCCGCCCCGAATGTACCGGCGCCGCTATCGGTCTTGAAGACGCGACGGGGAATCAAGCCGACACCAAACCCGGTTGCTACGAGATGTTGCATCGGACGGAGGCTAATGGCTCTCAATCACGGTTTCTAAGCCTCCAGTTGGTTCGACGAAGCGCCTGCGACCGGTTCTCTCGCTCGCGCCGATCGCGTTCGCTCTCGTCTTCGCGCCGCCGTCGGTAGCGCTCGCTCTCTTCCTTCTGTTGGCGCTCGTAGCGTTCGCTCTCTTCTCTCTGTTGGCGCTCGTAGCGTTCGCTCTCTTCTCTCTGTTGGCGCTCGTGGCGATCTGTCCGCTCTTTATCGGTTTCCAAAAGCGCTCCATTTACTCCGGGGTCGGCAGTTCTACCCGGAGCCTATCGCTTGGCGCCCGGAATTGCGGCAGAGTGATGCGGCGGGAGGTTCGTCGGCGATAGCTATCTTGCCGTTGATCATGAAGGCAGCGCTCCCGCGTCATGCCCTTCGGCGTATCTGGGACCCCGCTAGGGGCCTGAGGTGCGCCAGACGGTGTTGAGCGGCGGATAGAGTGCAGCGATCGATCACAAGAGGAATCCATGCATCCTGAGCAACTAGCTGATCTGCTTATTCCCTCCGATCCGCGCCTTGATCCCGATGGGAAGCGGATTGCATTTGTGGTGACTCGCCTCGACCTCGAGCAGGACAAGTACCTCCGGCGGATCTGGCTCTGGGATGGAACAGGCGCACGTCCCCTCACCGCAGGACCCGGCGACACATCGCCTCGCTGGTCGCCCGACGGGACCCGACTTGCATTCCTTCGCAAGGGTGGCGACGACGACGCCAAGCCGCAATTGGCAATCCTGGACATGGGCGGCGGCGAAGCTGAGGTCATCACCAAATTCTCACTAGGGGTACTCGAAGCGGAGTGGTCACCGGATGGTGCACAGATTGCAGTCGTCGCCGCCGAATGGACCGATGATCTCGCCGGTCTCGAGCCCGAGGAGCGGAAACGGCGGGCCCGTCGTATCACCCGTTTTCCCTATCGTTTTGACAACTTGGGCTGGGTGGCCGATAGACGCACACACATCCACCTCGTTGATGTGGGAACTGGTGCCGCACGCCAGTTGACGGACGGCGATTGCGACGAGAGTGGAATTGCCTGGCATCCGGCGGGAACCACGCTGGCCTTCGTCTCGGCGCGGCAACCGCGACGCGGGTTGGAACCAGGTTCACAGATCTGGACCATTTCGGTGGACGGTGGTGAAGCGACCCCCCGCACCAATATTGGCCTCTGGGGAAACGCCAGCTTCGATCCGGAGGGCCGGCTCCACGCAACGGGCATCGCGGATGAATGGGGTCACCCCGATGTCGCTCCGCTGCATCGGATCGAAGACGATGGGCGGCTAACGGCACTAACGGCGCATCTAGACCGAAATCTCATGCCGCTGGCCCCGACCATCTCACCGCCTAGTCCACAGTGGCTCGAGGACGGAAGAGCGATCGTCACAGTCGAGGATTCCGGCACGGTGCGGCTCATGGAGATGGCGGCAGACGGCGCCACATCCGAGATCATCGGTGGGGAACGCGCCATCACCGGTGCTTCCCCAAATGCCGACGGCAGCAGGGTCGCATTTGTTGCGACTCATCCGACCAATCCGGGGGAGATCCACCTGCTGGTTGACGGGGAGGAGCAGCAACTGACGGACCTGAACGCGCGCTTCGTTGGGGAAGCCACTCTGACGCAACCGGAACGCTTCGTCATCTCTCACGACGGCGTCGAGGTCGAGGGTTGGGTCTACCTGCCGCCGGGGGAAGAGAAGGTGCCCCTGCTTCTCAATATCCATGGCGGGCCCGCTTCCGCTTACGGGCTTTGGTTCTTCGATGAGTTCCAGGTCTACGCCGGCGCCGGTTACGGCGTGGTGGCCATAAACCCCAGGGGATCACACGGTTACGGCTCGGACCACGTCAGGGCGATCATCGGTACCTGGCATGAGGAGGATTCGCCCGACATGGTCGACCTGCTTGCGGCTGCCGACGCGTCCGCCGCTCAGTTCCCCAGGCTCGACACCACACGCATGGGCGTAATGGGCGGTTCCTATGGTGGCTACGCAACCGCCAGGCTCATTAGCCGCGACCATCGCTTCAAATCGGCGATCGTCGAGCGCGGTCTCTTCTCGTTCACGTCCTTCTTGGGTACGTCCGACATCGGCCCATGGTTCACTCGCATGTACCTCGCCGACGTCGACGATCCGCAACAAGTCTGGGAATCGGGGCCGCTGGCAACCGCCGACAACATCAGCACGCCAACCCTGGTTCTGCACTCGGAGGGCGATTTCCGCACCCCGATCGAACAGGGTGAGCAGCTGTTCGCCAGGTTGCTCGACAACGGCGTGTCTACTGAGATGTTGCGGTTCCCCGCACCTGAGGGCCATGAGATGTCACGCGGGGGTAGCCCGCGTCACCGGGTAGAGCGGTTTGAGGCGATCCTGGAGTGGCACGGACGCCACCTCGGCTAGCGGGCGGATCGGGTTTTTCGACCGGCCGGTAGGTAACGTGGCAAGATAGAGCCCATGGAACCCACCAAGTACATCTGGTTTGACGGCGGGATGGTCCCATGGGCCGAAGCCAACGTTCACGTGCTGTCACACGCACTGCATTACGGAACGGGGATTTTCGAGGGTATTCGTGCGTACGAGACCCCCGACGGCACTGCCGTATTCCGGCTTACCGACCACATGAGACGGCTGCATCACTCGGCCAAGGCCTATTCGATGAAGCTGGATTGGTCGGTGGAGGAGCTGGTAGAGGCTGCCAAGGAGACGTTGCGGGTCAATGAGCTCGAAGCCGGTTACGTCCGTCCGATCACTTTCCTCGAGCTGGGCGCCGTTGGCTTGAACCCATCTGGAGCCAGGGTCCGCACAGCCATCATCACCTGGCGTTGGGGGGCCTACCTGGGTGAGGAAGGTGTCAGAAACGGGATTCGGGTAGCGGTTTCATCCTGGCGGCGATTTCCCAACACGGCGTTCCCGAACGCAAAGGCTACCGGAACCTATACGAACAGCATTCTCGCCAAGATGGAGGCCGTGAATGCCGGCTTCGACGAAGCAATCATGCTCAATCAGGATGGTGTGATCAGCGAAGGCAGCGGGGAGAACCTTTTTGTGATCCGCAACGGCGAGGTTTACACCCCGCCGATCGCGGTCGGCTGTCTCGATGGGCTCACCAGGCATGCCGTGATGACGTTGCTGGCCGACGAAGGCCACAACATCATCGAGAAGACCCTCGATCGAAGTGACCTCTACTACGCCGAAGAAGCGTTCTTCACAGGGACGGCGGCGGAGGTTACGCCGATTCGCGAGATCGACAACCGCGCGATAGGTAATGGCACGCCGGGACCGGTGACTCGCCGGGCGCAAGGCCTGTATGCCGATCTGGTCTCTGGCAAGCTCAACTCGCATCACGATTGGCTCGAATACGTCTAGTTCCGACCTATTTGGCGTACCGGCAACCCCGATGCGGGTCTGAGATACACCAGAGTGTGCAAGCGTCTCGTGTAGCCGTTGCGCGTTACCATTACCGCGCGATCGGAAGGATCAGGTGGGACAGCAGCCAAACATCGAGCTCGAAATCGCGGATTTGCCGCGTCCTCGGCCCAAGCCGGATGTGCCACAAACATGGACCCCGGATCGGCCCGCCGAACTGGGGGGTCCAGAGGACATGAAGTGGGGGAGTGGGTTCGGGGCGGTAGGCCCCGACTCCGGCTATGCACTTTCCCTGATTGGGCGACGGGACTTCGAGCTTGCCGAAGGTGAGCATCGCCCCAATGCGGCTGCGGCGGTTGCCGCTGTTGCCTCTGCTCGCTCCTCGCTCTACGGGCGGGCACCGATCGGGAAGGACATTGATCTCGCTCTAGTCCTGTTGGGCTATGACTCGGAAGACATCCCGACAGAGATCACGACGGAGCTTGCGCGGGGCCGTCTCACGTGGTTCTCCGCAGCCGGACACCACCCCGGCAAGCTCGTTGACTTTGTCGGAAGCATCGAAGCCGACGTTATCCGACTCACCGCCGACCAAGCCAGGGCGCGCATGGCCGGTGGCGAGCGATTGATCACCAACTGAAGAGGCACGGAGGCTCACATGAAGATCGTCAGGGTGGACAGTCGTGTCGATGACATCACCTACGGAGCCGTTGAGCCGGAGGGCATCAGGTTGCACCTCGGAAGCCCATTTGTCGCCTGGGAGCCGACCGAAACAGTGGTTGGCTGGGATGAAGCCCGGCTGCTGGCTCCGGTGATCCCGACGAAGATCGTCGCAGTTGGACGCAACTATGAGGAGCATGCGGCCGAACTCCACAATCCGGTGCCGGAGGAGCCTGCGATATTCCTCAAGCCGCCTACGTCTGTGATCGGTCCGCTGCAGGCGATCCGCTATCCGGATGAAAGCAGCAATGTTCACCACGAAGCTGAGCTGGCCGTCGTCATGGGGAAGGTTGCCGTTGACGTCAAGATGGAGGATGCCGGCCAGTACGTTCTTGGCTACACCGCAGCCAACGATGTGACCGCACGTGATTTGCAGAAGAGCGACGTTCAATGGACTCGGGGTAAGGGTTTCGACACTTTCTGCCCATTGGGTCCGGCGATTGATACCGACCTAGACCCGTTGGAAGGTCTGCAAGTGACATGCCGGGTCAACGGTGAATTGCGCCAGTCCGGCTCGACCGCCGACATGATCTTCGGTGTGGCCGAGCTGATCGAGTACGTGAGCCGCATCATGACCTTATTGCCCGGCGATGTCATTCTCACCGGTACGCCATCGGGCGTTGGGCCTATTGAGGTGGGGGATCGCGTCGAGGTCGAGGTCGAGGGGATCGGGGTGTTGATGAACCCGGTTGTGGCCCGGTCCCGAGGAGGAAGCACATGAGCGTGCGGGTTCGCTTTGCGCCGTCGCCGACCGGCTACCTCCATGTCGGCGGCGGCAGGACGGCGCTGTACAACTACCTGTTTGCGAGACACCACGGCGGCAGTTTCATCCTGCGCAGCGATGACACCGACCGGGCCCGCAGCACTGCGGAATACCAGCAAGACATCCTGGAGAGTCTGCGCTGGCTGGGTCTCGATTGGGACGAGGGCCTCGAGGTAGGAGGCGATCAGGGGACATATCGACAGAGCGAGCGCCTGGCCCGCTATCAGGAGGTCGCAGCGGAATTGATTGCCGAGGGCAGTGCGTACTACAGCTTCGCTACAGCCGAGCAGCTCGAAGCATTTCGCGAAGAGGCAATGGCATCGGGGCGTTCCCCGGCATACGACGGGCGGCACGAGCCGGATCCGGCCGACGCAATGGCACGGCTCGCCGCGGGTGAGCCGGCCACCGTGCGGTTTGCGGTTCCCCGACCGGGCGAGACCACCTTTGTGGATGTGGTTCGGGGCACAGTCACCTTCGACCACGTCCAAGTCGATGACTTCGTGATACTGCGCTCCAACGGAACGCCGACCTACCATCTGGCCAGCACCGTTGACGATGTGGACTTCGGGATCACTCATGTGATCAGAGGCGAGGACCTGCTGGCTTCCACGCCCAAGCACATTCTGCTGACGGAGGCGATGGGCGCCGAGCAGGCAACCTATGCGCATCTGTCGCTTCTGATGGGCCCGGACGGCAAGAAGCTGTCCAAGCGCCATGGCCACACGGCCATCAAGGCGTATCGCGACGCCGGGTACTTGGCGCCGGCTATGGTCAACTATCTGGCGCTGCTCGGCTGGTCACCCGGTGATGATGAGACCGTGGTCCCGCTCGATGAGATGGTCAGGCGGTTTGACCTTGCTGAGGTATCCAAGAACCCGGCGATCTTCGACACCGACAAACTGGACTGGATGAATGGCGTCTACATCCGGGAGCTCGATGTGGCCTCGTTTGCCGAGGCGGTTCTACCGCTGGTCGAGGAGGATCTAGAGCGTTCCCTCGACGCCGGTGAGGTAGCGACGCTCCGCGAGATTGCGCCCCATGTCCAGGAGCGGGCCAAGCTGCTCAGTGAGGTTCCGGAGCAGGTTCGATTTGTATTCGCAGGGATCGAGTACGACGAGGGTTCCTGGAACAAGGTCATGACCAAGGAAGGCGCAGATGTCGCCGTGAAGGGGGCCTGCGAGCGCCTGGCCGTACTAGACAACTGGTCCATCGAGGGTATCGAAGGATCCTTACGAGAGATGCTGGCGACCCTCGAGCTTTCCGCCCGTAAGGGCTTACAGCCGCTGCGAGTTGCCATCTCCGGCTCATCCGTGAGCCCTCCGCTTTTTGAGTCGATGGCAGCCCTGGGGCGAGAACGCACCATCGCCAGGTTGGAGCAAGCCGCCGCCCGGATGGAATAGGCCATGCCATCCGCCGGGTTGCTTAACTAGCCGGTTGAACGTATCCTT
>JARFRN010000109.1 GCA_029287195.1 Acidimicrobiia bacterium | reverse complement strand
CTACGAGGGAGCTGATCCAATTGAAGCGGCGTTCTGCCAGTTCGATTGCTGCGTCGGATCCCGATTCGGCGGCGATGCCGTCACGGTCCGCTGCCGCCTTCTCGAGTATGTCCCGCCCGCCCGCAACATTGCCGACACGTCTCCGGGTCTCCGAGTCACCGGCAAGCAGCTGTAGCGCAGTCCAGCGAGGGGATGCCAGCGCCGCCACCTCGGGCTTGGCGATCACGTTCTCGACGAGGCTGCCGAGATGACGCTCGACGACAGGACCGTAATCAATCATCAATTGCTGCGCCGGCTTGCCGACCGCCCTCGCCACCGCCGCCTCGAGATGACTTGTGCCGAGCCCGCGACGGGCCACGGTCCGAATCACCTCGACTCCGAGCTTGCGGCTCAACCGACTCTCATCGATCTCGATACCGCGGCGATCTGCGACGTCGACCATATTGAGGGCGATTACCTGATGCAGCCCCGCCTCGGCGATCTGAGCCACCAGATGCAGGCTGCCGGCCAGGTTGGAAGCGTCGACAACCGTTATGACTACATCCGGACGCTCTGTAGCGAGGTAGCTCGACGCGATTCCTTCCTCGGCAGAAACAGCTACCAGGCCGTACGTGCCGGGAAGATCGACCAATTCGAAGTGGGTGTCACCCACTGCGAACTCGCCGGTGTAGCGCTCGACAGTCTGCCCCGGCCAGTTACCCACCTTCTGCTTGGCGCCGGTGAGTTGGTTGAAGAGCGAGGTCTTGCCCGAGTTGGGACATCCGGCGATTGCAACGACCTCACTCACTAGTGGATCACCTCGATTTCGACCTCTTTGGCGGCGCTGCGTCCGATCGCAATACGGGCCCCACCCAGGCTGACGATCGCCGGACCATGAGGTTTGACCACCAGCAGCGTCACACCGGGGACGACACCAAGGGCAGCAAGCCGCTGCATCAATCGGGGTCTCCCGGCTATCTGTAGTACGCGCACCTTGCTGTTGCGTTCTGCCGCGTCGAGCGTCAATCGGCCGGTCTGGGGTCGGTTCACCGGTTCGACATGACCACGAATGAGGCTCATCGTGACTCTCTCATGTCAGCCGGCATCACCTCGACCATGCTTGCAACGGACCGGTCGAGATGGATCTGTCGCGACGCGCACTCGACGAGCACGCCCGACGATCCCGTGGCAATCACGCTGATCCGACCACCGATAACTATGCCTTCGGCACTGAGGAAACTCGCAACCGGATCGGATCCCAGAATCGCCACCACCTCGGCAACCACACCAACACTCGTGTCGGAGAGTCGCACATCTCGCGGTCGCGATTTGGCCACAGTGGAACTCGGGATCGGACGACCCAAAGGACCAGCCTGTGGGTATCCGAGAAAGGCGGCCAGCCTATCGGAAGCATCGGGGGAAGTTGCATGCTCGAGGTGGCACGCTTGCTCGTCAGCCTCAGTGGGGCTGAAACCAAGATGTTCGGCGAGGAAGGTTGCCCACAGGCGGCGAGTCCGGAGTACCTGGTCGGCGATGCGCCCCCCGGCGGGGCTCAGCTGCACCCCTCGATACGGCTCGTAGGTAAGGAGACCGCGGCCGTCGAGCTTACGGATCATCTCGTTTGCAGAAGGTACAGAGACGTCGAGCAGTCCGGCGATGCGCGAGACGGGAATGAGTCCTTGCATTCCGGCCTCGGTCTCCCGGGCGACCGTGATGAGGTACATCTGCTCGGCCTCGCTGGTTGATGCAAGTTCAGGGGAGCTTGCGACTTCTGCCGATAATTCTTTAGGCATACCTAAAAATATATCGCCGTAGTGAAAATTCAGTAGGGCCGGAAGTCCCAACGCCATTCGCACTCGACACGGATCAGCCGAGATTGACCAAGCGGTTACGGCCATGGACTCGAGCAAGATGTGGGGTTCCATGGCCGAGGAAGCCCTCCAGGGCGGCGGATCCGGCCGCTACATGACCCGGTCGACGTCGACGACGCGGGTTCGACCGGTGACAAAGGATCATTGGGGCCCAGTCGGGGCCGATAAACCTCAGCAAGCTCCTCGACCGCACCCGGCCCCGGTAACCAGGGCGGTCAATGTGACTCTCTTCTGACCTCCGACCCGCTCGACCCAACCAGGAAGTCGAAATCGGCACCCAGATTCGCCTGCTGCACATGGTCGATGTAGAGGCGGGCGTAGCCGCGGTGATACTCCGGTGGGCCGGGCACCCACCGCTGCCGGCGAGCTTCGAGTTCGGTTTCGTCGACCTCGAGCCGCAGCAGCCGGTTCTCTACATCGAGCGTGATCAGGTCCCCCTCCTCCACCAGCGCCAGCGGCCCTCCGGCAGCAGCCTCCGGAGCTACGTGAAGCACCACCGTCCCATAGGCGGTACCACTCATTCGGGCATCGGAAATCCGAACCATGTCGGTGACACCGCGCTCGAGCAGCCTCCTGGGCAGCGGCATGTTGCCCACTTCGGGCATTCCGGGATAACCCTGCGGGCCGCAGCCCTTGAGCACCAGGATCGAGTCCGCATCAACGTCGAGCGAGGGGTCATCGATGCGGCTCTTGAAATCTTCGATGGTCTCGAAGACGACAGCTCGACCGGTGTGTTGCAGCAGAGCAGCAGTCGCCGCGGCCGGCTTGATGATGGCACCCTGGGGGGCGAGATTGCCTCGCAATACCGCAATCCCGGCATCTTCCTGCAGCGGGTCGATACGCGAGCGAATCACCCGATCGCCGATACGCTCCGCCGCGGCGATCTGCTCGGCCAGCGCCGTACCGGAGACCGTAGCAGCGGTGCCGTCGATCAGATCGCCCAGTTCGCGCATCACCGCCGGTAGCCCGCCCGCGTAGTAGAAGTCCTCCATCAGGTGCTCCCCGGCCGGCATCAGATCGACCAGCAGCGGGACGTCCCTGCCAAGCCGGTCCCAGTCGTCGAGGCCGAAGCCAAGGCCGAGACGCCCGGCAATCGCCAGCAGATGAACCACTGCGTTGGTGGACCCGCCGATGGCTGCGCACACCCGGACCGCATTGGCGAAGGCGGCATCGGTCAAGATGTGTGACAGGCGCAGATCCTGGCGCACCATCTGCACGATCCTCCGACCGGTGAGGTGAGCCAACACGTTGCGACGTGAGTCGACAGCTGGGATCGCGGCATTCTGTGGCAGGGCGACCCCCATCGCCTCTACCAAACAAGCCATTGTCGATGCCGTGCCCATCGTGTTACAGAACCCCTTGCTGCGCGACATGCACGACTCGGCAGCCAAGAATTCTTCCCTGCCCATATCTCCGGCACGGACTGCCTCCGAGTACTGCCAAACAGAGGTTCCGCTGCCGAGCTTCTCCCCGCGAAACTCACCGCTTAGTTTGGGGCCGCCCGACAACACGATGGTTGGCAGGTCGACGCTGGCGGCACCCATGAGCTGTGCGGGTGTGTTCTTGTCGCAGCCACCGAGCAGAACGACACCGTCGATTGGGTTGCCCCGAATCGACTCTTCTACGGACATGGCCATCAGGTTGCGGAAAAGCATCGCGGTCGGCAATAGCTGGGTTTCTCCGAGGGACATCGTCGGGAAGACGAGGGGCACCCCGCCCGCCTCCCACACCCCACGCTTGACATATTCGGCGAGTTCATTGAGATGGCTATTGCACGGTGTCAATTCCGACCAGCTCGAGCAGATGCCGATCATCGGGCGGCCGGAAAACAGGTCATCTGGATAGCCGTCGGACTTCATCCAGCTGCGATGAATGAAACCGTCCCGATCGAGCTTTCCGTACCAGCGGCTGCTGCGCAGCTTTGGAACGGACAGGTGCTGCCCACTCATCGCGCCGCCACCACCTTCTGCCGTTGCTCGCCGAGCCCACTGATGCCAAGCGTGATCACGTTACCGGGCTGCAACCAGACCGGCGGCTCGAGCCCCAGCCCAACCCCGGGCGGCGTCCCGGTGCTGACGATGTCTCCGGGTTGCAGCGACATGAACCGGCTGACGTACGACACGAGCGCGTCGACGCCGAAGACCATTGTTCTGGTGCTGCCGTCCTGGTAGCGGTGCCCGTCGATCTCGAGCCACATGTCGAGGTTTTGCGGGTCGGGGACCTCGTCGGTGGTGACGAGCCAGGGCCCGATCGGAGCAAAGGTGTCGGCCGACTTGCCCTTGACCCATTGCCCGGAGCCCTCCAACTGAGCCTCCCGCGCCGACAAGTCGTTGACCACGCAGTAGCCGGCGATGTGGCTCCTGGCCTTCTCGACGTCGACGTACTTGGCCGGTTTCCCGATGACAACACCGAGCTCGACCTCCCAGTCGGCCTTATTCTCACTGCGCGGCAGGACCACGTCGTCGTAGGGTCCGTTGATAGACGAGGTTGCCTTCATGAAGAGCACCGGCTCATCCGGTACCTCCATCCCCGACTCCGCGGCGTGGTCGGAGAAGTTGAGGCCGATGCAGACGATCTTGCCGACGTTGCCGATACAGGGCCCGATCCGAATCCCTTCGGCGACCAGTGGGAGAGCCTCGGGATCGGTCCTGGCAAGGTGGGCAAGCGAACGCGGCATCAACGCAGGACCGGCGATGTCGGGGACGATGCCCGCGATCGATCGTATACGACCCGCCTGATCGATCAGACCCGGGAACTCCATGCCCCGATCTCCGTAGCGGACGAGCTTCAAGATGTACTCCTAGAGGGTCATGCCGCCGTCGCTCACATAGACGGTGCCGGTTGCATACGCTGATTCATCGGAGGCGAGGTGGACCGCAAGCGCTGCTATCTCCTCAGGGGTTCCGAGGCGGCCCATCGGCTGGCGGGCAATGAACGCCTCCCGAGCCGCCGCCGGATCGGTGAAGGCCTCCAACCGTTGCAGCAACGATGGGGTCTCGACAGTGCCCGGGGCGATGGCATTGCAGCGTACGCCGGAACCGACAAAATCGGCAGCGACGGCCTTGGTCAGGCCAATGACGGCCGCCTTGGACGTGCCGTATGCGAACCGATTTGGTACACCGCTGATGCTGGAAACAACGGAGGCCATGTTGATGATGCTGCCGTGGCCGGCGTCGACCATTCCCGGCAGGAAAGCCCGGATCATCAGATAGATCGACTTGACGTTGACGGCAACGGCTTCCTCCCACTCTTGATCGGAACACTCCAGGATGTTGCCGGAGTGCACGTAGCCGGCACAGTTGAACAACACGTCTACGCCATCGATCCGCGAGGCCAGTTCGGCGACACTGCGCCCTTCGGTTACATCGAGTACTGCGGTTATGACGTCGGGTAATTCGGCAACCAGTGTCGACAGGGCGGACGGGTTGCGATCGACAGCCCACACAGTTGCCCCCTCAGCGATGAACGCGACGGCCGCTGCCTTGCCGATGCCCTGGCCGGCCCCTGTAACCACCGCTACTTTGTCATGCAGTCTGCCGCTCATACCCATCCCTTGTGTCCCTCGACCACAGAGGCTACCTGCGAAGTGCCCCCCGGGGATGCCGGTGGCCGACATCGACCGCAGAGCGCCCGGCATCCGGTTGAGCAGCGAACCCCTTCCGGGCCACGTCAAGACTCGCCGACGTCACGCATAGCGTCTCGCGCTGTGGGCCCCCGGAGGTGCAGCAGGTGGGGCTTTGCACGGGCATTAGCGCAGCACGATCGGTGATGCCCTACGGCGTGTAGCGCACCAACCGCCGACCGTTGAATTGTGCGCGGCGTCGGCCCGACCGGCAGCCGGGGCGCAGCGTCGCAACCGCTTCGCCAAGATGTCTACCCGCCACAGCACTTCACGGGTGGCATCCCTGGCGGGCCCTTCGCCTGGATGTCGCTCCCCGCCTGTGGGGAACGGGGCCGCATCCACCGAGGCCCCTAACCCCGGCCGAAGGTGAGTAGACCGCTGAGAAATAGAAGGATACGGCCGTTTGCTGCGATATTCTCAGGCGCGAATTCGTCGGCAGGTGGCCGCATTCGTCGCGCCGGCCCAGGCGCCGACCCTCGAGGCAAAGGAGAGTGAAACCGTCTTCCCGGTTTCCGAAGGACATGAACCGACCAGCGACCGATCCTGTTGCCCGCAACGTATTGAGTGAACAAGTCAAGGACAGAATCCTGCAATGGATCCTCGAGGGTGAACTAGCGCCCGGAGCGCGGATCGTTGAAACGCGAGTCGCCCGCGATCTGGGCGTGAGTCAGGCACCGGTGCGAGAGGCCCTACGCGATCTGGCGACTTTGGGTGTTGTGGAAATGCAGCCATACAAAGGGGCCCGGGTGCGTCAGCCCAACAAACCGGAGCTCATCGAGCAAATGGAGCTGCGCGGTGAACTCGAGGCGCTGGCGGCCCGCCACGCCGCCAAGAGGATGACGCCCGAGCTTCTCGGGATGCTGCGCGGCCTGATCGACGAAATGCACGAACTGGCGGAAGCAGGCAATGTTCATGGTCACGCGCTCAACAACACCGAGTTCCACTCCCTCATCATGCATGCAGCCGGCAACGCAACTCTGGAGCGACTGTGGAGGATGCTCGACCCCTACGCCCATACCTACGTGACCGCAGCGGCACCCGGTACGGATCTGGTATGGCTGGGCGACCGCCACGTCGCCATCGTTGAGGCGCTGGAGGCCGGAGATCCCGCAGCCGCCGCGAACGCCATGCGGGAGCATGCCAAGCAGGCTGAGGAGGTCGTGCTCGCCATGGATGATGATCACTTCGGAAGCGTCTCCCGCAAACCACAGCCCGGTCTCTAGAGGTAGCAGGGCATTCGAGAAGACATGCGATAGGGTGCGCCAATGGATATCGGCAAACGCGATCTAGCGGCCGGGGACATCGTTCTCGGTGCTTTCCGGGCCTGGTTCACCCACTTCGGCCAGATCTTCGTGATCAGCTTGCTGTTCACCATCCCCGTCTTCATTGTCAACGCGACGGTGCTCACGGGACTGCCCGAGGTTCCTGACGATATCGATCAACTCGAGATCGGAGACTTCCTGATCCGAAGTCTGGTTGGTACCACGGTCTCGCTGGCCCTCGGGTTCCTGCTCACCGCTGCTCTGGCCTACGCCTTCCTCAAGACGTTCCGCGATGAGACAGTGACACCAGGCGAAGCAGCACTCGAAGTCGTCAGCAGGTTTGGGGCAGTTCTGGTGTTCGCCCTGATCGCAGGGGTGCTGACTGCGATCGGGCTCCTGATTCTCATCTTGCCCGGTTTGATTGCGATAGTCGTGTTCTCATTGGGCATTCCGGCAATCCTCAACGAGCGCATCCGCGGTACCGAAGCGGTCTCTCGGTGCTGGAATCTGATCTCAGGCAGTTGGGGTTTGGCGATTGGCGTGGTTCTGATCGGGTTCTTGATCAACTTCGCAGTCACGTGGCTCGTCGGGGGCGTGGTCTCCCCAGGAGCCATGCGAAACCCGACCTTCCAAGACTTCGACATCGCCCGGACACTGGTCCAGTTCGCTGCATCGGCCCTTGTTGCCCCATTGATCCCCGGTTTGGCGACGGCACTCTATCTCCAGCTGAAGGGACGGCGCGACGGATTCCCCTCCATCGGCACCAGCCCCTACCAGCCATTCGAGTAGGCAACCGCGCCGACCCGCCGCCTGTGAAACTCGGCTACGGGTTTGGACCCGATAGCTGTACCAGCAGTTCATCGGGGTCGTAGAAGAACACTCGATCCTCGGCCCGACGGACTGTCAGGCCGGCGGCCTCCAGCCGCGCCGCCGCTTTGTCCGGTTCGTAGTCATCTACGGTCAAACAGAAATGCTCGACATGAGGTTCCTCAGACGGAAAGAGGGCAATGAAGTCGCCGCCGCCGACCTCGAGAAAGCAAGCAGTCGCGGACTCACCGATGACCCGGGCACCGAAGAGCCGAACGTAGAAGTCGCGTGATCGGGCGAGATCCGTGACGCGCAACGCGACGTGATTCACCGCCCTGGAGCGAAACATCGGCTGTTCGTTGACCACCATACCGAGAGCTTAGAGGGCGGTACCATGCGCTGGCAGCGCGCTGCGAGCGATCATGATCGAAGTCACCGTCACCACCGAGATCGAAGTACCAGATTCAGTTGCTTTCGGGTACCTCGCCGATGTCACCAACAACCCCGAGTGGCAGCACGGGGTCCAATCAACGAGATGGACGTCCTCCCCTCCCGGAGACGTCGGCGCCACCTATGACCAGATGCTCGACCACCGCAACCAGGTTGTTTCATACCGGATAACGGCCGTAGATCCCGGCCGTTCCATCTCGGTGGAGTCAACAGGCCGGGCAACCATCCCAACGAGGGTTACGCGTTCGGTCGAGCCCCTGGGTGAAGACTCGTGCATAGTGAGTGTGACCATCGTGGGCAACCCTCGCGGCCTACGCCGCCTGGCGCGCCGTGCGATCACGAAGGCGGTACGGCGAGCAACGGAGGTCGACTACACCGTACTCAAGCGCAAGCTCGAGGGCGCAGACTGAATCCCAGTCGGGTAGATCTCCCCCGACCGATCCCAACCGCCGGCTTTGCAGCCGTCAATTCGTGGCCTCGGGCAACAGCTCCGTCCCCTCAGGCGCCGCGGAAACCCGTTCCCGGGCACCGCCGACCTGTGTAACCGATGGATCATCCGCACCCGACACCGAACTCGAGCACGACACCTGCATCGGCCCGTGTTGCCGATCCCCACGTGATGGATCACCGTGAGAACCACCTCCGATACGCTCCCTTCCGGGCCACCACCGCCGTGACCCTGAGCGACATTTGCGAGCGATCCGTCCGGGGTCACGGCGGTATAGAACGCCCCCCAACGGCAACGCGATCAGGTCGAGGTGCCGCCGGTCCCGGGTGGCTGCAAGACGTCGACCGACAGCCAGAAGAGGGCCTGGCTCGCAACCGATTGCGGATCGTCGAGCCAGGGCAGATGTCCCGACCGCGGGATCATCACCAGTTCGGCGTTTGGCATCCGTTCCACGACACCGCGCGCTACGGCCTCCCCACCGAAGCCGTCATCGGCGCCCCACAGGAAGACGGTCGGTGCCTCGACCGCGGCGAACACCTCATCGGGAATCGAATCGTCGGGATCGAATCCCCTTGCCGACACGAAACGACCAATCATGTTCCCATCGTTCCTCATGGTGTCCGTGTACCGCTGCAGAGCGAGGTACCAATCATTGAAGACGGGGCTGAACCTCCCCTCGTCCAACGACGCACCATGTCCTATCTGGCGGAGAATCCCGTCGTTGGCCTTCTGGTTGGGCGGCAGCTTGCCGATCAGCCAGCGAATTGGTGCAAAAGCCATCGCCTTCATGAAGGGCGGGGTCGAGCTTCCCGGCGCCAGCGCCGGTGCCGCCATCTGCACCATACGGCGGAAGCGTTGCGGCTCGGCCGCCGCCGATCTCAATGCGAGCATCCCACCGAAGGACGAGGCAACCACGTGTGCGGAACCCACTTCGAGGGCCGCCAACACATCACCAACAAAGACGTCCCCGTACCACTCCAAGTTATCTCGTGTCACCGCGTATGGATCGCTCAAACCCGTTCCCGGCCGATCAACCACAAGGCACCGGTAGCCGGGGAAGTGCTCGACGAGCGGGGCCCATGTCGACCCCGAGTTGGGACCCCCGTGGATGAATAGCACCGGCTCTCCTTCACCCACCTCCTGCACTCTGACCTTCACACCGATACGCGGCAGGATCACATACCGCTCTTGTGGGCTCAATCCGATCGAGTTCCACAGTCGCTGCTCCGCTTCGCGGTACTTCGTTTCATTCATCGTTCTCTCCTCAGCTCGAGACGATCAGAGTTCCGGTCATCTGCTCGTGACCCGGGACACTGCAGACAATCCGATATGAACCGGGCGCGGCGGCAATGTCGACGCGTCGGGCTTTGAGGGCGGGAACCTCGATGTCGATGCCCAACTCGGGGATGGTGAAGGTGTGCCTGATTCCGTCCTTGTTGTCTATCCAGATGCCGGTCGACGCACCGTCGATCGCTATGTCTTCGGGTGCCCACATCAGCTGCTCGGCTGTGACTTGGACATCTCCGGGTAGGGCCGCTGCCGAGTCTGTGTTGGCAGCCATACCGAGCGATGCAAAAGTCCCTACCAGGAAAACGCCTGCCGCAGCAATCGCCAGTGGTTGCAGCAGCCGGGTTGGCCGGCGCAGCCAAGCGGCGACTCCCCCGATCACGACGAGCCCTACGCCCACGGTCGACAACAACTGGAGCACAAACGCCGGCGCCGACTCCGGGTGCGCCAGATCATCGAGGATGATCGGAAGATTGGCTAGGTAGGCGACTGCACCAAAGACCGCCAGGCCGGCACCCAGCCCGCGACGTTCCCCTTTCAGGAAGGGCGTAGCCGCCAGGAACACCAGTCCGATCACTAGAACCGGCGGGATGATGGTTCGTGCCATTGACTGCAACGCGATCGCAAACACCACCATGACGACTGCACCCGCCCGTACCAGGCTGATCCAAGCCGGGACGGGTGATGGCACCGCCGGCTTCTTCTCCGCTCGTTCCAACATCGTCGTTGCCATGGGGTTCCTCCTCTGTGCGACTACGAAGGCACGGTAAGTAAGCCGGACCGGCGGCGGAACCGTGCCCGCCGCACTTGTCGGGTGAGGTGAACCGCATATCCAGCCGGGTCAATCGTGAGGCTGGCTTCAATGGACAGCGGCCGGCCCGGGCTGCACAATGCCACCCGTGAAGAGACTCATCTGGACGATCGGCGCTACAGCTGCCTTCTCTTTGATTGCGGCATTGATGCTCACGCTTGGGGTACGCCCACTTCCCTGGTCCGCCGTCCTTTATCTGTTGACGGTCCCGATTCCTTTCCTCACTGCCGGGCTATTCCTTCTCTGGCGCCATCCGGAGAACCGATCAGCCCAGCTCCTGGTTTGTGGAACTGCCGGCGCGATGGCGTACGCCGCTCTGTTGGAACGCTTGATTCACAATCAATACGGGGAGACGGGTGCCGCGGCGTGGATGTCCTGGGCACTGCTGGCCGAGGCGCTTGTGATGATGGTGGGCCTGGGATGCCTCGCCCGGCTGATTGGACTCTTCCCGTCGGGCGTAGCCGCAACGCGGGGCGAGGAAGTGTTCGCAGCAACGACGTGGTTGCTTCCCGTGCCTATGGCGATCGGCTTGCTCGCCAACGAGGAAGTCCTGGTGGAACCGGTCACCTACGGCGGCATCGGGCCGTTCGACAATCCGCTCTATCTCGACGCGCTGGGCTGGCTGGGGCCGGCTACAGCTCCGATACGCAACATACTCGGCGTTGTTGTGTTGGTGGCACTCGGCCTGCTGTATCGCCGGTACAGACGAGCCAACTCCGACGAACGCAGCCAGATCCGATGGGTTGCATTCGGATCAGCCGCGGCGCTCGGGATAGGGATTGTGCCGTTCATCATTGCCCCGGTGGTGGATCCCTACTCTCTCCTCCACGGCCAGCTTCTGCTGAGCATCGGCGCTCTTGCCCTGTTACTCATTCCCGTGACCGTGGTGCTGGCGATCGAACAACCGGATTGGCTGGATTCGGACCGGCTCATCAGTAAATCGTTCACCTACGGTGCCCTGTCGATTGGGATATTCATCATCTATGCCGTGATAGCGGCAGCGCTCGGAGTGGCGGCGGGGGCTCGGCTCCCCCTCGAAATAGCAATCGTGGTAACGGCGGTCCTGGCATTTGCATTCCAGCCGGCTCGGGCGCGCCTGCAGCGAATCGCAGACCGCTGGGTCTTTGGTGACCGCCCCTCGCCGATAGAGGCGGTGGCCGAACTCGACCGCACAATGGACGGCCCCGACGCCTCCCTATTGGGCGAGCGCCTCGCCGATACTGTGCGACGCGCCGCCCGTCTCCGCTGGGTGACGGTCGAACTGCCACCAGAGCCATCAGTAACCGTCGGCGAGCGATCCGACGAAGCGGCCCACATCACGCGCATCGTGAGCGGCGGCGAAGAGTTTGGGGTGATCAGCTGTGGACCGGGTATCAGCGGGGGCCTGCGGGACCGGGACATCGATCTGATCAACGCACTGGCCGGACAAGCCGCCCTGGTGGTGTCCAACATGCGGTTGGCAGCGCGGATCGTTCATGCCCAGGAAGCAGAACGACGTCGCCTCGAAAGAAACATCCACGACGGCGCCCAACAGGAGCTGGTTGCGCTGGTCGCCAAGCTTGGATTGGCCCGAGCGAAGGTCAAAACGGGGAAGATCGATGAGGCGACCCTGATAGAGCTGCAGCGAGACGCAGGGACCATCTTGAAGGATCTGCGCGAGTTGGCGCAAGGCATCCACCCGAGTGTTCTTACAGACGGCGGCCTGGTCGAAGCGGTCGAGGACCGCTGCAGCCGGCTTCCGGTTACCGTCACGGTGGACAGCTCTCCCGATCTCCGCTCCATGCGCTTCGAGGACGACATCGAGGGTGCCGCATACTTCTTCGTCACCGAGGGTCTCGCCAATGTCCTGAAACATGCCGACGCCAGCCGAGTGCGGGTTGAGATGGCTCGTAGCAACGGAGATCTCGAGCTGCGGGTTTCCGACGATGGCCGAGGCTTCGAGCCAAGTGCCACGGCGCTCAATGGCTTGGCCGGCCTCACCGATCGCTTCGCAGCTTTGGCAGGATCGGTGTCGGTAACGGCCGACGACCGGGGTACCACACTCGAGGGGCGGATACCGATCGAGGCCGCAACGTGATTCGGGTCATCATCGCCGATGACCACTATCTGGTGCGCGAGGGGACCCGGCAGTTGCTCGAGGCATCAGGGGAGGTAGAGGTTCTGGCCACTGTCGAAGATGGTATTCAATTGCGCGATGCCGTTGATCGCATGACTCCCGATGCGGTGCTGGTGGACATCCGCATGCCGCCAACGCACCAGCTGGAGGGTATCGAAGCGTCGCACGACATTCGGGCCGAGCATCCCGAGGTGGGTGTTGTGGTCTTGTCCCAGCACGCCAACGCCCTGTATGCGTTCGAGCTGTTCAAGGATGGAACAGCAGGGATGGCCTACCTCCTCAAGGACCGCGTTGGTGATCTCGACGAATTGCTCAGAGCGCTGCGTGAGGTAACCAGCGGAGGCTCCGTCATCGATCCGGTGGTAGTGGAAGGCCTGCTGAATAGACAGCAAACCGGATCCGATCGGCTGCTGGATACGTTGACCGACCGCGAGCGAGACGTTCTCGAGGTCATGGCCGAAGGTCGATCCAATGCTGCAATTTCCGAGTCCCTGTTCATCTCAAACTCGGCGGTGGAAAAGCACATCAACTCGATCTTCGCCAAGCTCGGCCTGTCGCCCGGCGAATCGGAAACTCACCGGCGGGTGGCCGCAGTCCTTACGTTCTTGCGAAGCGCGAGCGAGCCGAACGGCCTATCCGGGCGCTAGACCAGAGGACCACAGTTGCCCGTTGGCGGCGGCACCTAACAGCTACTGTGGCTGCAACACGAGGAGCCCAATCTGAGCACCGGATCAGCAGTAGCGTTGGCATTGGCGCGGATCGTCGATCCGGTCGAAGGAATGCACGCCGCCATCTCGCAACGTTGGTTCAAGTCCGTGGGGAGTGCCGGCAAGCCGGTACGGGTCACACACAATGCGATCGCTGCGGTTGTCTACGCTTCCGTCCGCCTAGGGACCGATACAGTTGGTCTAGCTTTGAATTCGGCCGGCACCGGCCAGCCGGCCACCCGTGTCCGACTGGCGGGCATTGCGAACGGTCTCTGGGGCGATACGCTCGGACGGTACGAAGACGAACTCGGGATCGAAATGAGTATTCGCAGCCAAGACGGCCGGCGCCTCACCCCGACCCCCGAACGGACAATCAGCCTGCCCGGCGCCACAGACCATGTTGTTGTACTGGTGCACGGCCTCTTCGACAACGACGGTTGCTGGCGCGGTTCCGATGACGGCGGCGGATTGCTGCAGGCCGTTGCCGCCCATCCGGCGTTGACCCCGGTAACGGTTTCTTACAACTCGGGCCTTGCCGTGGCTGCCAACGGCAAGAAGTTGTCGGCGTTGCTCGAGGAACTAGTAGCCGACTGGCCGGTGCCGGTTCGCTCGATAGCCTTCCTGGGTCACTCGTTGGGCGGACTGGTAATCCGTCATGCCTGCGCCACCGGCATCTCCCTCCACCATGATTGGGCACACAAGACGTCTTCCGTCATCACGCTCGGATCACCCCACCTCGGTTCCCATCTGGAGAGCGCCGCTGCTACAGCAGCTCGAGCCCTCGCCGTGGCAGCGGAGACGCGTCCCCTCGCCCGCTTCATCGCCGGGAGGAGTCAGGGCATAAAGGATCTCCTCCCCGGGACCCCCCACCCCGAACTACCGCCACGGATAGCTCACCACTTCGTCGCCGGCGTTGTCACAAGAGAACCGGCCCATCCGATCGGCAGATTGGTGGGTGATTGGATCGTCAGACCGAACAGCGCCACAGGTGGCCGGCGCCTGCGGCCGTCGACTGCAAGTGTTCTCGGGGGATTGGGTCATTCCGCTTTGCGGAACGACCCCGCTTCCGTCTCGCTGGTGCTGGAGCTGCTCGCCCCCACCGACGCCGGCAAGTCCTAAGCGCCGGCAGATTGCAGACCGGGCGGCACGCGATATACGTACCT
>JARFRN010000102.1 GCA_029287195.1 Acidimicrobiia bacterium | reverse complement strand
GACGCCGAGCAGCTCTCCGCCCTTGAGGCGGCTTTCTATCTCGATGCGTTGTTCCCTGGAGACAGATCCATGGTGCGACTGCACGATTTCCTCGCCCGCCAAGCGGTTGATTTCGGAGGCAAGGCGCTCGGCCAACGATCGGCTGTTGACAAAGAGCAAAGTTGAGGTGTGCGCCAAGACCATCTCGAGCAGCTTCGGATAGACCGCCGGCCAGATCGACTTGCGACCAGGTTCGTCCAGATCACCGGCTGCCGGTGCTGTTTCTTCCGGGCGGACCATATCCGCAACGGGAACCACGATCTCGATCTCCAGCTCCTTGCCCCGCGGGGCGTCGACGACCGTGACCGGACGAGCTTTCCACACTGCAGCGGCGTTGGCTCTCTCCCCGCCTCCAAGGAACTCGGCAATAGCTCTCAGCGGGCGCTGGGTAGCCGACAGGCCGATCCGCTGCGGGGGAGAGGCAGTCAAGTCGGAAAGTCGCTCCAATGTGATTGCCAGGTGGCTGCCACGTTTGGTGCCTGCCACCGAATGAATCTCGTCGATGATCACGTACTCGACCGACGCGAGCATCTTGCGTGCTTGACTAGTGAGCATCAAATAGAGCGACTCGGGCGTTGTGATCAGGATGTCGGGCGGATGGCGCACCATGGCCGTCCGCTCCTGCGCCGGTGTGTCCCCGGTACGCATTGCCGTGGATATCTGCGGTAAGGGGAGGCCTAGTTGCTCGGCGGCGTTGTGGATTCCGATCAGCGGAGCCCGCAGGTTGCGTTCAATGTCATAGGCGAGAGCCTTCATCGGCGACACGTAGAGGACACGGCAACGCTCGCCGGCTGGTGGGGTTGGTTCGCCGGCGAGCCGGTCGATAGCCCAGAGAAAGGCAGCCAATGTCTTGCCGGAACCGGTGGGAGCGTGGATCAGGGTGTGTTCACCCTGCGAAATGGCCTTCCACCCCTTTTCCTGGGCGGCGGTCGGCGCGGCAAATGAGCCTTCGAACCAAGCCCTGGTAGGTGCAGAGAATCGATCCAGTGCCATCCGTGCAGCGTACCGTGACCCACCGACAACAAACGCCGCGGAAGAGCCTGGAAGTAAATGGAGAGAACTACAAAATCGTCTTACTCACACTTGCGCGGGTAAGAACGCTCGATACCCCTCCGGCACAAAAGATCCCGCTGAGGGCCCGAGGTCGTCGGCATTGGCGAGAGAACGAGCTTGAATCAGGATTGTGGATATTGCAGTCAATCTCGTCGAGAACTACCTGCGGCTCACCGGCTATATGACGTTGAGTGAGTTCGAGGTGCAGCGGCGTGACAAGAAGGGGCGGTTCAAGACTGTCACCGACGTCGACATCATGGGGATTCGCTTTCCGGGCGACGTCTATCTAGGTGACCCGCATCGAGAAGCGGACTACGAGCTTCTGGTCATCGATGACCCTGTTCTCGAACTCGAGCCCGAGACGATCGATGTCATTGTCGGCGAGGTGAAGCAAGGCAAGGCCGATCTGAACGCCGGCATCAAGGATCACGGGGTGTTGCATTCGATGCTGCGCCGTGTGGAGTGGATATACGCCGAAGGTCTCGATTCAGTGATCCGAGGGCTCCAACGCAAAGATGTGCATCATGCACCGAGTCGCGGGGGCGGCGACGTGCGAACTCGTCTGGTAGCATTTGGCAGGAGCGACTTCTCCGACACGAATACGATCGCCCTGGGGCACATCGTCACCACCATGTTGACGTTTTTCGAGGAGCACGAGGATGCATTTCGCCCCATCCAATTTCGCGAACCGGCACCGGCGCTGCTCAGGTTGCTCCTGAAGTCCGGCTTCGACGTTCGCAAGGACCTCCCCGGCATCAGGCGCTAGCCGCGAATCATTGGCGATGGGCTTCGGTCGGCAGCCTCACCTACTGCCCTGCGAAGCAGTCAGGCCATATTCACTGCTGATGCCTGCAGGTGCATCATGGCCCTGAAGCGCAGTGATACCAGCGGATTTCCTGCGCACAGCAGGTGCGTGATTTCGCTGCTGATGCACCGTGGTGTGGCCCGGTCGCGCAACTAACTGACTACCAGGCGAAGCGCCGGCCACAGGTAATGTTCCCGACTACGTCACGCTGTATCCTGCCGTTGATGGACCAGCGTGCAGCCCAGGTCATCGACTTTTGCAGCCAGGGATTGACGTACAGCGACACGTGTCAGAGATGGGCCGCTATTGCACGAAGTTGAAGTAGATGATGCCCACGGCAATGACGGCGGCGATGAGGGCGAGCTTGGCCCACAGCGGCATACTTGAGTAGTGCTTGTACGAGGGCTTCGGCTCTTGTTCGTCGTCCATAGGGTCAGCGTAGCAGCGAGTTCGAGCCGAATCGACCTGATGCAGCAGGACCCCCGAGCGGTTGTTTTCTCGATGGCTAGGACGCCCGGGCTCAAACCCGACCGACCCTGGGGCCAACTCGAACCAGCGCAGCTGATGGCGTACCTGGGCCATGCCGATGCACGCACTTCGCTGATGCTCTACACCCACCTGACAGCTGCTGACCTGCTTGCACCATCGGTGCTGATGGCTGGTGATGCATCGAAGTATCAGCTGCCGTGATGACGGGCCGGTGGATGGCCGATGCTTGTCAATGACCCTAGACAGCAGGAAACCCAGGCGGTGCCTGGGTTCCTCTCTGGTGGGCGCTACTGGATTTGAACTAGTGACCCCTGCCGTGTCGAGGCTCTTGGGGCTGTTTTGGCGCGCCCCGATGAATGGGCGGTTTCATGAGAATCCCCCGGTCGGGGCTGCCTTTTTGCCCCTTCATCTTCTTTCAGTGGTTCGCGTTGTTTTTTCACCGTCATGTGCACGCGGTGTGCACGCGGGCCAGAGACCACGCTCGGCGCTGGGCGCTCAGGACTGACTCAGTCTCACTTCAAAATCGGCTGGTGGGATCACTGGCGGGTTCTGTTCCTGCCACTCGAGAAGGTCGGCGTCACCGCTGACAATGAAGCCGGCCCGGTGAGCGCGTGCGAGGTGGACCACATAGTCATCGTCCGGGTCACGGGTCAACGCCGGTCCCGAGGCCGGATCAGGCACCACATCTGCGGCTGCGGTCAGTGGTCGTGATGTACAGGTCGGCTGCCTCCAGCGAGATCCACTTCCGCAGGCGCGGACGCTCGATCAACACGCTGCGCTCATCTTCGCCTTGTTGTTTGTTGAGGAGCTGGGAGGCGAGGCGGCTTCCCTCGCCCCGGACACCAAGACGTGCTCACCGCCATCGGACTAACAGTCCTTCTCAGCGTGCTGGCGCGCGGCCTCTCGGCGGCTCCCCTGGCCGAGAGGTACGGGCGATGGTTCGTGAAGCAAAGTCCCAAGATCGAGGTTTCTAAGTCGTGAACTCACCACCTGTCCCGATCGGCGACACATCTGACAGCCCACGCAAGTCGTGTCGATCCGGCCATCATTGGCGTGAGGACGCGTCGGAAACGGAAAACGCCCGTGGCTCCGGACCCGCCTATTCCTAGAGTGGCATTTGAGCGCTACGGACAGTTACGAGGAGGTAATTCAGAATGGGAATCGAATCAGAGTTGGCAGGCATCTCGACCCCTGATGTTGTGGAGACGTCGATCGGTGAGGTGCGGTTCCGCGATGGTGCGCCACAGCCGGGCACTGCGGAGCTGGTGTATGACTACCTGGATCGGGCTCGCGGCGTCGAAGTGTTCTTGAACGCCATGTCAGGCGCATCGGTCCACGCACTGGTCAGCGGCCCGCGAGCACTCGGGGTGTCGCAAGTCGGGCAGGTGCTGGTCTTCGACGGTTTGATGGACTCGGCGTCGTTGTTCTTGACCGGGAACACCTCCACCCTGTACGCATTGCCGTTCATCGACCTGGGCGCCGACGGTCCGACTGTGGTCGAGGTCCCGCCGGGAATGTTGGGGGCGTTTGACGACATGTGGTTCCGCTACATCGGCGACATCGGACCGGCTGGACCGGACAAGGGTGCGGGCGGCACGTACTTGTTGCTTCCCCCGGGCTACGAGGGCGACGTACCGGAGGGGTATTTTGTGCTGCGGTCCCGGACATTTGGGGTGTGGACGTTCATGCGCGGCTCGGTGGCGAATGGTCTCGACGCCGGTGTCGCCAATATCGTCGACAACCTCAAGGTGTACCCACTCGCCCGCCGGGATGACCCACCCGAGATGGAGTTCATCAGCGGCTCCGCCAAGGCGTTCAACACCATTCATCCGAACACGTACGAGTTCTACGAGCACGTCAACGAGCTGGTGCAGATGGAATCCGACGAGATGCTCGACGTCGAGACCCGGGGGTTGCTCGCATCCATCGGCATCGTCAAGGGCAAGCCGTTCACACCAGACGAGCGCATGAAGCGGATCTTGACCGACGCCGTTGCCATCGGCAATGCAATAGCACGGTCGACCGTGTGGTACCCGCGGATGACCGGCGCCCGGATCTATCCGGACACCAACAGCAATTGGATGATGGCCTGGGTCGACAAGGACGTTTTCTTCGAGCGCGATGGCGCCCGCGACCTCGATGCGCGTGTGATGTACCACTACGCGTACACCGCGGTAACGCCCGCGATGGCCGTCAGTGTGCCGGGGAAGGGCTCGGACTATGGAATCGCCTTTCTGGACGGCAACGATGACCCATTCGACGGAAGCGAGACCTACCGCCTCCACCTCCCGCCGAACGTGCCGGTCAACGATTTCTGGGCCGTGACGCTCTACGACAGTCAGACACGCTCGCAACTACAGACCAGCCAGCGGTTCCCAACCGTGGGCAGCAACGACGCTGAGCTTCAGGCCAATCCCGACGGCTCCTACGACATCTACTTCGCTTCGCAGGCGCCTTCCGGGTATGAGCACAACTGGCTCGAGACCATCCCCGGCAAGAGCTGGTTTGCGGGCCTCAGGATGTACGGTCCGGAGCAGCCATGGATCGACCAGACCTGGCGGCCCGGCGAGATCGAGCGGTTGACGTAGGAGGCGAAGTGATCTGGGCGCTGCTGGCGATCTTGGGTATTCCGATCTGGCTCATCGTCGGCGGTTCCGGGTCCAATCGGGAGTGTTCCGCCTCAAGCAGCGTGAGGCGGGTCAGGGCAAGTGGCCCCGGCGCTCCGCCTACGGGCGGGTGATCCACGACGTGTTGGTTGTCAACAAGGGGCTGGCGTTGGCCCGCACCGCGTTCCGGGGGGTCCGCTCGGTTACCGACCACGGTCAGGACGAGCCGGTCGCTCCTTCGACGAGGCAGCGGTCTTCGAATTGACGTTTGATGACGGTTCACGCGGTCTCGTCGCCGTTGGCCGATCCGAGGCGAGATACATCCAGTCCCTCCGGGGTGACGCTCCCCGGGCTCGGCGGAATGTAGGAGAACAATGAGCGAACCAAGGATCAACGATCAGCCCGCTCCGCTGATGCGACGCTTAGAGTCCGCCGCCGCGGCCGGGGTTGTGTACTCCATCCTTGCGGTCGTATCACTGATCATCGTCCAGTCGGTGCCTCCCGCTTCCTCAACGGAAGCGGTGTGGAAGGAGTGGCAGTTAAGACCGTCCTCGACGTCTACGGCCACCTATCCGAAGGCCTCGACCGGGACGCCGCCGACACCCTCGACCCGCCCTGGACCGATTCTGATGTGCACGCGTTGTGCACGCGGCACCCTGAAAGGAGAAACACAGAGAGGGGCCTGACGTAGAGAAACCCCCTATTCCTAGGGGGTTTCCGTTGTGGGCGCTACTGGGATTGAACCAGTGACCCCTGCCGTGTCGAGGCATCTCCCAGCGTTTCAAGCGGGCCGGTGCCGGAACCAAGATGACCCGGGTTCAGTAGGTGCGGACCACGCGTAGTGCCGTTTCGGCGTTGGTACCTTCGGCCTTGAGAGACGTCGCCCCGTAGTCGAGACGGTGTACGGCGATGCGACACCATTCGCCTGCGACTCCCTTGATGACATCGTCGGCATCCTCGGGACCGTATACCCAGCGGGCATACCGAGGGCCCATCAGCTCGAGGCGGATGCCTCTCTCTGGGAACTCTTCACCGGCCTCGGAGAAGGCGTACGGGAGCATGCGGTGTGCCAGCCAGGCTATGTGCCGGATCCGCGAGGTGTCGGCGGTGGGGTCGTCCTCTTCCTCATCGAACGTGAGCAGGCCGTCCATGGCGTCTTTGATGTCGAGTCCGTGGGCCCAGGTCTCCATCAGGCGAAGTGTGCCGAAGGCGCGGGCACTCATATCACCTGCGATCCAATGCACCCGGTCGCTGCCGTCCATGCGAGAGAGTGCGTCGACCACGTCTGCGCGACTGTTGCGCCACCATTCGATTACCTGCTGATAGCGCATCCCCCTGCCTTCTTTGACGCCGAGAGCGGTCCACTCGTCGATATCGCCGATCTTGGCTTTCTTGATCACCGTCGGGCCCTGCTCGATAACGCGAGCAGCAAACTGCTCCGTGTGGGCGAGGTGGCTGACGGTGTCCTTGATGCTCCAACCGGGGGCTGAAGTGGGCAGGTTCCACTGCCGTTCGGAGATTCGCTGCAAGAACTGGTCGAGTGCCTGCTGCTCAGCTACGAGGTCGGAGAGGATTTCGCGCATAGGAACGCCATTTTACCGTCGTCCTAGGCGAGGGAATCCTGGGCGGCAGCATTTAGCCGATCAACCATGAGACGCAGCCTGCCGAGGTGCCGTCGGTCGAAGTGCAACCGAATGCGAGACAGGGCGATATTGTCGTCCCCGGCGATCTCGGCAGGCGTTGCTGTGATCTTCTCGATTGCGCCGCTGACGACGATGTCCGCAAACTCGTCGTTGAGTTCTGCGACGAGCGATTCCGAGGGCTCGTGCTTGAGACGGAGAATCAGCTTGCCGTCGACGTAGCGCTGCGAGTGGTAGTTGTTGTAGAACCGCCGAATCTCCGCGGCGGTCTCTGT
>JARFRN010000175.1 GCA_029287195.1 Acidimicrobiia bacterium | reverse complement strand
CGCCGAGTCCAAGGGCTACCCACAGGGTGCAGCAGGCGCAGCCACCGTCCCGCCTGGGCAGGAGGGCCAGGTCTTGGAGGCCGCAGATGAGTGTCAAGGCGAATGCATCTTCGTCGAGTCCTAGTGGCTCAATCGAGCGAGCAGTCGACGAGCAGCGGGCGGCTGGGGAAAACCAGAGAGGAGTTGTCATGAACGAACGATGCAGCCTTCTGGTTGCCATAGATGGATCGCCGGCGGCCGAAGAGGCGATCCGATACGTCGGGACGATGATGGCTGGGAAACCGTCGGTTGAGGTGCATCTCCTGCACGTCCTGCCTCCGGTGCCGCCCCAATTGCGCGAGCATGGTGGTGCCCGCTCAGCAGCGGAGGAGGATGCGCTGAGCGCCCAACTCAAAGTTGATCGCGACGACTGGGCGCGAGAACAGATCAACTTGTCGCAACCGCTCTTCGAGGAAGCCGAGTACATCCTGGCGGAGGCAGGTCTGGCAACGAGGACGTTCGAGGAGGAGTGCCGTCTACCCACCGGTACGGAACAGCTGAGCGAGATCTGCGTGAAAGCGGCGCGGAGCGCCGGCTGCAACACCATCGTGGTCGGGCGCAAGTCGTTCTCGTGGCTTGGAGAGCTCTGGCATCAACACCTGTGCCATGAGATCGTACGCCGTGGCGAGGGTTTCGCCGTATGGGTCGTTTGCACCTAGAGCGCCGGAGGAAGGGCGGCCAACAGCTATCGAACACGCTTGCTGACTTGTCCTGTTGGCGGGGGTCCGTCCATCAGCTGCTACTCGTGTCCTCACTTGTTGCTGCCGTCTATGGCTACACCGACACCGTGAACACGCAGCAGCGGTTGCGCTCGGGGTCAGCCCACGGCGCCGGCGGCCTCCATGTCGAGTGCAATCAGTCTGTTGATTTCGACCGCACACGCCAGGGGCAGCTCCCGCATCACAGGTTCGATGAAGCCGGCCACCAACATGGAGGTCGCCTCATCCTCATCGAGTCCTCGGCTCATCATGTAGAACAGCTGGTCTTCGCTCACCCGGGACACCGTCGCCTCGTGTCCCACTTGCGCGGTCCGCTCTCCATCCTCGATCGTGGGAAAGGTCTCGGAGCGCGACTCCTGATCCAGGATCAATGAATCACAGCGCACAAACGACCGCGACTGGCGAGCACCGTCTTCAATATGTACGACTCCGCGGTATCCGGCTCGACCCCCGTCCCGGCAAATGGATTTGGAGGTAACGAGGGAACTCGTCGCCGGTGCAAGGTGGAACATCTTGGCGCCGGTGTCCTGATACTGACCACGGCCGGCGTACCCAATGGAAAGCACCTCGCCGTGGGCTTCTGGTCCCGCGAGACGCACCGATGGATAGTTCATCGTCAGACATGCACCGATGTTGCCGTCGATCCACTCCATAGTCGCCCCAGCGTGGGCAACCGCCCGCTTGGTCACCAGGTTGTAAACACTGCGCGACCAATTCTGCAGACCGGTCACGCGACAACGAGCACCTTCCTTGACCACGACCTCGATCACCCCCGCATGGAGCGAAGCCGCAGACAACACAGCGGCCGAGCACCCATCTATGTAGTGCGCGTAGCCGCCTTCTTCAACCACGATGAGACTGCGCTCAAACTGGCCGAGACGATCGGCGTTGATCCGGAAATAGGCCTGGAGCGGGCGCTCGATGTGGACACCAGCCGGCACGTACAGGAAGGATCCGCCCGACCAGACCGCGGAGTTCAATGCAGCGAACTTGTTGTCATCGACAGGTACCACGGTTCCCACATACCGACTCACCAGGTCCCAGTGCTCCCGCACAGCCGTATCCATGTCGGTGAAGATGACTCCCTGCCGATCCAGTTCGGCGCGGTTGCGGTGATAGACGACCTCCGAATCGTATTGAGCGCTCAAACCGCTGAGCACTGTCTGCTCAGCTAGCGGCATCTCGAGACGCTCGAACGTGCTGCGGATGACAATGGGAACCTCACCCCATTCTGCGGCGGGCCCGCGACTGGGCACCACGTAGTAGCGGATATCGTTGAAATTGATTTGGTTGAGCATGCCCCCCCCACCCCATTCCGGCATCGGCAACTGCCGGAAGGCGTGCAGAGCATTGAGGCGACGTTCGAGCACCTCCGGCGACTCACGTTTGCGCTCCGCGATGTCACGGATCAGTTGCTCGTCGAGCCCCGGGCGACTTTCGTATGCATACTCAACCGGATCCATCCAACCCAACCGGTAGCTCCTGGACGGTGAAGGGTCATGAACCATGAGTGTGACACCGGTCTCAAGGTGAGTGCACGTCGACGAGGGCGCCACCCCTCTGCTCGAGGATGGCCCCGACACGCGCAGCTTGATCGTGGGCACGTGTGACCACAAGAACCTCGCCGGGGCGCAACGGATAGTCCTCCCACGCACGGCTCTCCTCCAACTCGTGATCGGCTCTGACTAGCCCGACCAATCCACCCACGAAGCCGCCGATCAGCGCCCCGGCAGCTCCCCCAGCCGCAAGCATTCCACCGACCGCTACTGTTCCAATGCCGGGGAGGGTCAGCGCAACGAGCCCCATTCCCGCTAATACGCCAACCGGGAGTCCAGCGACCATACCCTCCTCCAACGCGTGGATCTCATCGTGGTCTACGTCGGCCTCGAACACCTGTCGCCCAGATTCGCGAAGAGCGACACCAAGGTGCTCGTCGGCAATGCCGGCGGAACGTAACCGATCAACTGCGGCCTCGGCGTCTACATGCTTGGTAAACACCGCTGCTATGAACTCCTGGCTTTCCTGTGATGTCATCTTCCATCCTCTCTGCGTTCGTTCTGGCCTAACTCCCAGCGTTACTGAAGAGGGTGACGGCCCGATAGACGCAGCATCAACGAGGGCTCAACTTGTTGTGCTGTTGACTTTGCCAATTTCGTCGGCACTCGCCAGAAAACCCCCTGCTGCTCGTTCGACCGGCTGCTCACCAAATCGCCTTTCCCCGATGGTTCGCCGGAAGAGGCACGGAATACAGTCGGCCGTCATGCCCATACCGATGTCCGCAACCTCTGGTGTGAGTTGAGCAACTGTTGACGCTCTATCGAAGCCAGAGTCACTGTCGTCGAGCAATGTGCGAAGAAGGGCCGCTGAGACAAAGGGCAGACGATGAGCAAGACATCGACATCCCGGACCGATCATGTGAGTTCGCTGCGGAGGTGACGGATGGTCGAGCCGATGCCAAGCCCCGCTACGTTGCGCCAATCGCTCGCTCAGATCGGCTTCCTCTTCAACCCGCTGTTGGTCGTCGCATGGGCCGGCACCGTGGGCTTCCAAGTCGCTGCCGTCTACCTGCCCATGCTCCTCACTGGAAAAGCCGCCAAGTGGCTCCGAACCCGCAGCATCAACCCCACGCCGGCATCAGCCGACGCAAGGATCGAGAATGTCGACGCTTAGCTGGATCATCATCGCCGGCCTCGCGATGAGCGCCGTCGCCCTCGTCGGCGGCATCACGGTCCTGCTGCCGGCCCGAACCCTCGACCGAATCCTCCTACCACTAGTCGCCCTCGCTGCCGGATCGCTGTTGGGTGGCGCACTTTTTCACATGCTGCCTGAGACGGTCAGCGAACTCGGCAACACGATGTCCGTCTATGTCTGGCTTGGCGCCGGATTCCTCACCTTCTTCATCCTCGAGCAGTACCTCCAATGGCATCACTGTCATCGACCCGCGGGCCCTCATAAGCACCTCGGCTACCTCATCCTGCTCGCCGACGGCCTCCACAACTTCATCGGCGGTCTCGCCGTTTCCGCTGCGTTTCTAGTCGAGGTCAGGCTCGGCATTGTTACCTGGCTGGTCGCCGCCGCTCACGAAGTGCCTCAAGAACTCGGCGACTTCGGGATTCTTGTGCATAGCGGCTGGAAGCCGCGCTCCGCACTGCTCTACAACGCCGCCTCCGCAATGACCTTCCTTATTGGAGGACTCGTCACATACGCCGTCTCCGGTTCATTCAATGTGGCGGTTCTAGTCCCCTTCGCCGCCGGCAACTTCATCTACATCGCCGCCGCCGACCTCATCCCGCAGATCACCACCACAGAACGAGCCGCGGACCCTACACACCGGAGAGCAATCCTGGCCAAGAAACTCGGGCAAACCATCGCCCTCACCGCAGGCTTGGCTCTCCTCCTAGTCACGTCGATGCTGGCGTGAACTCGTCCTACGGCGTCCCCAGCGCCACAGCCCCACGACGAAGTCCCCCAGCGGGGAGACTCGGATCAAATGACAATCCCGCACCGCGCCGCTCCCACCACACGGTGGTGAAGTGGTTCTCGAGACCGATCGGGTACCGCTGGGTCAGCCAGTACTCCGGCATTCCCGGCCCGCCGTGAACGAACAACAGCACCGGATTCGCTGTGCTGGCGCCCTCGAGGAACGTGCTCTGTTTGACGCCATTGATCGCAATGCGAATTTTGCTGGAGACGGCTGTCGCCACGCCGCCCCCTCCAGCTAGGCCGGATCCGGTTGGTCCGCCCGGAGCTTCCGTTGGATCATGGTCGGAGCCCGTGGAGAGCCAGTGGCAGCGCCCGAAACGGGACGGATGCCTTTGTTGCCTGGTCGGCCGTGCCCGCGAGGAGCAATCCCAGCGGCGGTGAGTACCACAACCACGACGCAGTTGATCCTGTGTGCCCCAGCAGAGGCGGCAGGTGTCGTCCCATCGCCATTGCTCTCGACGGGGCAAACCGCATCATCCCGAGCCCGTACTCGATGGGCCATGCCGGCGATGCGATCGAGGCCGCGCTGCGGGGAAATCCGAATCGATTGAACCGGCGATGCATCAAGTTCCCGGTGGCCCCGTCAGCGAATACGCCCCCAGCGAACAGGGCGCGCCCGAAACTCAACACGTCGCTCGTGGTGCTGAAGAGGTCGCCCAGCGACCGCAGTGCCAGCGGCCGATCCTCCAGTGGCCAATCACCCAACCACGACGTCGCCGGCGGGCCGGCCTCGTCCAAGGGCCGGTCACCGGCAAACCACGTGTGTCGCAACCCGAGCGGTTCGAACAGCAATCTGCGATGCAACTCGCCCATTGATTGACCGCTCACCTGCTCGGCGATCAACATGAGCAACTGATAGTTCGTATCGGAGTACCGCACCTTGCAGCGACCTCCGGTGAGATCCGACGGAGGGAAATGGGGCGGCAGCGTGCGAACCCGCGCAACCGCCTCCGCGAAGCTGAAAGCCACATCACCGGCCTCGATCTCAGCGACCAACCCTCGCCCACCCTTCCGGTGCTCGACGAGCGAATCGGGAAGACCGGTTGCATGGGCCAGCAGATGGGTGACCGTGATCTCGGCGGTCCGGTCAACACCATCGCGAACATGGAGACCGGTCGTCAGCTCGTCGGGCAGGCACCCGGGGATCGGTGCTTCGAGGTCGATCAGCCCCTGCTCGTGAAGGCGCAGCACCACCGCTGCGATGTACAGTTTCGTCACGCTGGCCAGGAACCAGGGCGTATCCGTCGCCATCGGAGTTCCGTTCGGATTGGCCGAGCCAACCGCATCGCTCCACTGCCAGGAACCATCGATGGCAGCCGCCCCCAGAACGACATGTCGCACCTTGCGGTCCGACGACAACTTCTGGATCAGCCGCTCGAGCCGCGGGACAACCTCATCTAGGCCGACAATCACCATGGCCTCGCCACCCGCATCTGGAAACAAACGACACCCTTTCGGCGACTTGACCCATCGACACCCGCGCCAAGACGATGCCTCGACGGCCCTCAAGGCCAGAATACAACCCCGTCGCTATGCACCTCCATCATCGAAGCCCACGCAAACACCCAACACACGAACCCACGCCGATCAACCGATCCCCGCACGGGAGGAGATGCTCGTTCGTGCTAGGGATTTGGTGATCGGGGCGGCCCAAAGGAAGTGCTCGATTCCCTGTCGACAAGATTGGCTCGGTGGTGGTCTTATTGGGTAGAGGTTGCGTTGGGAAGGCCACGCGAATGCAGGACAGGTTGACCCCGGAATTCACCCGGTTCGTCAAGGAAGTAGAGCCTCGCTTGTCCTATGCGTTCTTTGCGGCTTATGGGCCTGAGGTCGGTTCCGAAGTCACCTCGGAAGCGCTGGCCTACGCCTGGGAGCATTGGTCCCGTCTCAGCAGAATGGACAACCCGGCAGGGTATTTGTATCGCGTCGGTCAAAGTAAGGCTCGCTGGTATCACCGACCCCGAATCGACTTCCCCGGCATCGTGGGTTCGAGCCTCCCCCGGGTTGAACCGCGACTCCCGGAGGCACTCATGCACCTCACGCAGAACCAGCGACTGGCTGTTGTGCTGATACACGCCATGGAATGGACCGAAGAAGAAGTCGCCGGACTGATCGGGCGTTCTCGCTCGACGGTACGCACTCATCTGGAGCGCGGGCTGGCGCGCCTCCGCTCCGAGTTGGAGGTGACTGTTGATGCCTGATCTACGCCTTCAACTCCGTGAGTATGTCGAGGACACGATTGAACGCGTCGATGTGGAGGATGTAGCCGTCGCCATTGATGGACCGAGTCCCAGAAGGAGCGTGGTTAGGACCCCAGCGTTTGTGTTTGCAGCGGCGGCAGTTGCGTTCCTTGTTGTGATCGGCGGTACTGCCTGGCTCCTCCGGGGTAGCGGCTCGAGTCCTGCAGAAGAGGTGACGACAACATCGCTGCTGCAGTCGACCACTTCGGCTCCTGCTTCGACAACTGCGATTCCTGAACTTGATGCTTCGCCTACCGGTGTGTGGCAGCGGGCAACCTCAGATGGGCTCGGGGGCGAGGGTGAGCAGTACGCATGGAACGTGATCGAATACGCTGGCGGATTCATCGCTGTGGGTCAGAGCTCCGAGCCTGACTCGTCGGAGAATGCTGCTGTGTGGCGATCCAATGACGGGTACGAATGGACTCCGACAGGAGTCGCCGGCCTCGCCGAAACTGGGCATCAGGCGATGTACGGCATCACTTTCCTTGGGGAGCAAGCGATCGCTGTCGGTCGCCACGACGACGAGGATGGGGCTGTCGCCGCGGTTTGGAGGTCCACGGACGGATCATCGTGGGAGCGCGTTCTGCACGACGACGCAGTGTTCGGGCCCGGCGGGCATCAATGGATGTGGAGTGTCACCGCTGCCGGGCCTGGTGTTGTTGCCGTAGGACATCAAGGGTCCTTCGACGACCGAGACGTCGCCATCTGGTATTCGACCGATGGGCAGACCTGGCATGTCTCTCCCAGTGAGGAAGATCTCGCCGTACCCGGCCACCAGGTGATGATTGCTACGGCGGCGACCGAAGGCGTGGTGGTGGCCGCAGGGTATGACGCAAGAAGCGGTGACAGGGATGCGGCGATCTGGATCTCGACAGATGGTGTGGACTGGCAGCAGGTCGAGAGCAGCGACCTCGTCGCACCAGGTGATCAACAGATCATGGGTATCACCGCAACGAGCACCGGGTTCGTAGCGGTCGGATACGACGGCGCATCCGGCGACTGGGATGCCGCCGTGTGGACGTCACCTGACGGCCTCAATTGGTCTCGCATGAACCGTCACGAGGCCCTCGGAGGCGACGGCGATCAGATCATGAATGCAATCGCCGAAACCTCCGACGGCTTCGTAGCGGTCGGCTCAATCACGAGAGATGGCCTCGAGCAGCCTGCGGTATGGACTACCGACGATGGAGTCGCGTGGATGCTCGTTGACCCGGACACCGTCGATGCATCCGGAGGCTGCTCATCAGTGGCACTTACGCCAACCCAGATCACAACTGTCGGTTACACAGTCAGTGACACCGACGCCGACGCAGCGGTGTGGACGACCCCACCGCAGGACTAGAGGGAGGTGCGTCATGCGACGCCTCTTGCTACTCACCCTTGCTGCAATCATCACTTTCGCTCTAGCGGTGCCAGCTCACGCCGGCGTGGACTGCGCGGAGAAACCCAACCACCCGGCATGTGACAGCGAACCTCTCACTGCCGGGACCGTGTGCGGCACCACGCCTCCAGAAACGGGTGTCTTCGAAGTCATGCTGGGTGGGCGCCACACCGAGTACACCTACCCGCCGGGGATGTGCATAGACGTTCTCTCAGCAGCCGGTGAGTGGACTGTCAGTGTCGAGGTATTGGCAGGCACCCTTCGGGAACTCAACCTATACCTGCGCGACAGCTTCGCGCCGGGGGATGGATGCTTCGAGGGAGGCTCCTGCGGGCTCGCCCTCCGAGACATTTCCTCAGAGCCCGGCGTGATCACAGAGATCGAACTCGGACACATGCCCGATGCTCACGTCAACGCATGCGGCCTGCAGTACGGTGAACTGGTCGAAGTCGATGCAGAATTGGTCTACTTCGACACGGTCGAGCCCAGTATTGAGAGTCCGCTTGCCTTCATGCCCTCAATGAGGGCCAGCAACGACGCTGTTGTGAAACTCACCGTCCACACGCCAACCCCGTAGTGCGCGCCCTGACATCAGCCCAGAGCCAGTCCGCCCAGGTCACTCACCGCCCGGAGCAAACTCCGGCACACGGTCTGTGCTTGGCGCTACAGCGGAGCAGTACCGTCTTCGGTACGTACCGAAGAAGCTGTGCGGGAGGTGAACTCCGTCAACAGCAGTTGATGCTTAGATGCGTCTTGGTTCGGTGTTGAGTTGGAGGAGTACTGAGGTGGGCTCTGTATTCGATGGCCAGCATGTTGTGGTGACGGGTGGTTCGAGCGGCATTGGTCTTGCGACGGCCCGATCCTTTGGTCTCGAAGGTGCTGCGGTTTCTTTGGTAGCAAGGGGTTCTGAGCGCTTAGAGGCAGCTGCTCTGGAGATGAAGAGTGAAGGGCTAGACGTGGGCTGGGTG
>JARFRN010000028.1 GCA_029287195.1 Acidimicrobiia bacterium | reverse complement strand
AGCGTCCTGGACATCCGAGAGTGGCAACTCCTCGATCGGCCTCAACCTCGAGCAGTACACCTTCAAGACCGACACCGGGCTCGTTCTTCCGACCGGCGGGACCGATCGCTCAATTTACGAGCTCGATCTTTCGACCGCAACCCTGTACGGCCACACACGGGCGGGAATCTTCGGAGTCTCAGGCTCGGTGACCTATCTCGAAGATGACGGCGACAGCTGGCCGATGGACGCCTGGAACGGCCGCCTCCGGCTGACCCTCTACGGCGCCAGTGGACTCGAGTACTCGGCACTGGTGCAGTACTGGTCCTATGACGAAGCAGCCACCGACATTGACGATTTCGATGTCTTGCGATACGGCCTCGCCGTGAACTGGAGATTTTAGATGACGCGCCCTCAATTTCTCGCTGCGGCGGCGATCCTCGCCCTGGCGACGGTGGCGACGGCGCAGGAGCCGATCACACTGGAAACCTGCGCCGTGTGCCACGACGACGTGGCCCCGGTCTTTGCATCCGGGGCTCACGGACGCGCCATGGCAAGGGTTGATACTGCGATCCTCGACCGCTCGTGTGTCGGCTGCCACGGCCCCGCCACCGAGCACGTCGACGACCCAAACACCGACAACATCAACCGATTTCCGGACGCAGCAGCGTGCCTCAGCTGCCATCCCGGCCGCGAGGCGATGACCGATATCACCACCTCGGCCCATGTCCGCAGCGGAGTCGCATGCCTCGACTGCCACGGCACCGGCCATGCGGAACTCGGCACCGACCACCTGCTGGCCTCGGCCCCCCACAAGCTCTGCGCCGAGTGCCACCTCTCGGAGTCTGGATCGTTCGAGATGCCATACGCCCACCGCGACGGCACCCGGCCCTTCGAGTGCACCAACTGCCACTCGCTGCACGGGGACAACCGCCAGGGTCGTCTGGCCATGATCGGCAGCGGTGGCGCCTGCCTCGACTGCCACACCGAGAAAACCGGTCCATTCGTGTATCCGCATCCACCGCAAAACGTCAACGGGTGCAGCGACTGCCATGCGCCCCACGGATCGACCAACCCCAAACTGCTGACCCGGCACCGCATGACGGCCCTGTGCCTCGAGTGCCACACCAACGCGCCGTCGTTCCACGACATCAGCCGCCCGCGGTATCAGCAATGTCAAAACTGTCATGTCGCGGTTCACGGCTCCAACCGTGATCCGCTGTTTTTCAAGGAGTGAGTTTGTTTATTCACGAATCAACCCCATTGGGGAAGGAGGCAGCGATGAAGACTGCAGCGAGTTTGTTCATTGTCATCGGGCTCTTGGTAGTGCCGCTGGCAGAGGCCGCCGGCCCGCCTGATCTCGAGGTCAGCCATCGAAGAGGAGGAGGGGCCCGCCTGACGCCAAACGGCCTTCCCGCCGACATGATGGCGCGTCTGACCAGCATGTACACCAAGGCGGAGCTCGAGGAAACCCCGACCGTCGTCGGAGACGAGTACTGCATCGCCTGCCACAGCTGGTCAGCAATCACCCACGAGGTCAAGCACCGCAAGGCGCTGCGAGCTCCGATGGGTAAGAATTCCCTGATCGACGGCAAGGGCGTGGTCGCAGACTACAACAACAATGGGATGGATGACTTCATGGATGGTCTCGACTTCAACGAGATCAGCTCCGTCTTCGATCCTTACAAGCCGAACGCACCGGTGCTTTCGTACCGCGCCGCGTCCGACACCTACTGGATGACGATCGGTGAGCTCACGGTCAAGGTCGTGATCACCCAGGGTGGAACCGGCGACTGGAAGCAGCGTTTCCTGGTGCGGGTCCCAGTTACCGGCACCGCCGACGGCTGGACCCGAGACAACTACGTCTCGCCCGTGCAGTACAACGAGAAAACCGACGAGTACGTGGCCTACCACCCCGAGCACTGGTGGGATCCCGACACCATGATGCCTATTTTCAGCGCCGACCCGGCTGTCCAGGACGTCGCAGCAGTCGGCCGCAGCTACTCCAAGCGCTGCATCGGCTGCCACACCACCGGTTTCCGCAAGCCGATGGCGCAGAACGGCAAGGGCGAGTGGCTCTACCGTCCGTTCCCCGCGTCCCTGGTGCCGCCTGACTACGCCGAGCAATATCCGGACTACGACCACGACGGTCTCCCGGACATCGTCAACATCGGCTGCGAGGCCTGTCACGGTCCCGGCTCCGCCCACATCCTGGGTGGCGGCGATCCCGATTACATCCTCGCTCCGAGCTCTCTCGACACCGAACGGTCCAATGAGCTGTGCGAGCAGTGTCACGTGCGCTCGACTTCGAGTCCGAGCGGAACCTTCGGTTTTCCGTACCGCGACGACGTGCTCGAGAATTGGATCCCCGGCCGGACCGAAGCGCCGCTCGAGGACTATTACGAGGATCACGCAGGCCTGTGGCCGGATGGCGTGAACTCGAGGCAGCACCACCAGCAGTTCGAGGATCTCTACCAGTCGTCGAAGCCCACGTTCCCGTTCCACCCGATCAAGTGCGTCGAATGCCACAGCCCGCATAGAGGCGGCAAGCACATGGTCGTGACCAGGATCGAGGATGAAGGCCTGACAATCGCGACCGAGAACGACAACAACACCCTCTGCCTGGCCTGTCACGCAACCCATGGAGCCTTCGAGGAGATTTCCAAGGAGCAGGTTGCCGAGTACGAGGAGAATGAAGAACACATCGGGAGCGTAGTCGAGGCACACAGCTACCACCCCTACGGCCCCGAGCGTTCGATGGGGCTGTCGCGCTGCTCGAAGTGCCACATGCCCAAGACCGCGAAATCGGCCATCAACTACGACATTCACAGCCACACCTTCGAGCCGATCGCGCCCGAGAAGACGCTCATGTACCAGGAGCAGGGCGGCATGCCGAACGCGTGCGCAGTGAGCTGCCACGCGCAGAAGGTGAATTCTCTGGGTCTTGGCTATGACCCGGATATCGGCGTCTGGGACGCCCAGTTTGACGTCGACCTGGCCGAAGGACTCATGATGTTCTACGGTCCCGGCGGCTACTGGTGGGACACCGACCACGCGGAATCGGCCACAAAACGGGCCATCGAAGCCTCGGCCTATCCCGGCGACTACGTCGCACCGTCGGACGATCACGCGGGCGCCGAATAGCCGCCCGATCCAAATCTTCAATTCAGGGGGCCGCAAGGCCCCCTTTTTTTCCACCCACCCGTCCGGCTGCAAGATACAAGATACAAGTCCCACCCAGCCACCCCCACAGACTCATGGATCGCCGAGGTGGGCGGGCGGATCTTGAATCTTGAATCTTGTATCTGGTCGAGCGGGCGGGAGTTCATCATTCCTCATTCCTCATTCCTCATTCCTCATTCCTAATTCTGCTGCTATCCTCCCCGTCCGATGAACGACGAGACGCTGACCCTCCGCCGGGCATTCCGCTTCTGGGTTCCGCTGGCCGCCACCTGGCTGATGATGGCCGTGGAGGGACCCTTTCTGGCGGCAGTGATCGCGAGGCTTGGCGAGCCCACCTA
>JARFRN010000301.1 GCA_029287195.1 Acidimicrobiia bacterium | reverse complement strand
ATGTAGTCGACTTCGTCCCCGGCCACTCCCGCATCGTCGAGGGCGCCGTGCATGGCACGAGCTGCTCCACCTCCCCCAGGACGCGGCAGCGTTATGTGATAGGCATCGGCGGACATGCCGTAGCCCGACACCTCCCCGTAGATGAACGCTCCCCTGGCGGAAGCGTGCTCCCACGACTCGAGGACAAGCGAGCCGGCTCCCTCCCCTAGAACAAACCCGTCCCGGTCGTGATCAAAGGGACGGCTTGCCGCCTCCGGATCGTCATTGCGGGTGCTCAACGCCTTCATCGAGGCAAACCCGCTCATCGCAAATTCGGTAACCGCTCCTTCCATGCCGCCGGCCACCATCACGTCGGCGACCCCGCGTCGGATGATCTCGGCGGCATCCCCGATGGCATTGGCGGCCGCGGCGCAAGCCGTCACCGTGCAAGTACTCGGACCGGCCAGGTGGAAATCGATGGACACCGCACCCGCCGCCTGATTGCCCATGATCATCGGGATCGCCAGCGGGGAGATGCGCCGAGGACCGCGTTCGTTCAGCACGTTGATCTGGGATTGCGTAGTGCCGATCCCGCCGATTCCTGTCCCGCAAACCACGCCCGCCCGCAGACTTGCGGGATCGCCGTCTTCGAATGAAAGACCAGCGTCATCCATGGCCTGCTTGGTGGCCGCCCAGAACAGCATCGTTGAACGATCGAGCCGGCGCGAATCCTTGCGCGGCATGTAGGCGTCGGGATCGAAGTCCTTCACCTCCGCGGCGAAGCGGGTTGTCAGCTCCGATGGGTCGAAAAGGGTTATCGGGGCCGCACCCGACTTGCCGGAGAGCAGCGCAACCCAGAATGCATCGACGCTGTGGGCCAGCGGGTTGACCGTCCCCATCCCGGTAACCACGACGCGACGACGGTTCACGATCAGCCGTCGAGCTTCTGGCTCACCAACTCGGCGGCTTCGCCGACGGTGGTGATCTTTTCAGCTTCCTCGTCCGGGATCTTGACGTCGAAGTTGTCCTCGAGTGCCATCAGCAACTCGACTACGCCGAGCGAATCCACATCGAGGTCCTCTTCGAATCGGGCTTCCATTGTGATGTCGTCGCGCTCCAGCCCGAGCTCATCGACGAGAAGATCAACCAGTTTTGCCTCGATTTCCGATCGTTCCATAGCGTGTGCCCTCCAAACTCAAAGAGCCAGTCCACCGTCGACAACGACGGTTTGGCCCGTTATGTATGACGCATCGTCGGAGGCAAGATAGCCCACCGCCGTTGCGACTTCCCGTGCAGTCCCCAAGCGGCCGAGCGTAATCCTCTCGACTGCCGCCGAGGTTGTGTCCTCGCCCAGTGCCGCCGTCATGTCGGTCGCAATGAAGCCCGGAGCGACTGCGTTCACGGTGATCCCGCGCGAACCGACCTCCTTGGCCAGCCCTTTGGTGAAACCGATGATTCCCGCCTTGGCAGCGGAATAATTCGCCTGGCCCGCATTGCCGTAGACACCGGCGACCGAGCTCACTGAGATGATGCGCCCCCAACGAGCCCGCAGCATGCTGCGCATAACAGCGCGGGAACACAGATACACAGATCGCAGATTGGTCTGCAGGACGTCGTCCCATGCTTCGGGTTTCATCCGCATGATCAAGTCGTCTCGGGTTATACCCGCGTTGTTGACGAGGATCTCGATCTGGCCCAATTGGTCCTGTACTTCGTCGACGATCCGTTCCACCGCGGCCTCCTCGCCGACATCACCTTGGACTGCAATCGCCGTGCCCCCTGCTGCATCAATGGCAGCTACAGCGTCTGCCGCGGCTGTGGCGTTGGACACGTAATTGACTGCGACTTTGTGGCCGCGGCCCGCAAGAAGTTCTGCCGTGGCGCGACCGATACCGCGAGAACCTCCCGTCACTAAAACAACTCGGGAAATCGGACCAGTCATCAGATACCGAGACCCTGCACCCGGGAGGCGAGAACTTCCAGACCGGTCTTCTCGGTTCCGGGAAGATCGTGATCGACGGTGCGCAGCCGCTCGACTCGGTCGCCCCATCTCAGCACCAGGGCGCCCCAGGTGAGCCCGCCGCCAAATGCAACCATGGCAAGTACGTCGCCCGGTGAAACCACGCCTCGATCCAGCGCCTCGGAGAGAGCAATGGGGATACTCGCTGCGGAGGTGTTTCCGTAGGCGTGGATATTCGTGTAGACGGTATCGGGATCCACATTGAGACGACGTGCCGTGGCATCGATGATGCGGATGTTTGCCTGGTGCGATATGAGGACGTCTATGTCTTCGACCTGGAGGCCGGCATTGTCGATCGCTACTACGGCGCCTTCACTCATCCGGGTTACGGCGTTGCGGAAGACCTCGCGGCCCTCCATATCGACTGTAAGCGGCACCTCGGCTTCGAACACACCTTCGGTACCAGCTCCTCTGATGGTGAGGATCTCGGTCAGGCTGCCATCCGAGTGCAGATTCGACGACAGCAACCCATGGGGACCTTCGGTGGCTTCAACGACCACTGCCCCGGCGCCGTCACCAAAGAGCACGGCGGTCGATCGGTCTTGCAGGTCCAAGAACGACGAGAGCCTCTCCGCGCCAATAATGAGTGCCCGCTCGACGGTCCCGGCCGCGATCATCCCGTTGGCAACACTCATTGCGTAGACAAACCCGCTGCAGGCGGCATTCAGATCCATTGTGGCGCCGAGACCGCCCAGTTGCCGCTGCACGTACGCAGCAACCGACGGCACAGCCCGATCTGGGCTGCACGTGGCGACGATGATGAGGTCCATCTCCTCCGCCGCGAGGTCCGCAGCGGCCAGTGCCTGACGGGCAGCCGCAGTTGCCATCTCCGCGTTGGAAACATGACTGATCCGTCGCTCCTTTATGCCGCTGCGCGATCGGATCCACTCGTCCGTCGTGTCGATCACGGATGCGAGGTCCTCATTGGTAAGCACTGCCGGCGGCGTGTAATCGCCCCAGCCGGTTATGGCTGCGCGCCTCATCGGATTCCCTTCCCTTCCTGCGAGGTCATACTAAGGCCAGTCGCTCAACCGCGGGACCGACGTCTTCGAGGGACGACACGGTAATCACGGTCGCTCCTCTTACCGTGCGTTTCGCCATTCCGGCCGTCACCTCGCCGGGCCCAATATGGATGAACGCTTCTGCCCCAGCCCTTTGAATTGCAGTCAGCGAGTCGCTGAATCGAACCCGCCCCACCAACTGGCCGGACAATGCCGCCGCGCTGTCTGCAACGGGCTTGGCGCACAGGTTCGTCCAGATCGGGAACCGGGCCGCAACGAAGCGAGCCGCAGCCAGAGCCCCATCGAGTTCGGCCTGGGCGCCGGCCATCAGCGGGGTGTGGAAAGCGCCTGAGACCTTCAACGGCACCACACGGCGTAGTCCTAGATCGCGGGCCTGGTCTGTGAGCGCCGCAATGTCGGGTGCGGCGCCCGCAACAACCACTTGGCCCGGGGCGTTGACGTTGGCAACCCACAGTGATCCGCCTGCAGCCCGCCGATCGACAACTATTGCCTCGATAGTCTCGAGATCCGATCCCATCACGGCGGCCATGGTTCCGGCGTTCTCTCGGCCGGCCGCAGCCATTGCCGCGCCGCGGGCAGCCACGAGTTTGAGGCCCTGCCTATAGCTGAAGGCACCGGCAGCCGCCAGCGCCGTGTACTCGCCCAATGAATGCCCGGCACCGCCCATCGGAGGATGAGGCGCTCGATCGATGAAAGCTTCCCATAGTGCGTAGCTCACGGCATACACCGCAACCTGGGCCTTATCGGTTTGCATCAGCTCATCCTCGGGGCCGAGGGTGCACAATGAGTCCAATCGCCAGCCGAGCTCTTCACTGGCGGCTGCGCCCAACAAGTCCGGGCGCGCGGCAAAGACGTCGGCACCCATGCCGACGTACTGGCTACCTTGACCGGGGAACAGAACCGCATAACGCATCGGGTATCAGACTCGGTGGTCGGGCGAACGGTTACGGAGTCCAACAGGTGTTGGCTCGACCTGCCGAGAAACGGACACATGCGTCGCTATCTGTTCCTGCTCATCGGCTTTGCACTGGGGTTCTGGCTGGTCGTTGTCGGTGGAGGACGCATCTCCGCCGACATGCCGCTGACTGTCATCGGTGCCGAAGATCCAGTCTTGTTGCTTCCCATCTCGCCGGACGTCGACCGCATCGTCGGAGATCTTCGCACTGAGTTCGAGCGGCTGGCGGCGGAGGCGCCCGATCCGCGCGTTGCTGATTCGCTCCGTCAGTTCGCAGCAGATGAGGCGCTGCTGCGCAACGTCGCTACCTCACCGGTTGAGATGTTTGACAAGGGTCAAGCAGCCGCAACCGCAACTGCTGTGTACGACATCAGACTCGAACCCGAAGGCGTAACCGTCGTGGTCGCGACCGTGGAGCTGATCCCCGCCGACGGCCCTACCGCAATCAGCCGGGATCACGAAGACGGGCATGCGCTGATAAACCGTAGAGTGGCAAGTCGCTGCGCCCGGGAAGCGATGACGGATGCCGTTCAATCCGGAGCCCGAGGGGACGATCTAATCAATGCCGTCATTGTCAGGCTCTCCGCCGCCGGCGAGGCCGTCCATCATCGCTATCACCAGTACTCGGAAGTCTCAGGCCTGGGGGCTCACCTGCGGGCAGCAGAACGTGCTCTGGCCGATGTACCCGGTTGTTAATGCGTGTTCATCCCGTCGGCCGTCGCCAGGACGCGATCGACATCAGCGGCGTCGATGTTGTGGTGGGTGCAGAAGCGAAGCACCCCGGGCATGATGAACCCGGTGCGGACTCCGTTTGACTCCAGCGCAGCGACAAAGTCCTCAGCCGGCCACGGCAATCCAGACTCGTGCACCATGACCATGTTGGTTGTAACAGCAGCAGAATCAACAGCTTCCGGGAAACGATTCGCCAGACCTTCGGCGAGACGCTTGGCCGTGAGGTGGTCGTCGACGACCCTGGCACGACCCTCGAGCGCGATCCGAGCTGCAGCTGCAATCACTCCGACCTGCCGCATCGCTCCGCCGAGCCGGGAGCGGGTCTGGCGCGCGGTTGAAATGAAGTCAGCCGATCCCGCCAGCATCGATCCAACCGGTGCACCGAGGCCCTTTGAGAAGCAGAACATGACGCTGTCGGCACAAGCTGCGTAAGCGGCGGCATCGACGCCGGAGGCAGCGACGGCGTTCCACAGCCGGGCGCCGTCCAAGTGGACCGCTAGTCCCATGGCGCGTGCCGCAGCCGATCCCGCCTGCATGACTTCCAGGGGGATGACCGTCCCACCCGAAACGTTGTGCGTGTTCTCCCAGCACAGCAGCGATACCTTCGGTAGGTGATAGGCCGTTCCGGCGGCCGCGTAACGAATCTGATCCGCGTTCATAACGCCGTTCATCGTCGGTACCGGGCGGAACGCCACACCGAAGTTGGCCGAAGCACCCCCGTGCTCGTAATTGCGGACGTGGGCACGCTCCACACAAACCACTTCGTCGCCGGGCTGCGTATGGGTGCCGATTGCTACCTGATTAGCCATCGTTCCAGACGGGGTGAACAAACCGGCCTCTTTGCCGAGAAGTGCCGCGGCCATCTCCTCGAGCGCATAGACCGTCGGGTCCTCTCCGTATACGTCGTCGCCCACTCTCGCTTCGCTCATTGCCTTCCGCATCGCGTCGGTCGGATGAGTGACCGTGTCAGAACGGAAGTCGGCGATGCCGTCGGGAAACGCCATGACTACTCCGCCGTCAGTTTGTCGAGCGCCTTCCGGATACCGCGGACCGCCTGACCCGTTCGGTGCTCATTCTCGACCAGAGCGAACCTCACGAAGCCCTCCCCGCTCGGCCCGAACCCGATCCCGGGGCTAACTGCCACCTTCGCTTCTCGAAGCAAATGGAAGGTGAACTCCATTGAGTTCATGTAGTTGTATTCCTCGGGGATCTCGGCCCAGACGAACATCGTTCCCAGGGGTCTTTCGATCGGCCACCCCGCACGATTGAGACCGTCCACGAGTACATCACGCCGCTTCTTGTAGACCTCCTGCACATCAAAGACATGATCATCGCCCTCGTTGAGAGCAAGGATCGAAGCTATCTGGATCGGTTGGAAAGTCCCGTAGTCGAGATATGACTTCAGCTTGGCGAGGGCACCCACCATCTGTGCGTTACCCAAGACGAAGCCAACCCGCCAGCCGGCCATCGAGTG
>JARFRN010000165.1 GCA_029287195.1 Acidimicrobiia bacterium | reverse complement strand
TTCTGTCCCTCTTTGCCGATGGCCAAAGACAGCTGATGATCCGGGACAATGACCGTAGCTACCTTCTCGTCCTCGTCGTGGCGGACATCTGTCACCCGGGCCGGGCTCACCGCCTCGGAGATGAAAGCTCTGGTGTCCTCGCGCCATTCGACGATATCTACCTTCTCCCCGCGCAGTTCGTTGACCACTTGACGGACTCGTGATCCGCGTGCGCCCACGCAAGCCCCTACCGGGTCGACGTTGGGGTCGTGGGAGACCACTGCGATCTTGGTGCGATGTCCCGGCTCGCGGGCAATTGCTCGAATCTCGACATCCCCGTCGACTAGCTCCGGCACTTCCAACTCGAAGAGCGAGCGGATGAATTCGGGATGGCTACGGGAAACGACTATCTGCGGGCCCTTGCCCTCGCCACGAACCTCCAGGATGTATGCCTTGATACGGTTACCCCGCTCCAAGCGCTCGTAGGGAATTCGCTCAGAACCCGGCATGATTGCTTCGGCGTTCCCGAGGTCGAGCATCGCATAGCGGTGGTCCGAGCTCTGGACGATGCCGGTTACGAGGTCTCCTTCGCGCCCGTCGTAGAGATCGAACACCTGCTCACGCTTGGCATCGCGCAACCGCTGGGTGATTACCTGCTTCGCCGTCTGGACGGCAATACGACCGAAATCCTCAGGGGTATCGACCCATTCCCGGACAACGTTGCCATCCTCGTCGAGTTCTTGCCCGTACACGGTGATCTCACCGCTATCGACATCGATAGTCACCCGGGCTTCCTCGGCGGCACCCGGCGTGCGCTTGTAGGCAGACACGAAAGCATTGGCAAGAGCGTCGAGGATGGTCTCGATGGGAACGCCCTTTTCGCGCGCTACTCCTTCGAGCGCATCGAGCATCAGGTTGAAATCCATGGCGTTCCTCTCTTCAACGCTTCCCCGGTTTCGAAGCCTTTTCCCATGCAAAGACCGTGCGGGCTGAGATGACGTCACCGTAGGCGATACGGCGATCGGTTCCATCCACCTCAACCACGAAGTCCAGGTCGGAGGCCTCCACAAGCACACCTCGATGACTGTGATCGCCGCCAACGGCGACCTTGCTCTTCACCCTCACGTCCCTACCTACCGATTTCTTGTAGTGGCGGGGACGCCGCAGCTTCCGCTCCAGCCCAGGTGAGGACACTTCGAGCGTGTATGAGCTTGCGATCGGATCCTCTTCGTCGAGCAACCGGGACAAGCGGCGTGAAACATCAGCCAGTTGATCGACACCCATCGGTTCGGCTGCGTCGAGCGTGACGCGCACAACTACGCCGGGTGCCTTACCGACGATCTCCAGATCGTCCAGCTCAACACCTTCGGCGGACAAATAGGGCTCCACAACAGCCCATAGCCGATCCGCGGCGCTCGTCACCTTCTCCTCCTGAAGCTATGCACACAAAACGAGGCGGGCACAGGCCCACCTCAGAGAAATCTTCTCCGTTGGAGAGGCGATGATAGCACCTGTCGAGACTCACTCCACTGAAAGAGCGCAGCGGAGACGGGCTCGTCTACAGGCGCTCTCTCTCGATCCGAGCCACCAGATGCAAAACGGCTTCGGTTACAGATACTTCGTCGGTGGTGCCCGAGGCACGATGGTTGATCTCGACAATGCCCTCGGCCAGCCCGCGCGGGCCTACCGTCACCCTGTAGGGAATTCCGATGAGCTCGGCATCATTGAACTTGACACCGGGCCGCTCATCTCGGTCGTCGATCAACACGTCGATACCCGCAGCGCCCAGGTCCTCGTAGATCCGCTCGGCCGCCGCCACAGTGGTGTCGTCGAGTTTCAGTACCGTGACAACCGCCTCGTACGGAGCGACGGTCACGGGCCAGGCGATTCCCTTCTCGTCGTAGTGAGTCTCGACCACGGCGGCGAGATTGCGCTCCAGCCCAATCCCGTATGAACCCATGTAGATCGGCCGGGTTTGGCCATGCTCATCGAGCACCACGGCCCCGAGAGGCTCCGAGTACTTCGTCCCCAATTTGAAAATGTGTCCGCACTCGATAGCCCTGAACACCTCTATCGATTCGTCGCAATCGATGCAGGTTTCACCGGCTTCTACTTCCCGTAGATCCAACCAATCCCCAACATCGATATCGCGCTCGATCGAGACCCCCCGCAGGTGGAACTCATTCTCGTTGGCCCCGGTCGTCATGTTGGTCCGGCCGCGTAGCGCCTCGTCGGCAACGATACGGACACCCAGCACTCCTACTGCACCAAGGCTGCCCGCGTCGGCACCGAGCAGTTCTGCGATCTCATCGGGATGAGCCGGCCGCAGATCAACGGCACCCGTCCGGTCTTGGAGCTTCTGCTCCTGCAACGGATGGTCGCCACGCAGCAGCACCAGAGTCGGTTCACCATCCAGAACGTAGACGAGGGTCTTTATCTGCCTGCTGGCTTCCGCACCGCCGGGAAAGTCGACGAGATCCTCGATCGTACGCACACCGGGAGTGGCAAATCTCTCGGGGCCGTCGGGTCCGACTTCGTCGACGATCGGTGCCACTTTGCTCATTGCCCGCTCCACGTTGGCGGCGTACCCGCAGTTGGAGCAATGCGCTACGAGATCTTCGCCGGCCTCGGCGCGCACCATGAACTCGACAGAGCCGCTGCCCCCCATTGCCCCTGACGAGGCCTCTACTGGAATTGCGTCAAGACCTATTCGGGCGAAGATTCGCGAATATGCGTGATAGTGATCATCAAAGGCCTTGTCCAGACCTTCCTGGTCGAGATCGAAGCTGTATGAGTCCTTCATGGTGAACTCGCGGACACGGAGTAGGCCCGACTTGGGCCGGGGTTCATCTCGAAATTTGGTGTGGATCTGGTACCAGAGCTGCGGAAGTTGCTTGTACGACGTGATTTCGGTTGCGATCGTGGTGAAGATCTCCTCGTGGGTCATGCCGAGCACGACCTCTCCCGACTTGCGATCGAACAGCCGGAACATCTCCTCGCCCATGATGTCCAGTCTGCCGGACTTTCTCCAGATCTCGGCCGGATGCAGCGACGGGAATAGGAACTCCTGGCCGCCGATGGCGTCGATTTCCTGCTCGATAACCTGTTGGATCTTGCGACGCGATCGGTAGGCCAAGGGCAACAGCGTGTAGACCCCTGCCATCAGTTGACGGATGAAGGCCGCCCGCACCAACAACCGATGGCTTACGGCTTCGGCTTCGGCGGGATCGTCGCGAAGGGTTGGAATGAAGGCTTGGGACCAGCGCACGTGCGAGCTCCGGTGTCGATTGCGGGTGATGACAATAGCGCCTCACCGCGACGACCTACCTGGTAACGACCGCGTACCCCGATATCGAAGAAAGTCGGTTCTCGAGCGCAACAATGTACCGACCGGCGATTTCCGTGCTCACCTCGACAGATGCGTTGCTGCTGATGAAGCCCGACTCATCGATATCTTCGGCAACGAGTGTGCCGTCGGGACCATATACCCACAGGTGTGTACGGGCCGCCGACTCGATGGTGACTGTGACCCGGTCATCTGCCGCGAGCTCCAGGTAGAAGTAGTCCCGATCGCGGCCGAGGTCATAGACGCCTGCAGTGATCCCGCGTCGCTCCAGGCTCTTCCCATGGTCGGGATCGGCAAAGCGAATGAAAGGGAGGGATCCGGCCAGATCTATTGCGATCTGCTGTTCGGCCTCCGCCGCCAGGATTACCGGAAATGCCCCGCCGGGCTGGAATCCGATTTCCCCTTGCCCGGCGGCGACCTCAATACCGGCGATCGTCCGCGCTGCGAGCTTGACGTTGCGGTTTGGTGCGGCAACCTCCACATCGAGGCTTTCTGGTAGCCAACCAACGAAGAGTTCCTGGTCCCATGTGCCGTCGAGCTCGACTTCGAGCGTCCGCCGTGCCCCGCTGTGTGGGATGAGGCGTGGTTCGAGGCCTCGCACCTCATCCGTCCGGATGAGCTCGTCAACCCGGTCCATGACATCATCGATCGCGATGGAGGTCATCGTTTCCCTACTGCCAAAGGTGCTGATGCCGACCAACCGACCGTAGGTATCTACGACTGCGCCCCCGCTCTGGCCTCCAATCGCCGGAGCATCGACGGTGAACCAGCTGACCCCGGAGAAGTCCCATTCCGTGGTACCCAGGACTGCGCCGGAATCGAGGCTGGGTTCCGGCGTGAATTCGTCTGGTAGCGGATACCCAACGATCCACAATTGGCTGCCCATGTCGAGATCTTCGATTGCACCCTGCGGTAGCGGATCGGGCCGATTGGCCAATCGACTGATATCAACGACCGCAAGATCGGCAAACGGGTCTACAGCAAGGACGCGGCCCTGAAACGTCGCACCGTTGCGAAAGACGAGGGAAACCGTGCGATCTGGCCACACAACATGGGCGTTCGTCACAAGAAGCCCGTCGCGTACAACGACTCCGCTTCCGGTTCCTTGCTGCGTCAGCACAAAGGCAACGCTGGGGGCGACCCGGTTGGTCACGCCCTCTGCCGTTAGCGGAATGAGGGCCTCGATCGGGGGGAGCGTCGTCGACGAGTTCGGGGCGGGTTCCTCAAAGCTGGGCTTGGCGACAAAGGTGGCTGCTGCTCGCTGCGTCCCCGCTCGTTCGTCTTGCAGCGCTGCCACTGATGCTGCAAGCACCAACCCGGTCGCCAGTGCGGTGAGCAGCGCCAGGCCGATCGGGCGGCGGATCACTCGCCGGCGACCTCGGCTACGGCCGCCCGCCGGGCAGTTGCCCGGTTGGCGTCTCCCTGTAGAGATCGTAGCTCGAGAGCTTCCTCCTGAGCTAGGTCGGCCGCCGACACATCTGCTGCTGCCAGCCGGGCTTCGACACCTTCTTCCACCAAACGCCGCGCCTCATCGACGAGCGCATCGACCATCTCGGCTTCCTTGACGACGCGCACGACCTGACCCTTGATGAAGAGGTGCCCCTTGCCGCGCCCGGCTGCGATCCCAATCTCGGCCTCGCGGGCCTCGCCGGGTCCGTTGACAACGCACCCCATGACGGCAACCTGAATCGGCAGACCTTCTGCTTCCAGCGCCGCCTCGGCTTCGCTTGCGACTGCGATCACATCTACCTCGGCGCGTCCGCAAGACGGGCAGGCAATGAGATCCAGGCTCTTACGTTCTCGCAGACCGAGGTACTCGAGCAGTTTGCGACCCGCAACCGCCTCTTCGACCGGGTCGGCGGTGAGGGAAAACCTGATCGTGTCGCCGATCCCTTCGAGCAGCAGGGTGGCGATCCCGGCTACGGACTTTATCAATCCTCCCGGCGGAGGGCCGGCTTCCGTGACCCCGAGATGCAGTGGGTACTCCACCTTCTGCGCCAACAGCCGGTAAGACTCGACCATCGAGGGCACGTCCGAGTGCTTCACGGATATCTTTATGTCGGCGAAACCCGCTTCTTCGAGATAACGGATCTCCTGAAGTGCCGAAGCCACGAGGGCGGCAGGGACCGGCGCTCCGTACTTCGCGAGCAGGTCCTTGTCCAACGAGCCGGCGTTCACTCCGACCCTGATTGGAATCCCAGCGTCGCCGGCAGCATGAGCCACCGCTTTGATGTGCTTCTCCTTGCGTATGTTGCCCGGATTGAGCCGAAGCCCGGCAACTCCTGCCTCGATGGAGGCAAGAGCAAGGCGGTACTGGAAATGGATATCGGCAATTATCGGCACCGGGGCACGGGGCACGATCTCCGCCAGTCCCTGGGCGGCGGCAACGTCATTGCAGGTGATCCGAACGATGTCGGCGCCCGCCGCCGCTAGGGCGTACGTTTGCGCAAGGGTGGCGTCGACGTCGGCCGTCTTGGTGGTTGTCATCGACTGAACCGACACCGAGCTGTCGCCTCCAACTGGCACAGACCCGACATGGAGAAGGCGCGATGGGCGCCGCTTTATCGTCATGATGAGATCATGCTATTCGCTCGAATCACCTAGATCACCGTGGGAGCGGTATGGGATCGACGATGTCGAAGTAGATGCCGAGCACCCCGATGGCCATGATGAACACAAACACTGCAGCCGCAATGGGCAGTAGCCGCCTCACGTCGGCTTGCCGGCCGCGAACCTTCTCGTAGAGCGCGACGGCGAAATGCCCGCCATCGAGCGGATAGAGAGGAATGAAGTTGAGCACACCGACAAAGACGTTGACATAAGCCATCAGGAAGAGGGCAAACTCAATACCGGTTGCGACCCGGACGAGGCCGATGACGCTGACTGGTCGCGCCTCCTGCAGCACCGCCGTGTCCTGACCGAACGCCGCGCCGATCAGGTTGGGAGTCTGCCTGACCATCTCGACCAAAGCCCGAGCCGAGAGCACCGTCGTGTCGGCAATCAACCCCGCGGCCGCACCGATGCCTGCCAACGGACCGATATTCACCTCTTCGCCTGCCGGTGCCACGCCGAGGAACCCGATTACCTCACCATCCACTTGCCGCTCGGCAAGAACCACCTCGGCAACACGACTCTCGCCGTTCCTCTCGGTCTCGACGACCGTGAGCTGCGCAGGCCGGGCATGGGCCATATCGACAAAGTGATCCCAATCGCGGATCGGGTTGCCGTCGACTGCAACGAGCCGGTCGCCGGGTTCGATGCCGATTATGAACGCCGGCGTCGGAACCACGTTGTCGGTGGTTTCGAGAATGATCTCTTCTCCGGCCCGCAGCACAGCCACTCGTGACACCTGGCCGGGTGGCTTCGCAGAGAGTGTCGGCACTTCGACCAACGGCACCCCGTCGACCGAAATGACGACGTCGTCCTGTTCGAGAAGCAACGGCTCTTCGTCCGTGGCACCGCCGGCCGTTACCAACAATTGGTTCACAGAGTCCACTTCGGTGGATGGTTCAAAGGTGTTCCAAACAACCGAGACGACGTAGAACAGCAAGAACGCGACAACGAAGTGACTGGCGATACCGGCCAGGACAACGATCGTCTTCTGCCAGAACGGCTTGTAGCGATAGGTGCGATGCTCTTCTTCGGGCGCTACCTCCTCGAACGGGTTCATACCGACGATCCGGACATAACCCCCCAGCGGGATAGCTTTGACGCCGTATTCGGTTTCGCCGCGTGTCATCGACCACAACCGCGGGCCAAAACCGAAGAAGGCTTCCGTCGCCTTCATGTCGAAGAGCTTGGCCGTAATGAAGTGACCGGCTTCGTGGATGACCACCATCAGCAGCATGCCGACGATGACAATTATCGGTCCCATTGTTCCTGTCCTGATTGCGCTGGAACGCTCACGCTACCCAGCTCTGACGTTTACTTCGACGAACCCGGCGGCAACCTTACGCGCTTCACCGTCGACAGCTAAAACGTCTGCGACGGTGGTCACGTCCGCAACCGGGATCCGGTCCA
>JARFRN010000226.1 GCA_029287195.1 Acidimicrobiia bacterium | reverse complement strand
GTGATGGACACCGGAGCCAGAGAGGTGAGACGCGGAGATGTTCCCTTGTCGCTGACCAAGACCGAGTTCGACCTGCTCGAGTTGTTGATGAGCAACGCCGGGATCGTGATCGGGCGCGACACGATCTACGACCGGATCTGGGGATACGATTTCGAGACTTCTTCGAATTCGCTCGACGTATATATCGGTTACCTGCGGCGCAAGACCGAGGTTGGGGACGGTCCCCGTCTCATTCAGACGGTGCGGGGTGTCGGGTACGTGATCCGGGAGGACTGATTGAGCTTCCGGGTCCGCATCGCCCTCATCTCGGCTGCGGCCGTCGCGGTTGCCTTTGCCATTGCCACCTGGGTCACCTACAGCGCGACACAGAGAGAGTTGATCGCTGAAGTCGACGCCAGTCTCTACGAACGTATCGAGCGGATCGAGGAGGTGAACAACCCGCTGGACTTGTTCGCAGTTCTTGGCGGTTTCGACGGAGGCTCGGCGCGAGGCCCCTTTGCGCGCGGCGTTCGCGGATTCGACGCCATCTTCTGGCAGTTTGTCCCCGCCGCATCTGGTCCGGCGATAACCGACTACCCCGGCGAGGGCGGTCTGCCTTTTGGCGCCGTGGAACAGGCCGTGGTCGACGGTGAGGCGGTAGCGACTATCAGAACCGTCGATGTTGGTGACGACCGGCTGCGGGTCCTGACCTCGGCTCTGCCCATTGGGGTAATGCAGGTGGCGCGGTCGCTCGCTGAGGTTGATAACAGCCTGGAAGGCTTGGCCTCTGTGCTGCGGCTGGCGGCGATCGTTGGCGTGCTGCTCGCCGGTGTAATCGGCTACTTTGTTGCGCGCGGCGTTGCCAGGCCGATCGGTCAGTTGGCGCTTGCCGCCGAGCATGTCGCCGAAACCCAGGAGCTTGGAGAGCGCATCGACGTGGAGCGCTCTGACGAGGTCGGGCGCCTGGCCGGCAGTTTCAATGCGATGCTCTCCGCCCTCGACCTTTCTCGGAAGCAACAAAGACAGTTGGTGCGAGATGCCGGGCATGAGCTGCGCACCCCGCTTACTGCGTTGCGCACGAACGTCGAATTGCTGGCCCGAGTCGGCGACCTTCCCGAAGATGAGCGAACCCGCATGCTCGAGGACATTGAATCAGAGGTGCAGGAGCTCTCCGGGCTCGTCTCTGAGCTGGTCGAGCTTGCGACAGAGCCTGTGTCTGATCAATCGAATCTCGAGCCCGTTCACCTCGGTGAGGTGGCAGAGCGAATTGCCGAGAAGTACCGGCGGCGCACCAGTCGAATCATCGATGTCGACAGCGATGACAGTGTTGTCAACGGTCAGCCGGCCCAGCTGGAGCGGGCCGTCAGCAATCTCCTCGACAACGCAACGAAGTGGAGCCCACCCGGCTCACCGGTCGACGTTGTGATCGCCGAGGGTAAGTTGACCGTGCTCGATCGTGGGCCTGGTATCGAGCCTGGTGACCGGCCCCATGTGTTCGATCGTTTCTACAGGGCGACCAACGCTCGATCCACCCCCGGCTCCGGGTTGGGTCTTTCGATCGTGGCGAAGGTGGCGGCAGATCACGGCGGCTCCGCGTTCGTTGCCGACTCGGCGGCGGGCGCCGCGGTCGGGTTCGAGCTACCTCTCGCATCGATGTGAGCTGGAGCTCTTAGAAGCTTCTTAGCGGCAGTACACATGTCCCTAACCGGCGCCGTTCATCGTGAGCATCAGAGCAGACCCTTCTGCTACAGAAAGGAAGCACGATGAGGAAACTGATCGCCGGTCTCACGACGGCCGGCCTCGTGACCGGCGCCGGGATCACCACGGCAGTTGTGGCGGTGCCCGGTCTGGCTATTGCCCAGGACGGCGCTGCAGAAACACCGCAGATGCTCGATCCGCACCGCGGACCGGGTCGGGTGTTCGCCGATCTGGTCGAAGACGGAACACTGGATGAGGACGAAGTGGCTGCTGTGCACGAGGTTCTAGAGGAGCTGCGCGATGCTGCCCGCGCCGACAACGACGGCGTGGCGCCTGGTCCCGGGTCGAGACATCCGGTGCGTGCCGGTTTTGCTCTCCATGGCCTTCTGGACGACGGAATCATCGACGCAGATGAGCTGGAGGCGCTGCCCGACGATCATCCGGTCTTCGACGAAGACGGGCCTTTTGCTCCCTACCTCGATGACGGCGAACTCACATCCGGCGATCTCGAGGAGTTGAAGGCTGCCCGCGAAGCCGAAATGGAAGCGCGCCGTACCGAGCGCGCCGCAGCCCTCGAAGAGGCGCTGCAATCGCTGGCTGCAAACGAGACTCTGACCGCAGATCAGGTCGATGCCGTTGTCGAGACGCTGGGAACCGCTCGCGAGCTGCGTTCCCATCCGCATCGACGCGGTATGAGGGTCGGCTGGGAGCTCGCTGAGATGCTCGAGGACGGAGTCATCGACGGTACGGAACTGGCGGAACTACCCGACGGTCATCCGTTGGCGGATCCGGAAGGTCCGGCTGCCGGCTACCTCGACGACGGACAGCTGACGGAAGACGAACTCGCCGAGCTCCGCTCGCAGCATCGTCTGCGCCGAGCTACCACAGAAGGCTGAGGCACCTTTCGCCGCCCCGTCGCCGGAAAAGGGGGATCCCGGTCAGACCGGGGATCCCCCTTTGTTAGCGTGGCCCTGTGCAAGCGTCACTCGCCACAGCCTCGGTGCTGGCTCTCGTAGACGTCCTGGCGTGGAAGGACGATGCGGTCGAGCGTGACGGACAGGTCGCAATGGTCGAGGCGGTGGCCGATGCATTGGCCGATAGATGCCATCTCGTTGTCGAGGCCGGTACCGGCACCGGCAAATCGCTCGCCTACCTGATACCGGCGCTCCTGTCGGGGAAGCGGATAGCCGTGGCCACCGCTACCAAGTCCCTCCAGAACCAGCTTTCCGACATGGAGCTTCCCTTCCTGGCCGACCGTCTCGGTGTTCCTGTGACCTGGTCCGTAATCAAAGGTCGCCAGTCGTATGTGTGTTTGGCGAAACTCGTGGAACGCTACGGGCCCGGCCTCGACGGGGCCGCTCCTCAGGAGCTCTTCCTAGAGTCCGCTCCCGAGCTCGACGCCGTCTGCGGCTGGGTCCGCAACGGCGGCTCGGGAGATAGGGATGATCTCCCCCAAGCCGTCTCTGAGGATCACTGGCGACAGGTTTCGGTTTCCGGTATGGAGTGCCCGGGAAAGGCCAATTGCCCGCAGGGGGCGCGATGCTTCGCCGAAGCTGCCATCGATGCAGCCCGGGAGTGCCGGCTCATCATCACCAACCACCACCTGTATGCACTGCACCTTGCCTCCGAGCGGCGGATCCTTCCCGACCATGATGCGGTGATTTTCGACGAAGCCCACAAGCTGGAGGCGGCCTCCTCGGCTGCCTTCGGGGTGGATATCGGCAGCGGCCGGTTGACCTCGTACGCCAACAACATCCAGCGACTCCTCGGCCCGCAAGATCGCGAGCCACTCGTTGGTCGGATTCGCGAATACGCCGAGAACCTGAACCAGCTGATCGGCTCGCTCGAGGAAGCGCGCTTGGAGCCATCGACTGGAGAATTGGGCCATGCCATCCTCGGCTCCATGCGCGCTGTTGCCCAAGCCGATCGGGCGCTTCCCAAGCTCGCTGATGACGATCCGCGGAGTGGCGCGGTGGCACGGGTGCGCAATCAGGGTGGCCACCTGCAGGGCGATTTCGGGCTTGGATTGGATCTACCGGAGGGCTACGTCGCCTGGGTCGAACCACAGCGCCGCGTAGTGCGGGTGGCGCCGGTGACGGTTGATGTCCCGATTGCCGCCGGCCTGCTGGTGCATCAGCCGACCATCTTGACCAGTGCCACGATGACAACCGGTGGCTCTTTTGCTCCACTGGCTCGCCGGATCGGGCTCAGTCAGGAGCCGGTACCTGACGATCCGGCGGCGTACGACGTCGCCGACCCGCTGCCCCGCACCTACAACGAGTTGCGCGTCGCGGGCAGCTTCGATTTTGCACAACAAGGGTTGCTGTATGTGGCTGCCGAATTGCCTGATCCGCGGGATGAGGGCTGGCCGCTGCGAGCCGCAGCGGAGGCGAGACTTCTGGCGGAAGCCGCCGGAGGCCGGGCCCTGATTCTGACTACCAGCTACCGCATGATGGAAATCGTGGCGGAGGGCCTTGCCGGTGCACCGTTCGAGGTGCTGGTGCAGCGGGAGTTGCCAAAACGGCAGTTGATTGCTCGATTTTCAGGTGCGGAGACTTCCACACTGGTCGCCACCATGGGCTATTGGGAGGGGATTGATGTCCCGGGACCATCCCTCTCATTGGTTGTGATCGATCGCATCCCCTTCCCGCGTCCGGACGATCCACTGATGCAGGCGAGACGAGAGGATGCTGCGGGGAGAGGTGGGAGCGCCTTCGACGAAGTGGATCTTCCCCACGCTGCGGTATTGCTTGCCCAGGGCGCCGGGCGGCTGGTGCGCAACGAGAACGACCGCGGCGTTGTTGCCGTCCTCGACCGTAGGCTGACCGCCATGCGGTACGGCCGCCGGATCATCCGTTCGCTGCCACGGTTCCTGCGTACGGCCGATCGGGAGCGAGCAGTCCGCTTTCTGCAGGGCGTTGCCGCCGAACGAGCCGAGGAGATGCGCAATGGATCGTGATGCTGCGTATCGGTTGCTTGGCGATTGCTTTGCCGCGGGGCTGGAAGCTGTGGACCCGGAGCGCTGCGTTGCCGAACACCTCGATCCCGTAACAGTTGGGCCCAATCCAACCGTGCTTGCGCTCGGCAAGGCAGCCCCGGCCATGGCAAGGGGTGCCGCCCGCGCTCTGGGAGTCAAACAGCTCGATGGTGTTGTTGTCAGCAACCACGCCGCCGCAACCCCGGACGGACTGGAGCTGATCCTCGGCAACCACCCGGTTCCCGGGGAGGGCAGCCTCGCCGGCGGCCGGGCGCTGCTCAACGCTGCCGACCGACTTGGCGAAGGTGACGTCGCGCTGGTTCTGATTTCGGGTGGTGGCTCGGCCATTGCCGAGCTACCCGTTGCGGGTGTGACGCTTCGAGACATCGCCGCAACCAACGATTTGCTCTTGCGTTGCGGTGCCGACATCGAACAAACGAATACGATCCGGCGGCGATTGTCCTCCCTCAAGGCCGGGGGTTTGGCTGCAGCAATCTCCCCGGCCCGCCTTGTCACTCTGGTGATCTCGGATGTGGTGGGGGACTCGTTGCAGACGATCGCTTCGGGTCCCACCGTCGCCGGCAGCGACCGCCCTGAGTCGGCCCTTGAGGTCGTGGAGGCTCTCGATATCGCCGAGCAGCTTCCACCGGCTGTGATGAAAGTGCTCGGCGAGGTCACAGGATCCCCGTTCCGTGCTCCCGACCAGGTGATCAAGGTCATTGCCGGCGGGTCGGTGGCGGCGCACGCTGCGGCTGCTTCGGCGCGGCAGCAAGGCTTTCCGGCCGCTGTAATCGACACCCGGCTCGTGGGGGAGGCTTCCTTGGCCGCCGCCGAGGCGCTGGATCGGCGACGCGGCAGTGTCTCCGTCTATGCCGGAGAGACGACCGTGAACGTTACGGGTGACGGCATCGGCGGTCGTAACCACGAAGCGGCGCTGACGGCAGCAACGCTGCTGGAGGGCCGGTCCGGCCTCTTCTTCCTTGCAGCCGGAACCGACGGAATCGACGGATCGACCGACGCAGCAGGTGCAATCGCCGATGGCACCACGCTGCATCGAGCTCGAGCGCAGGGACTCAGCGCAGCCGAGGCTCTTGGCAACAACGACTCGGGCAACTTCTTCGCCGCACTCGGTGATCAGGTGATCACCGGCCCAACAGGAACCAACGTTGGCGACCTGTGGATCGTGTTCCATGCCGCATGACGGGGTCCTACTATCGTCTGCATGCAACTGAGTTCCATTGAAATCCGGGTACTGGGTTGTCTCATCGAAAAGGAGATGACGACGCCCGACTACTACCCGATGACGGTCAACGCCCTCCAGGCGGCGTGCAATCAGAAGTCCAATCGGTCACCGGTGGTCGACTACACCGAGGTCGACGTAGTGCAAGCAGTTGACGGTCTGCGGGAACAGGGGTTGGCGCGCACCGTCCATGGCAAGGGGGATCGCGCCCTCAAGTACCGGCACGTCGTCACCGAGGCCCTCGGGCTGAGCAATCAGCAGGCCGCCGTTCTGGCAGTGCTGCTGTTGCGCGGGCCCCAGACGGTTGGCGAGATCAGGACTCGGACCGGTCGCTATGTGGAGTTCGTCAGCCTGGCGGATGTCGCCGAGCAGCTGCGCCATCTGCAGGAGACCGAAGCCCCGTTGGTCGAGATGCTGGTGCGTCGCCCCGGCGAGAAGGAGTCGAGATTTCGCCATCTCCTCGGCGGGGACGGGTCACCCGGGGTCTCGCCGGCGGCGTCGGTGACGCCGGCCGCCGAGCAGGGCGACGACGAAAGGGTGGCGGAATTGGAGCGCGAACTTGCCTTGCTTCGTGATCGTGTCGCCCGGATGGAACGTGAGTTGGGGCTAGATCTCTGATTGATCGGGCACGTCGATGCCTTGCGACCGCAGATAGGCGATATCGGTCTCGAACGCCAACGGGGGTAAGCCGTCTGTGGCAAAAAAAGCGGCCTCGTCGGCGTCGTCACCTGCGCGTAGCGACCCGCCGGTAACGGTTCCGGCGAACCAGATACCAACGGTGAGTTTGGCGGGATCGTGGAAGTTCGAGGCAACCCAGACGGCATCGCCAACAGCGGCCTCCAGCCCAGTCTCTTCTTGGAGCTCGCGTGCCGCTGCCCGGCGAACGTCTTCCCCGTAGTCCACGTAGCCGGCAGGAATCGACCACAAGCCGGCTCGCGTCGCACCGGGTGCTCGCTTCACCAAGAGCAGCCGACCGGCGTCATCCCAAATCACAACGGCGGCGCCGACGCCCGGGTTTCTGAAGTGAATGTAGCCGCAGGACCGGCACCGCTTGCGCGGCCTTCCGCCAACACTTGCCGCAACGAGTTCCGTGGCGCAGTGTGGGCAGTACGTGAACTCGCCCGGCCATTCGTGTTGATGCACCCGCCCAGTGTACGGGGCCGTTTGGCATCCAAGCCGCTATATCTGCCGCATTTCGATTCTTGCCGTCCCGCCTGCCGGAGCCGACGGCTGGAGCGGAAGCGCGAGATCGAATGTCGTCCAGCCATCGTTGCGCTGGTACGAGAGATCGCCTTCCATGAGCCGAGCTAGAGATCGCGAGATGGCTAGGCCGAGCCCAAGCGATCCGGGCTGGGTGCCCGAGTCGTGCGCGCTCTCGTACGGAGCGAAGATCCGCTCCTGGTCGCTCTCCGGGATTCCGTCTCCGTTGTCGCTCACCCGGAGATGGGCATAGCCGTCGGCCGCGCGTGTGGCGACATGGATGCGATGGCCACCGTAGCGCTGTGCATTGCTGATCAGGTTGCGGAGAATCTGGCGGACTCTGCTTTCATCGGCAAGTACGACTGCGTTGTCCCCGCTGACGACGATGTGGTGTGCGGAACCCGCCGTCTGCTCGACCACCCGCGATACGAGGGGGCGAACTGCGACGGGCGAGGGGACAATGGTGAGGGAGCCCATCTGGGCGCGAGCCGCCGTCAACAGGTCCTCAACGATGTGGGACAAGTCGATCGCATTGTCGGTGATCGCCGACAACATGGTGGCGACTTCCCCGTCGTCGATATCGTTGTGCGACTCCTGGAGTATCTCTGCAAACCCGAGGACCCCGGTCAACGGCGTGCGGAACTCGTGGCTGACCGCAGCGATCAGTTGGTCTTTGGATCGAATCACCGACATCTTCTCCGCAATCTCGTTTTGGAGGCGCTCGATGACGCGAGCACGCTCGAGAGTGAGACTGGCGTGATTGGCGATGGTGTCGAGAAGCTCGAGTTCGTCGGGCTCGAAGTGTTTGGTGACGCCACTCTTTCCGGTGACAACCAGCACTCCCAGGCTGCCGTCTCCGTGCGCAACGGGCGAGATCATCCCGCAGCTGGGTTGTCCACCCAGCGCCATTCGCAGCCGGCTATCGCGGGTCGTCGGTCCGAAGAGTCGATCGGCCTTGTCTCCCAACGCAATGGTCAGCAGCTCGGCAATCTCCGAGACCGGGATGCTCTTCTGCGCCGGCCGTTCGCCGACGGAGAAGCCTAGGTAGGAGGCGTGCGAATCGGTAGAGGTCGAAAGGATTATCTCCCCGCGTTGAGCTCGCAGTATCGAGACCGCCTCCCGCAGCGTCACCACCGCAATGTCGCGGCTACCGAGTGTTCCGTCCACTTGGTTTGTGAACCTGTAGAGCGATGACAGATCGTCGTGTCGCTTGCTCAGCGATCCGTAGATCTTGAAGAGGATGAAGAGGAGCAGCGTCGCCCCTATGAGCAGCGTGCCGGCGCGGGGTTCGTGCTCGAGGACGATCACGGCCAGGATGCCGAGGATCGCCACGCTCATGCTGATTAGCGAGCCGGTGGCAAAGGACCTGACGATTTCTGTGATCTTTCGGCGGCGGTCATTGAGGCCAATCACGACGTCGACCAGGCCGGCGGCGATGATCACGGCGATGCCGACGGCGACTGTTGTTGCCAGCCACGATTTGGGCGAAGCCGGTGAATCATTGCCGAGGATGACCCGGTAGATCGCCAGCGCGATCGTCGTCTCGAGCAGGAAGAGGCTCAGGTTGAAGGTCAATTTGAGGAGCGGTTGTCTTCGTCCCAGCAAGACCACGGCAGTGGCCAATAGCCGCCCGTGGATGAGCGCAAGTGGAGACGCCATCGCAAGGCCCAGCACCAGCGGGATCTCGCTCATCGATATCGTGTGAGAGTCGCGTTGCACCGGGATGTGGATGATGAGGCTCTCACCCACGAGGAAGCCGGCAGCGAGCATCCACCACTTGAGATCCCACGTAGCGCCGACCGGCGGCGTGTCGGGTATCGCAAACAATGCAAGCAGCACTGCAGCAACGAGCATTGCGGTAGTCAGCATCGGCACGGCCCAGATGGCTCGGCGGGGACGGGTCGCCGCAGCGACCCTGTCCAGTTCGCCGGTGTCGATCGCATCCGGTTCGGGTGAAGGGGGGAGTTGCGCCTCGGTCGCTTCCATCACGCCGGCAGCTGGAGGACCCACCCGGTCCCTCAGTGCCGGTTGCGTGACTTTCGCGGTCACCATGGTGGTGCGCTCCTAGCTCCGGCCGGGACGCTCCGGAAGTTGCGCGGGAGCTGGGGCGCCCGAGTCGCAACAGAGTGCTCTCCGTGTAGCAGACGGCTGGATGGGTGGGGTTGGTTGATAAGGAATTCGTCGGCAGAACGATGGTGATATCTTGATAATCAGATTCGTTCACGCCGATCGAACTAGTGCGACTAGTCACATTGATTTGGGTGGCCGGACTCGATCCGGCCGCTGCTGCGATTCGTCACGAAGTAGTCTGCCGACGTCGTTCGACGCCGAAGATGAAGGGGTAGGCATGAGTGGCGAGTACGTTTCGGTGCCGTACGAGTTTCAGCGATATCCGTTGGATGTCATGGCAGAACGTGCGACTGCCTTCTACGAAACCATGAATCGCCGTCGTAGTGTTCGCGAATTCTCCGACGAACCTGTGCCGCGCCATTTCATCGACGAGGCCATCAAGACAGCTTCCACCGCCCCTTCCGGGGCCCATCGGCAACCGTGGGCGTTTGTCGTTGTCGGAGACTCTGCCCTCAAGGCGCGAATTCGGGTTGCTGCCGAGAAGGAAGAGCGAGAGAACTATGAAGGAGGCAGGTTGCCCGACAGCTGGAGAGCAGCTCTAGGGCCCCTGGGAACGGATTGGATGAAGCCCTACCTCGAGACGGTCCCCTGGCTGGTGGTTCTCTTCGAGCAGCGCTACACGCTCACCGGCGACGGTGACCCGCTCAAGAACTACTACGTGAAGGAGAGCGTTGGCATGGCCGCCGGTCTGTTTGTCGCCGCGCTGCACAACATGGGTTTGGCGACTCTGACGCATACACCGAGTCCTATGGCATTCCTAACGCGGATCCTCGGCCGGCCGGGGAACGAGCGCCCATTTGGCTTGTTCCCGGTCGGGTATCCCGCCCCCGACTGCAGAGTGCCCGACTTGCGTCGTAAGTCACTCGACGAGGTGATGGTGGTTTCCGGGTAGCAATCAGCCCCGGGCGACATGTTGCTTTGGTTCGACCAGTCGGGTGCCGATGAGAAGCGGGAGACCCCGTCCGTAGTAACAACGTGCAGCCGACAGAACTCTCCCATAACGCAGCCACAAGCGCGCTGTTTCAGTCTTTCTTCAGCCAGGCCCATACCCCGCTTCTGGTGGTTGATGACGCCTCGGTAATAAAGCAGGCCAACGCGGCCGCCGTCGAGAGCCTCGGGGTGAAAGTGGACGGCGCAACCACTCTGCTCGATGGGTTCTGGAGAGTCAGTTCGACTGCCGTTATGCGGCTCGTGGAAGGAATCCGTCGCCAGATCGACGTTTCGCCGGTCATGGCGCGGACGGTTTTCGACCGCCTGGTCGAGGTCGACGCCTTCATCATCGACAAAGACCGGCCGCCGCTCATCGGTGTCATCGTCAGTGATCGCAGCCGCATCGACGACGCCCAGCGTCGACTCAAGGATCAGGAGGAGCGCTACAGGTCGCTGTTCGAATGGTCGCCCGTTCCCATGCGGGAAGAGGACTTCACTGCGGTCGGGGTATGGCTCGATCGGCTGCGCAACGAGGGTGTTACCAACCTCGATGCCTACATGGACGAGCACCCGGATGAGGTGGTCAGGGCCATCAAGAGCATAAGAACCACCCGCGTGAATGCAGCCACCGTCGATCTCCTGAAGGCACCTTCGGTCCTGGCCGTACTGCGCGGCTTCCGTGACGAGGAACTAACGCCAGATATGCTCGAAGCATTCAAATCGCAGTTCCGGCTGCTGTGGGGAGGCGGCTCGTCCTACCAGGCCGATTTCGTTGGGATCAACTACCTGGGTCAGCCGTTTGAGTGCCGCCTCCGCTGGCGGATACCCCGCGGCAACAGCAGTCGCGATCTGTCGCGCGTCGTCGTGTCGCTCCTCGATCTCACCCAACTGCGGGCCGCCCAGCGGCGTCTCGAGCGGCTCGTAGCCGACAAGGATCGTTTCATTGCCAGTGTGAGCCACGAGCTGCGCACGCCGCTTTCTGCCGTATTGGGTCTATCCGAGGAGTTGGCCAACCGCTGGGATCGATTTGACGAGGCCGAAACCAAGGAGCTCATTGGTGTGGTTGCTGCCCAGTCGGCGGACCTGGCTTTGTTGGTCGAGGACCTGCTCGTAGCCGCCAATCTCGAACAGGGCCGGGTGGCGATCGAACCTCAGATCGTGGATCTCACGGCGGCGGCCGAGGCTGCGGTTGCCGACTGCCGACGCACGTATCCGGACGCCAACTTGGGAACCGTCGACGGTCCAACGATGAGTGTCTACGCCGATCAGGTGCGGATGAGGCAGATAATCCGGAACCTGATCACCAACGCCATCCGCTACGGCGGTCCGCACATCCGGATCGAGGCCGGGAACGATGGTCGGCCGTATGTAGCGGTGATCGACGACGGTGCCGGTATCCCATTGGAGCAGCGGGAGGCAATCTTCGTCCCGTATTTCCAAGCCTCCGGCTCACATCAGGTACTCGGATCGCTGGGTCTGGGCCTGGCAATCTCACGCGAGCTGGCGCGTCGTATGAACGGCGACTTGACGTACGCCTACGAGGACGGACAGAGCATCTTCAGGCTCCATCTACCCCCTGCCTAGCGCTCGTCCGGCGCAGCTACCATCGATCCGGTCGTCCGATCGGAGCCAGAACGTGTTTGATCTTGCCCAAGCCGCGGTTGAGGGTGCCCTGGCCGCCGGAGCTGAGTATGCCGACGCTCGGGTGGTTGTCGCCAAGAACCAATCAATCGTCGTTCTGAATCAGGAGCCACAGTCGATCGACCAGACAGAGCGCGCCGGGGTTGGAGTCAGAGCGCTAGCCGGCTCCAGCTGGGGCTTTTACGCAACATCCGACTTGAATCCGCTCGCGGCCCGTCGCGCCGGAGAGAAGAGCGCAGCCATTGCGCGTGCTTCCTCAACCGTGCCGGGGCCGGTCATGCCTCTGGCCGCGGTACCTGTCGTGGACGACTCGTACCAGACCCCACACGACGAAGATCCCTTTGCGGTGCCGATCAGCGACAAGGTGGACATGCTTGTCGAAGTGACCGCAACCATGCAATCGGTGGCAGGTATCGCGCTTGCCGGTAGCAACCTGTCGTTCTGGGACACCGACAAGTGGTTCGTGTCGTCGCAGGGTCATCGCATCCATCAACACCTAGTCGAGTCGGGTGGAGGATTTGATGCCACCGCAGTTGGCGAGAGTGAAACCCAGCGTCGCTCCTATCCGCAGTCGTTTGGGCAATACGAAACGGGTGGGTACGAGGCCGTACGCCGGTGGGATTTCCCGGGCAATGCGGGTCGGATTGCCGAGGAAGCAGCCGCGCTGTTGCGGGCGCCGGAAATCGAGGAAGGGGAAAAGGCTCTCATCCTGGAGGGGTCGCAGCTGGCGCTCCAGATCCACGAGTCCGTGGGTCACGCCATCGAACTCGACCGGATCCTCGGCTGGGAGGCGGCCTTTGCAGGTACCTCCCATCTCGAGCTCGAGAAGCTGAGCAAGCACAGATATGGGTCGTCGCTCATGAACATCACGGCAGATGCCACTCTGCCCGGTGCGCTCGGCACGTTCGGCTACGACGACGAAGGGACCGCGGCCCAGTGTGTCGATATCGTCAGAGAAGGCATTTGGGTTGGAGTGCTCTCTGGTCGTGACTCAGCGTCGATAGCCGGACTGTCGCCGGGCGGGATGGTACGAGCGGACGGCTACAACCGGCTCCCCATGGTCCGAATGACCAATGTGGGGTTGCTGCCGGGTGACTCGAGTCTCGAAGGGCTCATCGCAGATACCAAGGACGGCGTCTATATGGCGACCAATCGATCCTGGTCCATCGACGACCGTCGGCTCAACTTCCAGTTTGGGTGTGAGATCGCCTGGGAGATCAAAAACGGGAGGCTGGGGCGCATGGTCAAGAACCCGACGTACACGGGGATAACTCCCCAGTTCTGGGCTCAGTTGGACAAGCTTGCCGGGGGTGACGAGTGGGTGCACTGGGGAACTCCCAATTGCGGGAAGGGGCAACCGATGCAGGTTGCTCACACCGGTCACTCGGCGGCGCCGGGAAGATTTGCCCGGGTTCGAGTGGGGGTGCGAGCATGAACCGGACCATCGAGATCGCCGGTCGTGTTCTCGACCACGTGGGCGAGAGGGCCGAGGCCGAAGTCCTGGTCACCGGCGGTGAGTCGGCGCTCACCCGATTCGCCAATTCGTTCATCCACCAGAATGTTGCCGATGAAGGGTACGAGGTCTCGCTACGGGTGGCGGTGGATGGAAGGGTCAATGCCGCCGGGACCACGTCTCTGGAGCGTCTCGAGGACTTCGTAGACGACACGATTGGAATTGCAACGCTGCAGCGGGTCGACGAAAACTGGCCGGGAGTGGCGGAGCCAACGGACGTTGTCGATCCGCACCACTTCGACGAAGCCACCGCCGCAGCTACGCCGGCGGAGCGGGCCCGGCTCGTCGCCGACTTCGTTGCCGCCGCCCCCGAACTCGTCGCGGCGGGCTATTGCGCAACCATGGGCCACGATGTCGCCTTCGTCAACACGGATGGCCATCGAGCGTTCGGCCGGTACACGCGGGCAACCATCGATGGCATCCACCAGGCAGGAGAAGCGCTCGGCTCCGTGGCAGCGGCCGGCTCGGGTCACGCTACCTCGCAGCGGCTCGGAGATCTCGACGGTGCGGCTGTCGGAGCATTGGCTGCCGATCGGGCGCGGCGCGGCCTGGATGCGTTCGACCTCGAGCCCGGCGAGTATCAGGTCGTGCTGGCACCGGAGTGTGTCGCCACGATTGCGATGTTCCTGTCGTACTACGGGTTCAACGGAAAGCACTATGCCGAGGGTCAATCCTTCGTGGAGCTGGGTAAGAAGCAGTTTGATGCGGCAATCCACTTGTTCGATGATGCCGCCGATCCTCGGGCACTCGGTGTCGGTTTCGACGCAGAAGGAACTCCACGCCGGCGGGTCGAGCTGATCAAATCAGGCGTAACCCAGGGGATTGCCCACGATCGGCGAACTGCACGGAAAGCCGGAGTCAGTCCGACGGGTCATGGGGATCCAGGCTCGGAAGTATGGGGACCGCTGCCGAGCCATGTCTTCCTGGAGGAAGGAGCGACCTCAGTTGATGAGATGATCGCTTCCGTCGATCGGGGCCTGTACGTGGTTACCTTCAACTACTGCCGGGTGCTCGATCCCAAGCAGCTCGACGTGACCGGACTCACCAGGAACGGAACGTTCATGATTGAAAACGGCAAGATCACTGGTGCCGTCACCAACCTCCGATTCACCCAGTCATTTGTCACCGCTCTGGGGCAGGGCAGAGTGCAGGCCATTGGAAATGACGCCCGATTCGCCGATTCGGAATTCGGCCCGGGGATGATGCACGTGCCGAGTTTGCACCTGGAGAAGTGGAACTTCACCGGCGGAGCAGCGGGCTGATCGTGGTCCGCAAAGACAAACTCGTGCCCATCGCGGAGTTCACCGATCGAGATATCGCCGAGGAGGCTTGGGGTCTGCTGGAGGACGCCGAGATACCCGCCAACGTGCTTACGGAGCCGGGTACCTTCGGCACACCTGTGGTCCACAGAGTCGAGGTCGAAGTTCCCAACGTATCCTCAGCGCAAGCCCTCATCGCCCACCTGGTCCTCAGGGAGCCGGGCGTCTGAGCGCGTTTGGCGTACATAGGGCCCCGATAAGGGGGCAGTTTCAGGTACGCCAGACCGGCTAGTGGTCGTGGTCGGAGGCCGCCGACTGCTCTTCGATCTCACGGCGCACAGCGTCCATGTCGAGGTCCTTGGTTTGCTGGACCAAGTCTTCGAGCGCCGCCTCGGGTAGAGCTCCCGGCTGCGAGAAGATGCCGATCTGGTCACGGAAGATCATCAGCGTGGGGATCGAACGAATCTGGAAGTAAGACGCCAGCTCTTGCTCAACCTCGGTATCGACCTTGGCGAACACCACACCGTCGTGGTTCTCCGAGACCTTCTCGTAGGTCGGCGCGAATATCTTGCACGGTCCACACCAGTCGGCCCAGAAGTCGACCAGCACGATGTCGTTGTTGACGATGGTGTCTTCGAACGTGTCTTTTGTCAGGTTTACGGTTGCCATAGTTGCACTCCGGTTTGGTCGGGTCCAGCACGTTAACGTATACAGATCCTCGCATATTCCTGCCTGGCGCAGCCTTCTCGCGATCCCGGACGACTCCGTAAACTGCGCGAGCCGTGGATGAAGCCAAACCGCTCGTTTCTCTCGTTGGGGTCGCCGCCAGGATTGGGGCGGCGACGATTCTGCGCGATATCGATCTGAAGGTTTCGGCCGGGGAATCGGTTGGTTTGTTCGGGGCCAACGGCGCCGGCAAGACTACGTTGCTGCGAGTGATCGCCACCTTGTTGCGGCCGAGCCGCGGGGTGGCCCGGGTCCTCGGTGCCGACCTCTCTTCACATGAGCGATTCGAGATTCGGCGACGGATCGGTCTCATCGGGCACTCGCCGGCCCTGTTCCCGGAGCTGAGCCTGCTGGCCAATCTCGAGTTCTCGGCTCGAATCGTGGGTGTTCCGCTTTCGGCTGCCAAGGATGCGCTCGAAGACGTCGGGCTGGCGGCGGCGGCCGCCCGACTGGTCGGCGAGTCGTCGTACGGTATGCGACGCCGCGTCGAGTTCGCTCGCGAGATCATGCTTGCACCCGACCTGCTCCTGCTGGATGAGCCGCACTCGGCGCTCGACCCGAGCGCCGTCGAGCTGGTCGAGCACATTGTTGCCGGTGTGCTGCAGCGGAGGGGAGCGGTTGTGCTGGCATCGCACGACGTGGCAAAAGTGGCGCCGATGGTTACCCGCACCGCCGAGCTGGCAGGGGGGACGGTGCGATGAGCGACCGGTTCTGGCAGCAAGCATTCGCAGTGGCGCGACGGGATCTCGATCGGGAAAGGCGTTCCGGCGAGGTGTTTTGGGTGACCATCCCCTTTGGAGCGATTGCCTTGCTCCTGGTGCCGCTGGCGGTGGGTATCAACCAGGACGTCCTCACCCGGATCGGGACCGGGATGCTGTTCGTCGTAGTCATGCTCTTTGGTGTCTTGACGGCGGTGCGCCGCACCAGCATCGAGACACCGGAGCAGCGCGACGCCATTGCCCTCCTCGGGGTGGATCCTGTTGCAGAGTTCACTGGGAAGGCGGCGGCCGGAGCGGTGCTATTGCTGGGATTCGAACTCGTCATGGCCGCAGTTGCCTTGGTGCTGTACGGTCTCGATATCGGTAGTTGGGGCTGGATGCTGGTCGTGCTGCCGCTGACGGCTGTCGGTCTTGCCGAGCTCGGCACCATCTCGGGAGCGATCGCCGCTAGTACCGACGGCGGCCCGGCGCTGGTTCCGCTGCTGGTGACACCGCTGGCAATCCCTTTGCTGCTCGGCGCAACCCAGACCGTATCCGTAGAGCGTAACGGCGGTAACCTGGCGTGGCTGGTGCTGATGACGACCGTTGTACTGGTTCTGGCGATCATCGGTGTAGCCACTGCAAGACCCCTACAGGAGACGCGATGAGCGACGCAACCCGCAGCCGACTCGGGCCGCTCGACTATGCCGCGGTCGTAGCCGTATTGGCCGCACTCGGGTACGCGCTGGCGAGTCCCCGGATAGAGTCGCAAGGCGACGCAGCCAGGATGCTGTTTGTGCACGTTCCGACCATCTGGCTGGCCTACCTTGCGTTTGCTGTGACGTTCATCGCCAGCATCGCCTATCTGGTGACGAACAAGCTGCGGTGGGATCACGTAGCCGGGGCATCTGCCGAGATCGGGGTCGTATTCACCACGGTGGCGATCATTGGTGGCATGGTGTGGGGCAAGGCAACCTGGAACGTGTATTGGACCTGGGACGCCCGACTCACCCTGACCGCGATCATGCTGTTTGTCTACGTCGGCTATCTGGCGTTGCGGCGCGTCATTGCGGACCCGGAAGTCCGTGCCCGCCGCTCCGCAGTACTGGGCATAATCGGGCTCTTACAACTGATCCCCGTGCACTTCTCTGTGACGTGGTGGCGAACGCTGCATCAGACCAACACCTTCCGTCCGCGTGACATCCAGATGGACGGTCCGATCCTGGCCGCACTGCTCGGCTCGGTCGCTGCGTTCACCGTCGTGTACGCCGCCCTGCTCCGCCACCGGATCCGGCTCGAGAAGCTGGAGCACGCCGCCCGGGCAGCAGCTGCCGCCCCGGTTGGTCCCGTCGCTGGGGACGCGGTCACCGCACCAAACGTGAATCGGGCGGGAGGCCAGCCGTGAGGTACGCCGTAGTTGGATACGTTCTCACGTATGCCACCCTCGTCGGCTACGTCGTTTTGTTGTTTGCCCGATTGCGGCGAGCGGAGCGAAAGGTCGGGGGCGAAGGGTGATCCATCGCTATTGGAAGTTCTTCGTGCCGGCGATAGTCGTACTTGGGGTGCTGATCGTGTTGCTGGTAAACCTCTCTGCCAACCTGGTCTACTTCAGAACACCGACAGAGCTGCTCAACGAGATCGAGCCGTCAGAGGCGCGGCTGCGGCTCGGCGGACAAGTTGTGGAAGGAAGCGTTCTCGAAAACGGGGAGACCCTGCTGCTCACCGTTACCGACGGGAGGGAATCGACCACAGTGGTGCACAACGGCGTCGTGCCTCAACTGTTCTCCGAGGGTCAGGGGGTCATAGTCGAGGGAACATGGGACGGGTCGGCCTTCCACTCGGACTCGATGCTCATCCGCCACGACGAGCAGTACCGCACTGAGGACAACGTGACGTACGACTCGGTCGAGCACAAGCTCGAAGACTCGTGATCGCAACGATCGGTCTGCTGGGAATCCTGCTGGCGACGGCCGCATCAGTGATGTTGACGATCAGGGCTTGGTCGGCTGCTCGCTCCCAGAGCGCCCAGGCGGGTTCCGTCGATGCACCGGTGAAGATGATGCTTGTCGGTGCGGTCGTTGCGTTTGTCGCTCTGGAAGTGGGAATCCTGTCACACGACTTCTCCATCGAGTATGTAGCCGACAACTCGAGTTCAACGACACCGATCTTGTTCCTGCTGGCCGGTGCCTGGGCTGCGCTGGAAGGGAGCATCGTCCTCTGGGGGCTCGTGCTTGCGCTGTTCATGTACTTCATGGCACGCTCGGTGAGCAACGGGGATCGGCTTGGTCTCGTGGCGCTCAGCGTGATCGGTGTGGTCGCGCTTTTCTGGTTTGGGTTGATGGCGACGGTGGCGAACCCCTTCCGCGTTTGCACGGAGGTGGCGGCCGGATCGTGTGTTCAATCCAGCTGGTTCCCCTTAGCCGCGATTACCGCTCCTGCAGAAGGAATCGGCGCCAACCCGCTGCTTCAGAACCACATCCTGATGGCCGTTCACCCCCCGATGTTGTACATCGGATACGTCGGTTTCACCGCCCCCTTTGCGTTTGCCGTAGCCGCAATGATTCGAGGGGAACAGGGCAGCGCTTGGCTCGAGCGCACCCGACGTTGGTCGCTGGTGGCGTGGGCGTTTCTCGGCTTCGGCATGTTGCTCGGGGCATGGTGGTCGTACGAGGTGTTGGGTTGGGGCGGTTATTGGGCATGGGACCCTGTCGAGAATGCCGCATTCCTGCCCTGGCTGGCTGCGACCGCCTTCATTCACTCTGCGGTGGTGCAGCGACGCCGGGGCATGCTGCAGGCGTGGAATCTGATCCTGGTCATAGCCACTTTCTCGCTCACGATCCTGGGTACGTTTCTCACCCGGTCCGGCACGATCATCTCGGTGCATTCATTCACACAGAGCGGCGTAGGCCCGGCGCTCCTCGGATTCCTGATGTTCGTCATCATCGGGTCGCTGGCTCTGTTTGCGTGGCGTTCTCACCTGCTGGGTTCGGCGCCCCGGCTCGACTCGCTGGCGAGTCGGGAGGGGGTCTTCCTGTTCAACAATCTGATCCTCACGGTTTTTGCGCTTGCGGTGCTGCTGGGAACGCTCTACCCGATTGTGCTCGAAGCGTTCGGCGGGGAGCGGGTCTCAGTGGGGACTCCCTATTTCAATCGGATCACCATCCCGGTCGCCTTCCTGCTGCTGCTGGCCATGGGAATAGGGCCGGTGACACCGTATCGCCATGCCCGCCCGGCCGTCGTCTGGGAGCGGATCGCCGCCCCGCTGGTCGTCTCTCTGATTGTGGGGGCGGCGGCGGTTCTCGTCGGCGTCGAGTCTGTCCCGGTGGTCCTCGTTGTCATTACGGGCGCGTTCGTCATCGCCGGCGCAGTGAATGAATACACCAGGCAGGTTCGTAAGCTCGAGGGAGGTGCGGTTGCCGCCGCGGGCCGCGTATTGTGGCGTGACCCCGGCTACTGGGGTGGTCAGATGGCTCACGTAGGCGTGGCACTGCTTGCAGTCGGCATTGCGGCCTCGAGTGGTCTGGCCAGCAGGGACCAAGTGCAGCTGACCGCGGAGGAAGCCGTAGCGGTGGACGGCTACTGCATCAAGTACGAGGGACCTACTTCACGAGTCGAGCCAAATCGGCGCGTCGACGGAGCACGTCTGGCTCTCCTTGCGAAGGATTGCTCGCGGCCGATCGCGGTGATGGAGCCGGTATTCAACCAATATGCCCGGCCGCCTGCCGTGGCAACACCTGCTGTTCACACCGGCCTGTTCGAAGATGTCTTTGTTGCGCTGACGACCGTACCCGGTGACACGGTGGTAGTTGATGTCTATGTATTCCCGCTGATGTGGGTGCTGTGGCTGGGTGGTCTGATTGCCGTAGGTGGTGGTCTGTGGGGAGTCACAGTCAGAAAGCGGACGCGATCTGCAGCCGATCGCACGCCCAAGGTACTCGAGGATGCGTAGCACAATGCGACGCACCGCCGGGTGGTTGATCGCAGTCGCAGCGCTGGTGGTGATCCTGGCCGGGCTGTGGCCGGAGAGCGTCGAAGCGGATCCGGCGGTGCGCGAGCAGCAACTCTCCCAGCGTATCGCCTGCCCTTGGTGTGACGGCCAGTCCCTCGCCGAGTCCGACTCCCAGGTCGCCAAAGACCTCGTATTGATCCTTCGCGAGAGAATCGACGAGGGGTGGAGTGATGCTCAGATCTACGATTTCTTTGCATCGAGTTACGGCGATCATGTGTTGCTCGACCCCCCGCTGACGGGATGGGGCATTGTGCTTTGGGTTTTGCCTGCGGTTTGTCTCATTGGAGGTGTCTGGGTCATCTGGAAGCGACAGCGGAGGTCGGGGTGAGCGGCGAGGCCCAGCGTATCCGCGAGCAGCTTCAGCAGGTCGAGCGGGACCTCGCTGAGATCACGGAGCAAGAGGCGGGCGGGGAGCTCGATCCCGCAACCGTCGAGCGGTTGCGCACTCGCTATGAGGCGGAGCGCGGCGATCTGCTCCACAAGCTATCCGACAACCCGCCGCCGGTGGCGTCTCCTGCGCCGGCCGAGCGGCTGATCACCGGACGTCGCCTCGCCGGCGCGACGATTCTGGCGGTTGCGGCCGCCGGTCTCACTATTGGGGTTGTGAATGCAACCGGGGACTCGCAGGGCGCTGAGGGCGTTGCCTCTGACGTGGTGGCGGGCGGTGGAGTCGATCTGGACAACATCAGCAACGAGCAGATGGAAGCTGTGATTGCGGAGAACCCGGACATTGCTCCGATGCGGCTGGCCCTCGCCGATAGGTACTTCGCCGAGGGTGAGTTCGGCGATGCGCTCACCCATTACATGTATGTGCTGGACACGCTGGGTGTCGATGATCCCGGCGCTCTGGCCAACGTCGGCTGGATGACATACCAATCTGGAGTTCCCGATGTTGCCGCCTCCTTCGTGGAGCGCAGCCTCGAACTCGAGCCCGATGGCGGGGTTGGCTATTGGTACCTTGCCAACATTCGTTTCTATGGACTCGACGATGCGGCAGGGGCCGTCGAGCCGCTGCAGAACCTACTCCGCTACGACAATCTTCCCGAAGAGCTGCGGACCGCCGCCGAGGAGTTGCTGGCGGCCGCGGAAGCGGCGCGGGGAGCCGGTCAATGAGCAATGATCGGCGCTCGGGGTGGTTGTTTTGGGGCGTCGTCGTCGCCGCAGTCGGCGTGATCGTTCTTGGCATCATCTTCACCAGCCGCTTCGATCGAGATATAACGCTCACCCAGTCGCCTCTCATCGATGAGCCGGTTCCGGACGTGAAAATCCGGTATCTCGACTCAACGGACGAGTTCAAGCTCACCGATTACCGCGGCGACATCGTCGTTGTGAATTTCTGGGCGTCCTGGTGCCTGAATTGTCGAGTGGAACACGAGGCACTCAATGCGGCTGCGGCCGGCTACGCGGACCTGGGCGTGAGCTTTGTCGGCATCGCCTACCAGGACCGCGAATCAGCCAGCCGGGCCTTTCTCGAAGAGTTGGGAAGAGGAGACCCATACACCTACGGGATCGACGAAGGCTCGCGCGTTGCAGTTGAGTTTGGTGTGCTCGGTCTTCCCGAAACGTTCTTCATCGATCGTGATGGCATTGTCCGCGGCAAAGTGAGTGGTCCCCTGAATCTCGACTTCCTGAGCCGGACGATCGAGGCGCTGGCGCTCGGGGAAGCGATCGATCCGCAGACCACGACCGATGAGGTGGAGAACCGCTAGCCACGGGCACCGCGGATCACCAAACCGTCGAGTAGCTCGCGCGATGCCGCGGTGATCTCGGCAACTGCCCGGTCGAACACGGCTGCGTTGTGCGCGGCCGGTTTGCTGAACCCGCTGATCTTGCGCACGAACTGGAGAGAAGCC
>JARFRN010000163.1 GCA_029287195.1 Acidimicrobiia bacterium | reverse complement strand
GGACACTCTGGGTGACTCACCCCAGGGCGACGGGTGGCATCCCCTACCCTTTCCGGCTAAGCCCATGAGCTGCATGTCCCTCACGGGCGTCCGGTTGGTTATTCCTGCACCACGCCATGAGGCTTCCCGTGTTGCGTCGCTATCCCCTGTACATGCATGCCGTCGCCACTACCCCGGCAGAATCGCTGGGTGCGTTCATCGCTCGCTTCCCCAGCAACAGCGGCCTTCCCCGAAACTCAGGCGGGTCGGCTTCCGCATTACCCTTTTCGAGGCCTGCTCAGCGTTCACTACTCGTTCGGCCTGCATGCTCGCAGAACCACTAAAATGGTCCTTTACACCAGAGGCTTCGACTGCTTCGTTACCTCCACAGCCGCTCCGATTGCTACCGGCTGGAGCGATAATTGCCGGGTGGGAGTTTCACCCACTGAGAGAACGCGCCTTTTCACGGCGCACTGAGTTTTCCGGGTTAGTTACCGGTCGCAGGTCAGGAAATCTCGTCGAATGGCGGCTTTCTGATTTCCCATCCGGCCGTTGTCGACCCGAAGCTGCCTGTCAGAGTGACTCGGCCCGGCGGCAGCTGAACGCTGATTGCGGTCAGCGACGGTTTACTGTCAGAGCGTCGGCAGACCGTCGCAAAGCGGCCAGTCGTTCAGGCAACTCCCAGCGGTGGCAGTCCCGCAAAAGCGGAGCTTGCTAACGCCGCGGCGGCAACGTCCTCCCCGGCGCACCGCCCGTCAACCTGGATGATCCGGATATATCCGCTTGCCTTCCTTGATGGTCTCGAGCACCTCGATCTGATCGATCTTCATTGGATCGACCGCCAGCGGGTCTTCGGAAAGGATCACCATGTCCGCCAGCTTGCCGGCCTCGAGCGTGCCTTTGCGGTGCTCCTCGAAGTACTGCCAAGCAGCGTCCTTGGTGACGGCTCGGAACGCTTCGTACGGCGTGATTGCCTCCTCCGGGCCGAGCAACTTGCCACTGGTCGTACGTCGGTTCACCGCGGCGGAGACGACATTGAGGATGTCGATGCCGGCCACCGGTGCATCGTGGTGCAGGGTGATCTTCATGCCGCGATCAAGGGCCGAGCGGGCAGGGTCGATGCGAGCCGCGCGTTCCGGCCCCAGAAAGATGTCACGATGCCGATCACCCCAAAACTGTACGTGGATGGGGAAGAACGACGGAACCAGCCCCTGGTTGGCGGCGAAATTCAGCTGGTCGTCGCGCATCGTCTGGGCGTGGATGATGACCGGGCGCAGATCCGGACGCGGCCGGTCCTTGCGCACCTGCGTCACTGCCTCGATGAGCATGTCGGTAGCCGCGTCGCCATTCGTGTGCGCAAAAAACGGGATCCCCGCTTCGTCCGCCGCCCGCACCCACTTCACCACCTCCTCGAGCGTCATGTTCGGATACCCACGGTAGTCGCTCTCGGGCGTGGGCGCTTCGTGTGCTTCGTACACGGTCTCCATGGTGTCGCCTCCCAGCACCATCTTCATGCCGACATCGGAGCCGCAGCTGTCGGCATCTACCTCCGTGTCCGCACCGGGCTGAACGTGATACGGCTTGCTTAGGTAAGCGGTGTAACCCTGGATTGAGCCGTCGAGGACGAGTTTGATACCGCCCATGCGATAACGGGCGGGCGTGCTCCAGTCCGCAGCCAAACGCGCTAACGTGGCGTCATCGAGCGTGGCGAACACGGGGTAAGACACAACGTCGATCGGCAGCACACCCGCCTCGGCACCGCGCTCCAGAAGCTTCAGCATCCCCGGTACTGCGCCGCCTTCTTGCGCCGTGGTGATGCCGGCCTCGGCGTACTTGCGCAATCCGTACGCCAGCATTTCGAGGCTGCGCTCCGGCGTCGGCGACGGCAGCGTGCCGAGCATGAACCCCATCGCCTTCTCTTCTAGGACGCCGTTCGGCTCGTTACTTCCCGGCACCCGCTGGATTTTGCCGCCTTCTGGGTCCGGTGTTTCGGCGGTAATTGCCGCAAGCTCCAGCGCCTTGCTGTTGGCCGCCATCAGGTGACTGGAGATATGCATGAGCAGGATCGGGTGCTCCGTCGACACCGCATCGAGATCCTCCCGCGTCGGATGCCGCCCCTCGGCCACCCCGGTGTCGTCGTAGCCCCATCCAAAGACCCACTTGCCCGGCTCTGGCTTGGTTTCCTCGATGCGCGCGCGAAGCTTACGCTGGATGTCGGCGATCGTCTTCACGTCTCCGATCGGGTAGGGGTCGAGATTGACTACGGAGAACTTGAGCGCCTGCTGCACCACATGCGAATGGGCATCGATGAAGCCGGGCAGCAAGGCATGTCCCTCAAGGTCGACCATCCTGGTCGCCGGCCCTTGCGTCGGCAACACGTCGTCTTTGCGACCTGCGGCGGTAATCCGACCATCACGCACGGCCAGGGCTTCGACCCGATCGCCGTCGCGGATCATGGTGACGATGGGACCACCGAAATAGATGGCGTCGGCGAAATCATCTGCCGCGACAGTATTTGATCCTGTTATCAAGATAGTCGCAGCCAAAATGCCCAGTGCGGTGTTTCTCGTGCTCATTGGCCCCCCTATGTTTCTTTACGTTGCGATCGTTCTGCCGATTTGCATGATTGGGTGTTCGGTTAGGGCAGACTCGCAGGAAAGTCTTTCCGCGCTTTGTTGCTTCACCGGACATGGT
>JARFRN010000170.1 GCA_029287195.1 Acidimicrobiia bacterium | reverse complement strand
AGAGCCGATGGCGGCAGCGATCGGTGTGGGCTTGCCCGTCCACGAACCCTCGGGCTCAATGGTTGTCGACATCGGTGGCGGGACGACTGAGGTGGCGGTCATCTCGCTGGGCGGCATCGTGGTCTCCAAGAGCACCCGTATAGGCGGCGATGAACTCGACGAAGCCGTTATGGCGTGGGTTAAGAAGGAATACAACTTGATGCTGGGGGAGCGCACCTCAGAACAGGTGAAGATGGCAATCGGCTCGGCTTTCCCGTTCCCGGACGAGCCATCGGCGGAGGTTCGCGGTCGCGATCTCGTGAGCGGTCTACCCAAGACCGTCGTCTTGAGCGCGGCGGAAATCAGGGAGGCAATCGAAGAGCCTGTGCAGCAGGTCGTAGATGCCGTCAAATTCGCACTTGACAAGACCCCGCCAGAGCTTGCGGCCGACATAATGGACAGGGGCATCGTGCTGACCGGCGGAGGGGCTCTGCTGCGTGGCCTGGATCAGCGACTCGCCAACGAGACCGGAATGCCGATCGTGACGGCCGACAAGCCACTGCAGTCGGTTGTGCTGGGATCGGGAGCGTGTCTCGAAGAGTTCGAGGTCCTCCATGTTGTGCTCTCATCGAGCGGGCGTCGCTAACCGCGTGCCACCAGCTCCAATCGCGTTAATGAAGCGGGCTTCCTGATGCAGTCCTTCAGGCGCTTCGACAGGACCACGTCGCTGATGATCGGCCTCCTCGTCATTTCGTTTCTCCTCGCCACCTTCGATGTGCGCAGCGCTGGTGGAGGTATTGGCACGACCATGCGAGAAGGGGTCCAGACCCTGTTTTCCCCGCTGCAGGAGGTTACATCGGCGGCTACCCGGCCGGCCGTGGGTTTCATCGACGCTTTGTCCGATATCGCTGCCCTGCGCGAGGAGAACGATTCGCTGCGGCTGGAAAACGAGGAGCTGAAGACCGAGATCGAGCAGTTCACCAGCATTCAGGCCGATCTGGAGCATCTGATGGAAATCAACGATCTCGAAGCTCCAGACGATTTGCCGACTGTTACCGCCAGGATCGTCTCATCGGGGACCAGCACCTTCGACCTCGTCCGCTTCATAGACAAGGGTTCCAACGACGGCATCTCGCTCGGGGACGCGGTCATCGACCAGCGCGGGCTGATCGGGCGGGTGGATGAAGTCTTCAGGAACTCGGCTCGAGTCAGGTTGATCTTCGATCCCAATGTCACGATCTCGGTACAGGATGAAGTCACGAGCCAGATGGGGCTGCTCACTGGCGACAACGACACCTTGATCTTGCGGGTATTCAATGCTGAGGAACCGGTGCGGGAAGGCAACGTGATCGTCACCGCCGGGAGCCGTTTTCCGCCCGGGATCGTCGTGGGCACGGTCAAGGAGACCGCAGCCGACGATGCCGGCTTCGGTCTTGATACAGAGGTTATGGCGGCGATCAACCCGACTCGACTCGACTACGTCAAAGTCATCGTCGGCTACTCGCCGCTCGACGCTGAAGATGAGGAGCGTGCGGAACCTGAAGAGCCCGTCGCGGATGAACCGGCCGACGAAGAACCTTCCGAAGACTCCTCCGATGGCGAAGGTAATGCCGACACCACTATCGAGGAGGCGCGGTGAGGACACGGGAGGTCGGTATCTCCTTGCTGCTGGTGGTATTGGCCGTGGTGGCGCAAACCGCGGTCTTCGGTGACGGGAGGATCGACCCATTGGGAGCGTCACCAGCCATTGTGCTGGTGGTAGTGCTGGCTTGCGCACGGTATATCGATCCTGAGCCGGCCCTACTTCTGGGATTCACCGCCGGGATGCTGCTTGATCTGCTTGGGGGCGCCCCGCTGGGTCTGTGGGCCATGGCCTACACCGTGTCCGTGTACATAGCATTGCGTTTCCGGAGCCGTGCCGACGACGGTCCGGTCATCGTAGGCCTGGGCGTCGTCTTGCTGACCCTGATCGCCCACTCGTTATTCGTGATCATCGGTACCCTCTTCGGCGAGCGATTCTTCACGAGCACCGCAGTGATCAAAGACACCGTGTTACCCGCCTTCTACAACCTTGCCGTTGCGGCAGTGGTCTTCCCAATCGTCAGCCGCCTGATCGGTAGGCGCCGGCAACTGGGGTGGACCACATGAAATCAGCCTGGCGTCTCGGTGCGGTCGGATTCCTCTTCTTGACCATGTTCGGAATCCTCACGCTGCAGCTGTGGAGGGTTCAAGTAGTGCCGGCAGAAGACTTCGCGGCGCAAGCCGAGGCTTTGCAGGTCCGCCCGGTCTACACGCCGGCGCCCCGCGGCCAGATCGTAGATCGTGCCGGTCGGCAGCTGGCCGGAACCAGGCCGGCGCTGGCGGCGGTTGTGGACGGGTCGCTCGTACCGGAAACGGCGGTGGATGAACTGGTGTCGCTGCTCGCTGCCTTTACCGGCCTGTCCGCGGCCGAGGTCGACGAGATAGTCATGGACGCTCGCGACCGGGGCGATCGGCGAGTGATCATGTCCGACCTCCCGGATGACAAGGCCGTCTACCTCGCCGAGCACCGGGAAGAATTCGTCGGGGTTTCCGTCATTCCCGTACCGCAGCGTACCTACCCGTACGGAAATCTGGCCTCGGGCATTCTCGGCTACATCGGCCGTCCGGATCCTGTGGACATCGAAGAGGGTGCGAAACCCACGGATATCTTGGGAAAGGCAGGTCTGGAAGCTCAGTACGACTCCGAGCTGCAAGGGACAGAAGGCCAGATCAAGTTCCGGGTAGATGCGTTTCGGACCGTGCTCGAAGTAATGGGCGAGGACTTTCCCGATCCGGGAAATACCCTGATCCTGGAACTCGACATCGAACTCCAGGCAGTTCTCGAAAACGCCTTGCGGGAGGGTCTGGAGTTGGCCCGAGCCGAATACAACGAGGAAGGATGTGACCCCGGGCACAAGGAAGACGGAACGGAGGACACCGGTTGCCCGGTGCGCGCCGTAGGTCTGGTGCAGAACGTCAACGATGGCTCGATCGTGGCAATGGCATCTGTGCCCAACTTCGATCCTACGATCTTTGTTGCCGGGCTGGATCAGGCAGCTTTTGACGCTCTCCCGGAGGGCGCGCTCATCAACTTCGCCGTCACCGGGCAATATGCTCCGGCCTCGACCTTCAAGGCTCTCACCTATGTAATGGCGATGGAGGAGGCCATTGCCCCGGAGGGGGCTAGTTCGGTAGAGGACGAGATTCTGTGCGCCGGTCGGCTGGCGCGCGCCGAGCTCGGCGAGGGCAGCCAGCAGGTCTTCCAGAATTGGACCCGGCAGGACGACGGCTTGCAGGACATCCACGATGCGCTGATGCGGTCCTGCAACACCTACTTCTGGGAGATCACGTATGCGCTGTGGGACCAATACAAGAACACCGATCAAGAGAACCTGCTGCAGGACTGGGCCCGCCAGGTTGGGTTCGGAGACAAGACCAACATCGACCTTCCCACAGAGCGAAAGGGTCTCGTGCCCGACCGCGAGTTGTTCGAAACCTGGGCCGCGGACAAGGACCCGCGTCTGGATCCGAGTCGGCTCGACTTCGCCAGCCCTTGGTTCGGAGGGGACTTGTTCCAGGCTGCCGTAGGTCAAGGGTCGATGCTGTCGACCCCGGTCCAATTGGCAACGGCTTACGCAGCGCTGGTGAATGGCGGAACCGTGTGGCAGCCTCGGTTGGTTGATGAGATCCGGACCGAAGACGGTGAACTCGTCACGGAGAACCCTCCGACCGTCCTCAACGTAGTTGAAGACCTGTCTGCGTCGACGGTGCGGGCTCTCCGCAACGACCTGCGCCGCGTCGTCAACGACCCGCGCGGCACTGCCTACTCCGCTTTTGAGGGTTTTGGGGACAATCTTGAACAGGTGGGCGGCAAAACGGGCACGGCCGAGGTCATCAAGCGTCGGGAGGATGATGACGGCAACGTGATTCAGGAGGCGGTGACGACGGCATTGTTTGTGGGCGTTGCTCCCGTCGACAACCCCGAGTGGGTGGTTGTTGTGATTGTCGAGCGCGGCGGCAGCGGCGGCGCGGTTGCTGCACCAACTGCCAGGCCGGTCCTGCAACACCTGCTCGATCAGCCGGTCACGGCCGTGTCGCTGGGGGAGGAAGCCGACTGATGGTTCTCACGGCGCGTCGCACCGAGCCGGTAACGCTGTTGCAGCGAGAACGAGCGTTGCGTCCCGACCTGGGGTTGATCCTCTCCTATCTGGCGTTGAGCGGACTCGGTCTGGTGATGATCTACTCGGCGTCCGCGCCTCGTCTCCTCGCCGAGGGCAGGAGCCCCACCGAGCTGGTTCGAAGACAGCTGCTATTCGTTGTCATCGGCATCGGAGCATTCATCCTGGCTTCTCTCGCAGAGCACCGTGCGCTGCGCATGCTGACGCCGATTGTTTATGGCGTATCGCTGGCAACGCTGGTCGCCGTCCTGGTGCTCAATGACGACTCTGTGAGGAGATGGATCGATATTGGCGTGTTCCGATTCCAACCGTCTGAGATGGCAAAGATTGCTGTGATCCTGGCGCTTGCAGCCACTCTGGCGCGTTCGTACGACAAGGCCATGCGCTGGCAGGAGATGGCGCAGGCAATCATCCTGGTTCTGATTCCGGCCGCGCTGATCTTTCTCCAACCGGATCTGGGCACCATGCTGGTGTTTGCGTTTGTGGCGGTCGTCATGGTGTTCAGCGCCGGAACCACATGGCGTCAGTTTGCATTCCTCGGCCTCTCAGCTGTGGTGGCCTCGGTGAGCCTCTTCGAGGTCGGGGCAATCAAGGAGTATCAGGTATCGAGGATCACGGCGTTCCTCGACCCCAGCGCAGACCTCGCCAATACCGGGTACAACCTGGCGCAGAGCAAGATCGCCATCGGCTCAGGGGGGCTCTTCGGGAGGGGATTGTTTCAGGGTCAGCAAACCAACCTGTCGTTCGTTCCCGAGCAATCGACCGACTTCATCTTCACGGCAATCGGGGAGCAGCTCGGCTTCGTCGGAGCCACCGTTGTCATCGCCTTGTTCGCAGTCATCACCTGGCGGCTCCTGGTCGCAGCTGCCAACGGGCGAGATCGTTTCAGTCAATTGATTGCCGTCGGTGTTGCCGCGATGATCGTTTTCCACGCTTTTGTGAACATCGGGATGACGGTCCGACTCACGCCGGTGACCGGCCTTCCGCTGCCCTTCTTGAGCGCCGGAGGAACCGCCTACGTGGCAATGAGTGTCGCCATCGGACTTGGGCATTCGGTGTGGATGCGCCGGTCACCCGTCCCGGTTGACGCTGATTTATGACATAGCCGCAAGTCCGCCACGGATCTTTGCGAGATCAGCAGCCGGTCCGGCCGACAGCTACCCGTCCGGCACCAGTTGGAGCCGGGTTTGTTTTGCTTCGTGGGGATCGAAGCAGTGGCGGCACCTTGCCTCGTAGGAGTCGGTTGCCCCGAGAACGACGAGTTCGTCGGAGTCGACGACCCGCTGCGTGAACAACCCCTGTCCGCCGCAGCGATGACAAACGGCAAGGCTCTTGGTTAGGTACTCCGCGCGTAACATGAGAGACGGGATCGGTTCGAACGGGCGGCCCAGATAGTCGAGGTCGAGGCCGGCGACGATGACCCGCTTGCCGGCATTTGCCAGCATCGTCGCCACTTCGACAAGTTCGAGGTCGAAGAATTGGCCTTCGTCGATACCGACGACGATCGTGCGGTCCTCAATCGCCGAGAGCAGCTCGGCACTGTCCTTGACGGGATGGGCTTCGACCGACAGGTTGCTGTGCGAGACGAGCTTCTTCTCGGCATATCTGGTGTCCAGCTCCGGTTTGAACGTCTGCGTAGGCACTCGCGCCAGGTTGTACCTAATCACGCGACGAATCAGCTCTTCGCTCTTGCCGGAAAACATCGGGCCGGATATGACCTCGAGCCAGCCCTGATCGCCGCGTCGATGCATGACGAGGCAGCGTAGCAGGCGCAGATGACTCGACTGCCTCCAGTCCGATAACCACCTTGCCGATAGCCACCATAGGAATTCGCGCTTTGTCTGCTACGATTCGGCCCCGTCGAGCCGCACTCGCAGCGGCTGGGCCTTTCGAACCGGGGAATTGAGGATGCAGGCCAGCTTCGCACATCCAAGCTCACTCACGACCCCGACGATCATTGGGTTCATCGCCGTCCTGGCCAGGCTGACGGCACCGAGCCCATGCGAAAGCGCCCTAGCGGCACCGGCGACCACGCCGGCATCATCGTTTCGCCCAATCGGGCGTCTGAAGGAGATCATTAATGGCATTGTTCCGCAAGAAGACCGCGCGGGTTGTCCGCCGGGGAGCGGTCGAGGAACCACCGAAGAAAGAACGGCAACGCAAGGACTCCGGCTCTAGGAGCCGCAACGCACAGCGGTCATCGCAGCAGCGGGGGCGCGGCAGCAAGCGCAGGAACGGACGGTCTGACGCTCCCCAGCGCAGCGCCGCCGATGCTGCCGAGAGACGCCGGCCGCGCCCGCATCTCGAGGTTGTTCCCCCGCCAAACACCGCCCGGAAACAAATGCTGGTGCGGTCGAGCCCGCACCAGACTCAGATCGTCGTCCTCGAGGGGCCGATTCTCGTCGAGCATTACGTAGCCCGAAGCGACCAGAAATCACACGTTGGCAACGTCTATCTCGGCAAGGTCCGCAACGTTCTTCCCGGCATGGAGGCAGCTTTCGTCGATTTTGGCGAAGGCAAGAACGGTGTCCTCTACGCCGGGGACGTCAACTACGACGATGCAGAGATCGAAGGGAAAGCGCGCCGCATCGAGATGGTCATGAAGCCGGGCGACACGGTCCTCGTCCAGGTAGTCAAGGATGCCCTCGGCCACAAGGGCGCCCGTCTAACCAACCAGATAAGCTTGGCGGGCCGCTATCTGGTGCTGGCCCCGAACTCCGACGTGCGGGGCATCTCCCGGCGGCTTCCCGACGACGAACGACGCAGGTTGCGTAGCGTTATTGGAGAGGTCCGTCCCAAAGGCATGGGTGTGATCGTCCGCACCGCAGCCGAAGGAGCATCCAAAGAGGACATTCAGTCGGACATCAAACGCCTGCTGGGTATCTGGCAGGAGATCGAGGCGCACGACCAGACGCAGGCGCCACAGCTGCTGCACGAAGAACCACCGCTGGTGCTGCGGGTCATTCGGGAACATTTCACAAGCGACTTCCGCCGGCTTCTCGTCGACAACCGCGACACTTACGAGCAGGCGCTCTCATACCTGGAGGGGACTGAGGCAGACCTGCTGGACAAGGTGAAGCTCTACGAGGACGAGCTGGGACTGTTCGAGAGATACCACGTCGATGATCAGATACGCAAGGCGCTGGAACGAAAGGACTCGTTGACAACG
>JARFRN010000117.1 GCA_029287195.1 Acidimicrobiia bacterium | reverse complement strand
GAGTACTACGCCGCCTACAACGCGGGTGACGCCGAACGGGCCATCGAACTCCTCTCACCGACGATGCGAATGACCTCACCCGCTGAGATTCGCTTCCGCGTTGAGGAGTTGGGCGAGCGAGTCGACGCTCAATGCATCCCTGCACCCGGCTATCCGAGTTCCATTGTGTGTGCGGAGTCATACACTGACCCATTCCACGGCACCGCAGGGCTTGCGCTACGCACCTCCTTTCTCTACACAGAGCGCAACGGAGTGCTCTTCCAGACCGCCGATCCCGGCTCGATCAACATTTACGCGGGGTGTCTGAGCAATCGTTGCCCGGATAGGTACGACGAGTTTGCCGCCGACCTGTTCAGCTGGCTTACGTCTGCGCATCCAAGCGCAGCAAACAGGATCGGTGACGCATCTCGCCTCAACTACTTCGCCGCAGACGCAGAAGCTTTGGCTGCGGCGCTGCCTTTGGTTCCTGAGTTCGTAGCGCAGAGTCCGGACTGGGGTGGGTCGACCACCCTGGCGATCGCGGGCATGGAACCGCTCGAGGCTGTCGAGGCGCTATACGCCACACTCAACAGCCGGGATCCCGCCGTCTACCGAAGCTTCTTCGGCGAGCCCCCGCCTGAGGTGATGCTGTGGCAGTGGGAGCTGGGGACGATAGCGGAAGTGCAATGTGAGGCGGTCCCGGGCGACGACTCTCTGGTGCGCTGTGAAGAGGAGAGATTCGATGACTTCTTCTCGAAGGCCGGAGCCGAATTCCGGTACGGGACGCTGTGGAGCGTTGCCGAAGGCCAGATGTTCTCTACCACTGAATGGGAGATGATTTCCTACTGGGCCTGGAGCGATTTCGAGGGCGACTTCGGCTACTGGCTGCGGAGTGCATATCCCGACGACCACCGGATTGCGTTCATCGGTACGGACCTCGCCCGTACTCCTGAAGCTGCAGCTATCGCGGTCACCAGAATCGACGAGTTCATAGATCAGTCCAACGACTACCCGAGGAGTCCCGACCTGGTCAACCAAGTCTCAACAGACACGGGGTGAAGCCCGGTACGGCTTCACCCCGCGTACATCGGTCCACGCTAGGGAGAACACGATGCTCACCAGCAAGCCTACGACATGTGCACAAGTCCGGTATCTGCTCCCGGTTGCGGTGCTCTGCCTACTGGCGAGCGCCTGCGGGGACTCATCCGGGGAAAGCCAGGCGGCAGCAGCCGAGTCGGGAGGGACTGCAACCTCTGCCCCTGCGACCGCGACAACGGAGGCATCACCATCTGCGACGGTGGAAGCCCTGCTCGACCAGTACTACGACGCATACAACGCCGGTGATGCCGAGACGGCTCTTGGGCTTCGTTCCGACTTCATGCCTGCGACCCCAGCACCCAACGTTCGGTTCTGGATCAACACGCTGCATGAGCAGGTGTCGGCGGATTGTGTTCCGTCTCCGGTCAACCCGGCCGCGTTGCGCTGTATCGAGACCTATACCGACGCCCTCCACGGACCGGCGGGAGCCACGGGAGAGGCGATCTATCAATATACGGAGCGTAACGGCCAACTTCTCCAGCTAATCGACAACGCAATGTTTCGGCCTCCGGGCTGTCGGGCCGGGCGCTGTCCTGGTGAGATAGTCAGCGTCCCCGGGCGGGAACCCTTGTGGGATTACGAACTCATCGAAGAACAGCTGTTCGCCTGGCTGGAACAGAACTACCCCGACGCAGTCGCCGATATCGAGGACTCGCGGCGATTGCACTATTTGGCGAGCAACGCAGACGCAGTGGCGGCGGTATTGCCGTATGTCGATGAGTTTATTGCCAACAGCCCGGATTGGGGAACACACGTGGCAGCCGCAGAGGAGCAAACGTCCATGACGTTGCTGGAACAGGTCGTTGCCCTTTATGAAGCGTACGACAGTCACGATCCCGTGGTTTACGAGGAGTTCTTTGGAGAACCGCCGGGTGATGTGGTCGAGTGGTTCTGGGGGCAGGGGCGTCGCGTCACCGTAGATTGCGCTGAGACAGAGACGCCCGACGAGGTGCGGTGTGAGGGAGCCCTCACCGATGACTTCTATACGAAAGCGGGCGCAGTATTCGAGTTCCGCGAGGTATGGACGAGGGTCGGGAATGAGCCCCTAGGGATGGTCGAGTGGTCGAACTCGTCGGGATGGTGGGCCTACAGCGACTTTGAGGCTGACTACGCGCGCTGGATGAGAGAGGCGTATCCGGAAGACGCAGCGATAGCCTTCCCGTCTGTTGATCTGGTGCACAACGGCGAGGCGGCAGCGATTGCGGTTTCTCACCTCGATGAGTTCCTCGAAGCATCGGACACGTATCCGCGAGATCCCGATGGCAGGGACGACTGGCGTGGTTAGGCCGCTGCCCAGTTCTCGAGCCGCCGCAGCACGCTGAGCGGAACCGGAGCGGAATCGAGCACCGTGTCGTGGAAGCCCTTGATGGCGAAGCCGGAGCCCATCGTGGCCTTGGCCTCGGCGCGGAGCTGCATGATCTCGCGGCGGCCGATCATGTAGGCGAGGGCTTGACCGGGCCTACGGATGTAACGCTCCACCTCGCTTTCGATGTTGTTCAGGGCCTGTGGCGAGTTGCTGACCTGATAGTCGATGGCTTCCTGTCAAGACCAGCCGGGGGGGAATTCCGTTGTCGACCGCCAGCCGTCCGGCGCGTCACGAGTCGAACGACAGTATCCCCATCGGCTCCGGCGGACCGCTGTAGAGCCCCATCGCGCCGGCGAGCCGCTCGGTGTGGAGACCCCAGCCTTCCACGTCCACCGTCACCGAGGCATGCTTGCCTGCTAAGCGTCGTCCACCATCAACCGCAGCATCGCATCCGGGTTGGCGAGGATGTCTAGGAGCGCCAGGGCATAGGCATCTGCGGGGTCGGTGGCTTCATAGGTCCGGCGGTCTCCTTCCACCACCACTTCGCACTTGAATCCCTCGTCACTCCGACTCAGATTGTCGAAGGCCCGGCCCAGCCGGTCACGCAACTGTGCCTCCGATGGCAGCCACACGACCTCGCGCTGCATGATCGAGTCGAGGGCCCATTCCACCGCGCCGTTGAAGGAGACGCGGGGCCCCTCTCGGGTCTTGTGCACCTCGATCGTCATCTCGCTGACGGAGAAGGTGTAATCCTCGAGATCGCGATCGGGAATCACGAAGCGGTCGCCCTCGGCGGGCAGCCACTCCAAGCCCGCGTCACGCAGTCGCCGCGCCAGTTCTTTCGAGATCACGCATCAAGTCTCGCACGTCCCAGTCGATTCGGAGACGAGATGCTCTAGCTGTGTGCCCACTCGTCGACCATGCGATCGAGCGTTCCCAGCGGTACCAAGCCCGAGCAAAGCACGGTGTCGTGGAAGCCTTTGATGTCGAACCGGTCTCCCATGGCTTCCTCGGCCTCTTTCCGCATGCGAACGATCTCGAGTCGTCCGATCATGTAGGCAAGAGCCTGGCCGGGTAAGCCGATGTAGCGATCGACTTCCTCAGCAATGCCGGCCAGATTCTGCGGCGAGTTGGCGGCGAAAAAGTCGATTGCCTGCTGGCGGGTCCACCCCTTGGCATGGATTCCGGTATCGACCACCAGCCGGCCGGCCCGCAGCGAATCGGCCGACAACATGCCGATGCGGTCCAGCGGTCCTGCATAGAGCCCCATCTCATCGGCGAGCCGTTCCGTATAGAGGCCCCAGCCCTCGGCGTAGGCGGTAACCGACGCGTGCTTGCGGAATTCCGGGATGTCTTCGAGCTCACCCGAGATGGCGAGCTGCAGGTGGTGGCCGGGGATTCCCTCGTGGTAGGCGAGCGCTTCCATCTCGTAGCGTTTCCAGGCGCTTGGATCGGAGGTATTCACGAAGAATGCTCCCGGTCGGGAGCCGTCTGTGGCGGGCGGGAAGTAGAAGGCTTGCGGACCCGACGGAGTCTCCTGAACCAGGCAATCAGCCTTGGGCAGCCGCCCGAACCAGTCGCCCATGGCCGCCTTGGCCTTGGCCAACGCCGCCTCCGACGCAGCGCGGACCTCCTCTCCCGTATCGAAACGGAGCTCCGGATCGTCGCGTAGTCGACTGAAGATCTCCTCGAGGTCAGACGTGCCAAGTGCTGCGGCGCCGAGTTCCCGGTATTCATCGTTGAGCTTGTCTATCTGGGCCAGCCCGATCTCGTGAATTTCGTCCGCAGTGAGATCAACCGAGGTGTACCGCTTGATGGCGCGGCGATACCACTCCTCCCCACCTTCGAGGTGGCAGATACCGGGAATATCTTCGCCGCGCGATGCGGGAAGCACGTGGTCGGCGATGTAGTCGCGGTAGCGCCGATAAGCGGGGTAGATCTCTGTGCGGACGACCTCAGCTAGCTCGTCGCGCCAATCAGCCTCCTGCTCTGCGGAGAAGGCAGCGGGGGCGCGGAGATTCAAGAAGACGCTCGCCGCCGGGTCGTCGGCAAGATGACCATCTATCTGGACGACCGTCCTTTCCACCGTGCTCGCCATAGGGGTGCGGCCGTTGGCCACACCGGAGCGGAGCCGGTCGGTCAGCTGATCGAACCACACCCCCATCGCGGCGTACTTCATCAGCATGGCGCGGGCGTGCTCGGGCTCGTCGATAGGGAACTGGGGGAAGATCACGGGCAGCAGTGCCTGGATCCCCATCGCATGGTTGACCTCCATCTCGGTGTCTCGAGTTTCCAGCATGTCGGCACGAGTGCCGGCTTCGAAAATCATCACCTCGAGAGTGATCTGGTCGTCGGGGGAGAGATTCTTCGGGTCGAATGCCGCAGCCTTGGTGGCGTAATCCCGCAGCTTTGCAATCCGGGCGTCCTCATTTTCTCGAGATGCGTCGTCCATGACTTCGTCGTAGTCATGGATACCGAGCAGAAGGGCTTGCAGCGGGGAGGCGGCTAGTTCGTCCTGCCAGTAGTCCTCGGCGAGGGTGCGCAGCTCGGGGTTCACGACATCTCCTTGTTGGCCAACCGCCCTAGCTTATTGCGTGTCGCCGTTCGCTGTTCGCGGGCCGGCTGCAAGCTAGACAGGGTCGACCCTCCAGATGCCTGCTACGAGGTCGACGACGTACAGCGACCCGTCCGCGCCGACGACGAAGCCGACTGGGGACACTGTGTCCTTCTCGAGCTCTTCGAGTACTCCGGTTTCGGGGTCGAATGCGATGAGAGCTCGCGCACAGAAATCACCGAACACATACTTGCCGTTCAGATCCGGTAAGGCGCGGCCTCGGTAGACATGACCACCGATGACCGCGCACCGCCCGTCCCTGTGGTCGTAGGAGAAGGTCGGAGTTGTGTGCGAGTCGAGGGGCTGGTCCATGAACGGCCGGTTGCCCTCGAAGGCGTTCCAGCCCAGGTGCTCACCGCCGATTCCGCCACCGGGAAGCATGGTGACTTCCTCCACACATTGTTGGCCTACGTCCGCGATCCAAAGGTCGCCGGTGGCTGAGTCGAAAGAGAAGCGGTAGGCGTGGCGCAGGCCCCATACCCACGTGTAGTCGCTCCCCGGCGTGCTACCGGCGAATGGGTTGTCGGGCGCTGCGCGCAGCACCGGCGTCGGATCGAAGGAGATGGCAAACCGGAGTAGCGAGCCAAAAGCATGAGCCTCCTGGCGCCCCGTGATGAACGCACCGCCCTGTCCACCGCCGTCCCCGACGGTCAGGTAGAGGTGACCGTCCGGGCCGAACACGATATCTCCACCGTTGTGCTCTCGTGAGGGCTGATCGGTCCGAAGCAACTCGACCACCTGGCTCGCCTCGGGTCCCGTGTCCATGAGCGGATAGGCTTCGACGACGCTGTCGCCCTCCAAATCCGTTCGGTTGACGAATAGGTAGCCGTTGGCGACATTTAGCCCGAGGAGCCCCTGGTCACGTTCGGTCGTCGTAACCGAAGCGAGATCGAGTACGAGTTGGGGTTCGCGACCTTCTACCCAGCTGAAGATCGACCCGCTGCGAGTGCCGACGAACGCGGTGCCGTTGGGCGCAAACGCCAGCGCCGATGCTTCGGCGATCTCCGCCACCCGGGTGAGGGCGACCTTCGGTGAATCCAGCGGAACAATGCTGTCGACCGGGAGATCGTCCGGGCATCTCTCGTTGGCGCGTAGGTGCTCGGGCGTTTCGTCCCACGGGATGTCGGGGCGAGTAGGAGCGGCGACCTCTATCGCAACGTCGGGGGACGAGGTTGAGGTCGGTACCGTCTCAGAGGATCCACACGCAGCAACCATCAATGAGCCGGCGATGAGGGCGACAACGGATCTGAACATGCGGGCAGGATATGCCGATATGCGCACAAGTCGATATGCGCACAAGTCGAATCTGGGACAGGTGGAGTGGGCGGCGTCCGCGGCGACCATCGGGGTGATGTCGACTTCCGCGCTCCGATAACCACCGCTCCTCGTCAGTCGATTGGCGCCGGCCTTTCCTCCGGGGAACACCGGCGAAGATCGCAGTGTCTTCTTGGTACAGTTGGATAAGGCACCAATGGAGGTGACCGGTGCACAGGACGGTCGCCCACCTGCTCGCCCAAAAGGGCTCGGATGTGTGGACTATCGGTCCGGACGCCACCGTATTCGAAGCGCTGCAACTGATGGCGCGCAAGAATGTCGGGGCGCTGGCGGTTGTCGACGAAGGTCGACTGGCAGGGATCATCTCGGAGCGGGATTACACCCGCAAAGGAGTTCTCCACGATCGCCGCTCGAGTGAAACCCTCGTGCGGCAGATCATGACGGCGAGGGTCCTTACCGTCACCCGCAATCACACCATCGGTGAGTGTATGGCGCTGATGACGAGCAAACGCATCCGACACTTACCGGTAGTGGAGGACGACGCCTTGCTGGGACTGGTTTCGATCGGCGACGTGGTGAAAGCACTGATCGCAGATCAGGAGCATACGATCGAGCAACTCGAGCGCTACATCACAGGGTGAAGGTCACCGATGGGGTGAGTCGCCCTCGACCACCCCTTGTCGTGGCACGCATTTCGTCGGATCATTGAGTAGTAGATCACAGGCGGTTGGATGGATTTTCGCATCCTGGGTCCGCTCGAGGTGTTCGAGGATGGTCGACCGCTCCTCGTCACCTCTGCTCGGCAGCGAGCATTGTTGGCGCTATTGATCGTCAACGCCAATCGGGTATTGACCCCGGACCGCATCATCGACGAGTTGTGGGGGGAAGCATCTCCAGATAGCGGTGTCAAGGCGGTGGTATTCCACGTCGGGAGACTCCGTCAGGTCTTGGAGCCCGAGCGCGCCAAGGGCGAACCCGGCTCTGTACTGGTGACCGAGTCTGCCGGCTACCTGCTCGCGGCCGATCCCGAATCCATCGACGCCGCTAGATTCGAGCAACTCGCAACAGAAGGCCGAGGTCTGCTCGCTCAGGACCCGGAAGCTGCATCGATCAAGCTGCAGGACGCGTTGTCACAGTGGCGCGGCGATGCGCTCGTCGACTTCACCTACGAGTCATTTGCCCAGCCGGAGATCCGCCGGCTGCACGAACTGCGACTGCGAACCACCGAGGACCGGCTGGACGCCGATCTCCAACTTGGTCGCCACGACGCTGTGATTGGGGAGTTGGAAGGTCTGGTAGGCGACAATCCGTTGCGCAAGCGGCTGCGGGGGCAGCTGATGCTCGCCCTCTATCGATGCGGCCGTCAGGCCGAGGCGCTGCGCATCTGTCAGGCCGGGCGTCTTCTGCTCGGCAAGGAACTCGGGATAGAGCTTTCCGCGGAGCTACGGCAGCTCGAAGAGTTGATTCTCCGCCAGGATCCTGCCCTCGAGCGGCTCCGAACGGAATCCGCGGAGCGGCCGGTGCTCAACCCCTACAAGGGTCTTCGTGCGTTCGGTGAGGTTGACGCCGACGATTTCTCTCGATTCGGCAGAGTCAGACGCTGAATCAGCGCTGTGCTAGTAGGCCGGAACATGGTCTCTAGGGCGGAAGCGCCCGTAAACGTTGGCGGATCACGGGTCTGCGTGGCCCGCCAGCTACAGCGCCTGATTCGAACTAGAATGCTCTCAGTCGGCTTGGGTTCTCGAGAAACCCTTGCAATACTTGACGGAATCATGCGCCCGTAGCTCAATTGGATAGAGCGTCTGACTACGGAATATCCACCACCAAGCGCTGTGCAAACCCCAGAAATCCCCGGTCAACGGGGAGCATAACGGCCAGAATTAGACGCTGTAATTCGGGGACACGCCTCGGCCGATGAGACCCTCCTGCGAAGGCCCGGCTTGTGGAGTGGTTCTTCCGGGTATCAGGCTTCGCGGGTGGTTGGTGCGGTGCGCTCGATCCTGATCAGCATCGCGGCTGATGGTGTGACTTTGCCGTTGAGGTAGGTGCTCAGTCGTGACGCGCTGGTTCCCACCAGCTGGGCAAACTCGGCTTTGGTGAGTCCGGAAAGGTCGACAGCTTCCCGTACCCGAGCCGCCGCTTCGGCTCGGTCGGCTTGATCCGCCTGGGCTCGGGCGTGTTCCACTGCCAGGGCGAATAGGGTGCTGCCTGGGCCAGGCTCCCGGTATGACAGGTAGTGCTCGACGCGTCGCGCCACCCGGCCCCACGGAGAACGGCGCAGCTCGGCGAAGATGGGCTGCCAATCTGGGACGAGACCCCGGTCGATCACTGCGACCAATGCCTCGTACGGCCAGGTGCGGACATCGTCGGTAGGTGAGGCATCGACATTCCGGAAGGCGACGGGCATCAGTCCGCACCTCCGAGCCGGAGTGCGAGCAAGCGGCAGACATCGACAACATCACTCCAGCGGTGATAGCTCTCGTCCAGTCCCTTGTATCGGGGGAGCTCGTCGATGACGTCGGTGTCGCGTGGCTCCGGGTCGGCGAGTGCGAGAACGAGCGATGTAAGCACCGATCCCCACTCGCCGGATCGGTCGTCGTAGTACGAGTCGATGTCGGACAGGATCGCACCCGCCGTCTCGTGTCCGAGATGGTCGGCCAAGGCAACAACATCGAGGTAGTCACGGACCACGTTTCGTTGTACCACCAGGAATGCCTTGACGCGTAGAGTCTCCGCTGCGGTCGGTGCAACCACCTTGGCGTCCTCGCCCACATCGACCTCGAAGGTTTCCAACGGGCGGGTCCGGCGCATCTGGCGCAACCCGGCCTCGACACCACCAAGGCGACCCATGATGGTGAATGGCGGCTTTGATGCTCGAACTGAGGTGGCCCAGCCCTCCGTGGCCTCCACCGCTTCTAGTACCACCTCGTAGCGATCGACCAGATCTGAAAGCACGTGATCATGATCAAGCGAGTCTCGGTGGCCGGCGTGGAGCGCAGCAGCCGAACCTCCGACGAGCACGGCGTCGGGTACTACCTCTTGTAGCCGCGCTGCGGAGGCAAGGACCCGCTGCAGCACCGGACTCAAGTCAACCATAGACTTATCATATCCGATAAGTCGTTTGGGGTCAACGCTAGCTGGCCGAGGGCCGGAATCAGACGCGATCTAAGATCGAGGAGGACCGTGGTCTAGGGGGCCCGTCTGCGCTATTCGGTGAAGAGAGCGACGGTAATCATCTCATCCATTTGCTCAGTTGCGTCGGCACGCGGATACTCAGTCGATTGCTCTATGAATTCGCCGATGTGATCCATGGCGATAACCGCAGCTTCCCCGTTGTGGATGATCCACGAGCCCGCAAATACCTGATCCACGACATCCGGGTAGGCCTCCTTCATCCAGGTCCCCATGTCTACCC
>JARFRN010000094.1 GCA_029287195.1 Acidimicrobiia bacterium | reverse complement strand
GTCTTGCGCAGCGGCATCCCCTACGTCTTTGTCGCCAACAAGGTGGATGGTCCTCGCCAGGAGGAGAACCTGGAACACCTGTGGAGCCTGGGACTCGGTGAGCCGATGCCGATCAGTGCTCAGCACGGGCGGGGTACGGGTGACTTTCTCGATGCCTTAGTCGAGGCGCTGCCTGTCTTCGACGACGCCGGCGACCAAGCCGAGTCGAATTTGGCCCGTCTCGCCATCATCGGTCGCCCCAACGTCGGCAAGTCGACACTGCTCAACCAGCTCGCCGGCACAGAACGGGTCCTCGTGTCCGAAACCCCCGGCACGACCCGAGATCCGATCAACCTGGTTGTGGAACTGGACGGCGAACCGTTCGAGATCGTCGACACTGCGGGCATCAAGCGGCGCACCAAGATCAAAGACGACGTTGAGTACTACGCAGTGTTGCGGGCGCGTGAGGTTCTGCAGCGGGCCGACGTCGCCCTACTAATCGTCGACGGAACCCGCGGGGCAACCCATCAGGAACAGCGGCTTGCGGAGGAGATCCACGATGCAGGCGCCGGGCTAATCGTGTTGCTCAACAAGTGGGACATCATCACGGACGAGGAACGGGCTGTGACCGAAGATTCGGTTGCCGACCGACTTGCCTTCGTGTCTTGGGCTCCGGTGCTGCGGATGGCGGCCAAGACCGGAAGCCGGTTGCACCGTCTCCCGGCGGCGATTCACGCCGTGCTGGAGAACCGGCGGCAACGCATTCCAACACCGGAACTGAACCGGTTCATTCGACAATGGCACCAGGCCCATCCGCCCCCGGTCCGCAAAGGAAAGCGGCCCCGCATCATCTACGCCGTACAGACCGCAACGGAGCCGCCGACGATCGTCCTGTTCGTCCGGGGAGGCGACATCGCCGCCGATTACCTACGCTATCTGGAGAACCGGCTACGGGAGGAGTACGACTTCATGGGCACTCCGCTGCGGTTGACCGCCCGCCGTCGTCACAATCGGAGACAACCGTGACGAGTGAAGTTGGTCCGTTCGACAAATTTCGCCGCGCCGCCGCCAAGGCTGAGCAGGGCGGCCCACCCCGACATCACGACAAGCTGAAGACCCAGCAGAAGCTCTTCGTACGCGACAGGGTGAAGCTGCTGCTCGACCCGGGAAGCTTCGTCGAGGACGGATTGCTCGCCAATGCCCTCACTCCCGAGCACGGAGCAGATGGTGTGGTCACCGGCCGTGGAACCGTCGACGGTCGCCCGGTGGCGGTCATCGCCAACGACCCCACGGTCAAAGCGGGCAGCTGGGGCCGGTTGACGGTCGAGAAGATGATCAGGACCCTCGAGTACGCCTATGACGAGATGCTCCCGGTCTTCTATCTCATCGATTCGGCCGGTGCCCGGATCACCGATCAAATAGACCTGTTTCCCGGTCGGCGTGGGGCCGGCAAGATCTTCTACAACCAGGTGAGGCTGTCCGGGCGGGTTCCGCAGATCTGCTGCCTGTTCGGGCCGTCTGCTGCCGGCGGTGCCTACATCCCGGCGTTTTGTGACGTTGTGGTCATGGTGGAGGGAAATGCCTCCATGTATTTGGGTTCTCCCCGGATGGCCGAGATGGTGATCGGCGAACAAACCACCCTGGAGGAATTGGGCGGTGCCCGGATGCACTGTTCCATCTCTGGTTGTGGGGATGCGCTGGTGCAATCCGACGAGGAGGCTATCGAATGGGCACGGTTCTATTTCTCGTATATGCCCGACAATTTTCGTTTGCTTCCGCTGACCTATGAGGGAACGGCTCCCCACCCGGAATACCGGCCTGAGGAGGTATTGCCCGAGGAACCGACGGCCGTATACGACATGGTCGACTTCCTCAGGGGCATTGTTGACGAGGGCAGCCTGCTGCCGATCAAGGAACTGTTCGCCCCTGAGGTTATTACTGCCCTGGCCCGTATCGATGGTCAGCCGGTTGGAATCGTGGCATCGCAACCCAAGCATCTCGGCGGGGTTCTCTTTGTCGACTCGGCAGACAAGGCGACCCGCTTCATCTGGCTCTGTGACGCGTTCAACATTCCGCTGGCATTCTTTGCCGATGTACCCGGGTTCATGATCGGAACTGATGTGGAGCGGCAAGGGATCATCCGTGCCGGTGCCAAGATGTTGACCGCCATAGCCGAGGCGACGGTGCCGCGGCTGTCGATCATCGTGCGAAAAGCCTACGGAGCGGGTCTGTACGCATTCTCAGGGCCTGGCTTCCGGCCCGACGTCACCATCGCCCTGCCCACTGCTGAGATTGCTGTGATGGGCCCTGAGGCGGCAGTAAACGCCGTTTATTACAACAAGATCCAAGAGCTACCAGAAGAAGAACGTATGGCGTTCGTGGCAGAAAAGCAGGCTGAATACAACGAGGATGTGGACTTGCTGCGAGTGGCCTCGGAGCTGATCATCGACGGCGTTGTCGAACCAGAGGACCTGCGCACGGAGATCCTGGAAAGGCTGTCCTATGCGGGGCGCAAGAGCCGGGCATTCTCCGAACGCCGCCACGGGGTCCCGCCGGTATGAGCACCGAGGAGGACAGACCGGATACCGCGTCTGATGACGAACCATGGCCCGTCGGCTTCATGGTGATCCTGCTGCTTGCGGCGCTCTATCTCGGCTGGCGATTCGTACAGGGTATAGCCTGGGTCCTGGACAAGATCTGAGGCAACGATGAGCTTTCCTTGGCTTGAAACAGACGTGCCGTATCTGACCACCGAGCAGATGATCGAGGTCGATCGGGCGATGATCGAGGACTTTGAGATCGACTTGGTGCGGATGATGGAGAACGCCGGGCGTAACTTGGCACATCTGTCGCGGGAGCGATTCCTTGCCGGCGACCCCGAGGGAAAGACGGTGGTCGTGCTTGCCGGCACGGGCGGCAATGGGGGAGGGGCGCTGGTTTGTGCCCGCCGCCTTCACGGCTACGGCGCCGATGTCAGGGTGGCGATCACGTCGGAAGACATGACGGCCGTACCAGGACAGCAACTCCGCATATTGGACAACCTCGACATTCCCATCCTCGTGCACGATCTGCCGTATGCGGATGCTCAGCTGATCGTCGATGGGATCATCGGCTACTCGCTCGAGGGGGCGCCGCGGGACCGGGCAGCCGAGCTGATCCGTTGGGCCAATGATGGGCGTGCTCCAATCCTGTCGCTCGATACACCCTCAGGTCTGGACGCCACGACGGGAACGGTTTTCGATCCGGCGATCGTTGCCACGGCAACACTCGCCCTGGCGCTTCCCAAGGCAGGGCTGCGCCTCCCGGACGCCGCCTGGAACGTAGGGGAGCTGTACCTGGGAGATATCTCGGTTCCGCCTCAGCTGTATCGCAGTGAGCCGCTGAACCTGGATGTAGGGCCGATCTTTGCCGGTAGCGATGTAGTGCGACTGGCGTAGTCCCGTTCTCGACCACCCGAGTGCAGCCAGCTCCCGTGAAGGACGAAACCCGGAAGTCGAACTCATCGCCGGGACGCGGTAGGCTCCGGGCTTGCCGTCATGTGAGGTCTCTGTGTGGGGCCCAATGACGGCATCGGGCTGTGGCGCAGCATGGCAGCGCGCTTGACTGGGGGTCAAGAGGTCGCCGGTTCAAATCCGGCCAGCCCGACTACGGAAGCCACCGAGGTCATTGGAGTTTCCAATCGGGTGGCTTTGAAGGGCGCTTCGTTTTCTTGGTCGTTTCTTGGTCGAATCAAAGCGTGCAATCAAAGACTTGCACACGACGTTGTGATTCACCAAGCGTGTCAGGTCTCTCCATTACAGTCGTGGTGTGAGGAAGACTGTGGCTGAGGCGAACGCACACAGATGCTTGCAGGATCGAGTGGATCTCCCGACTGCAGGTTCCTTAGCGGCGGCTGTTGGCTTTCAGTGGGGCTTCTCGTGCTTCTGAGCGTCCAGGACCTGAAGTCCCACCTTTGGAACTGTGCCGAGATCTTGCGCGGCTCGGCCGTCGATCGCACAGACTGGAAGGCTTACATCCTTCCGATGCTGTTCTTCAAGCAAATCTCCGATGTCTACGACGAGGAGACCGCAGAGGCCGCCGAGCTATTCGGCGACGCTGATCCAGTTGACTTCCCCGAGGTGCATCGGTTCACGATCCCCGAAGGAGCCCACTGGCGTGATGTCCGGGAGACACCCGCCATTGTCGGCGCTGCGCTCTCGCATGCAATGCGAGATATCGAGCTCGCCAACCCCGACACCCTCTACCGGGTCTTCGGTACCGCCGATTGGGGCAACCGTGAAATGCCCACCGTCTAGATCCTCAAGGACCTCATCGAGGCTCTCTCTGAGGTGCAACTAGGCAACGACGCAGTCGGCTCCGACATCCTCGGCGACGCCCATACGGCGCTCGGCTATGAAGAGCGAAGGCCCTAGTTGACGTCGGTCACCAGTGACATCTCCAACGAGTTCAGATCGATGCCGGTTTGCTCTGCCATCGCCCGAAACTCGTCACCGTCGAGCATCCCGGCATAAGCCCGAGCGGACTGCTCGTCACCAAACTTGTGATAGACGGTCACCAGATACGGATCGTCGAGATCTCGATGAACACTGTGGGCGATGACACCGCCCTGTTCCCTTATCGCGGCCCCGTCCTCGTCATATGTCTTCTTCCATCGGGCGAAATCCTCAACCCTGTGCTTGGAGATCATGCTCACCGACACGTCGGCACCTTCCTTCCCCGCAACCGCGGGACTAGCTCGCAACCGAACCTACCCGCGACCCATCCCAGTTGGCGAAGGTTATCGAGAGATCCTCAAATGGCCGCGTTCCTGCACCGCGCACTCGGGCAGCGACAACCGGCACAGATCAGGAAAAGGGGCTTAAGCGGCGAAGCCATTGCGCAGCGCAGCGCCGTCCCTCTGAAATGCGACTGACCTCTCAAACTGGGACGTAGGGAGGCAGTCAGGGACGGCGCTACTACTTGAGAAACGTACCCATGGACCTGGGTGTTGTCGCTGGCGGTTGGCTGATTGTGGGCTATGAGCGTCCAATTGCTGCCCTCACCTACTCCGACCAGACGACACAAACAGGAAACTCGCTATCTGTCAGGGTCCGGGCTGCACGATCGGGATGTCATTTCCAGGGTCTGTCAGACAGGGTGGGTGAATCTCCCCGGGTAGTGCGCAGGCTCCAGACAGCTGATTGGGGGTTGCCCGGCAAGCGTGATGGTTCGTCAGATTCGGCAGCCAAGTCTCTTCGCAGGTGGGTATCTTGGGTCGGGAGGTTGTGATCGGCTTGGGCCCCGGGGAAGGAGCGGCAGGCAAGTGGGGAAGGGGGTTGTCGTCGGCCCAGTGGTCGGCCCCTCGATCAGTGTTATGCCTCGGGAGGAGCATCTAATGCGGAGATTGTTCTTGTCACTTGCGGCATTCGCCATGTTGGCGGTGTTTATGGCCGCACCTGCAGCGGGGGGCAGTGGCGCCGGGGAGCTGAACGCTTCCTTCCATGCCGGATTGAGCGGAGGGACGGCGATTGATGCGCACAGTGACGTGGCGGACGGTTTCGCCTCGCCACAGGTCAATCCTGAGGGGAGGCTGGAGCCGTTTGGGGTACTCGAGGAGGTTTGCGATCAATTGATGGTGGGCACCTGGGTGTTCGTTCTCGACGACGACAAGGCTTTGCTCGACGCTTGGACGAACGAGTTCAAACTGGATGGTGAGGTCCTCGACACGGTGCGTACTCCCCTCAAGCGCGTAGCGCAAGGACCCGGCAAGGGTTCGTGGTGGTTTGCGGAGGGTGCGCCCGTCCTTGGTGTGCTCGACCCGGGCTCGCACGTCATCGAGTTGACCTTCGACGACGGCTACGGCGCTACCGGCACCGTTTTCACGCCTGTGGAGGTGGACGCAGCGTTCTGCGGCTGAATGAATCACGCCGATGGGAGTGTGGCGTGCCTTCCCGGCTGCAATCTGCGCGTTGATGGTGGCCCGGGCCCGCCGGGAGGCCGGGGCCACTCGGAATCCCCCGCAACAGACGGTTGTGGATACGCCGAGCCTTCTGATGAAGGCTTCAGAGATCCGCGATCCGAAGCCGACAGCCGGGAATGCGCAAGCACCCACCCGACGGTCACCGAAATAGCTTGCCGTGTTCACCCGCACCGGTCGGGGGAGTCGAGCGCCAAGACGCATTCGATATCAACCCCGCCGATGTGTCCACCGCTATGCGTACACAGTTTGGGGCGCCTCGAGGACGCCGGCCGTCACGCTCGCGTTGCAGTGCGGACAGGACGAGGACGAGAGCTGCTCGGATACGTGGCGCGGGGCAACAGCGAAAACAGATCGGCGCGCTCACCGGCATGGGCATCCAGACCGCACAGCGTCACGTCACGAACGTCATAGAACAACGGGTTGCTCGTCTGTGTCCACCCGATGACTGCGGCGGACGAATTCGATCGATACGCCGATCCTGTCGCAGGAGCGTGCAGAGTCGCTCGATTGTCCGAAAGGCAAGGCGCGCCGTCGGCAATGAAGCACCGGCTATCCAGGACCTCGTACTGCCGACGGCGCAGCCACGCGCCGGCCTAGCTCTGCCTCTTGACGCTGCAGCTGATAGTCAACCGCGCAGCGGCTACACAAGTGCTGGTCCTTCACCCGCACCGCAGCACCGAGACCGCACACCACACACATCAACACCGAAACCAAACTGTCTGATTGCTTCTCTCCCATGGATCGAATTATCGGCACGGACCCGGTGAGTCTTCGGATCGTTTCCCTAGATCGCTGAGTGACTAGTCCCGAGCTTTCAGCGTTTGCGGCCCGGCGAGGCCTCACCAGCCGACGCTGTTCATGTTCTGTCATGGATTCTCCTCACCAGTCCGGAGAACCCGAAATGTAAACAACCTCTGTCAGTTCTAGACCTAGCACGAGGCACGACATCGGTGCGGACGAGCCAGAATCGCCAAGCCTGCAACGTGGGTGCGACACCGGAGGCGCCGATCAGCGTCCGGGACCGGCAACTCCCCGCGATCGCCTCCCTGCTGGGAGTCGTACTGGTCCGGATGATCCATCAACCATCACGGTCCGGGACACGATGTGGTGGTGGATGCAGGCCAACAGACGTGGCGTCGAAGAACTCTCCGTCAAACCGGGTCCGGCCGCTGTGATTGGGACAGGAGGCAATGACAGGCAAGCCGGGGTGAGCTTGGTCCAAAGACCGGTCTCACCCCGGCCGATTCGGAGGGGTGGCTGCCGGGGGAAGCAGCCACCCCTCGAGCGATTTCGTCTAGGAAGTAGCTTCTGGCGTGGGCCAGAAGATCAGCCGACGGAACCAGAGGTCATTCTCGAACGATTCCTCGGGCTTCCACGGGTACCAGCGGGTGTACTCCTCGTCTGGGTCCTCCTCGGCTGCGATCGATGAGTGCCAAATCACGTACGCCTTGGAGCCGTCCGACGTCGCCCGGAGTTGGGCTTCGCCCTGCTGCTCGGGTTCACCCTTGGCCACAAAGTCGTAGCGCCACACCGTCTCGCCGTAGCCCTCGTTGCTGTTCTCGCCTCCGATGACCCACGGGATCCTTACGTAGGTGTCGCCGTAGTTCTCGGTGCGGGTGTAGTACAGGTCGAGTGGTGATGCCTCGCTCTTGACACCCGACAAACCGGTCGACTTAGCGTTGTCTGCCGTGCCCCAGGCGACGAAGAACATGTTGTTCACGTACTCGTCCTCGACGAATCTCAGGATCGGCAATGCGGCATCTCTACCATCCAGCGGGTAGGTCGGCGGGGTCGTACCCATCTGCGGGTCGGCTGAAGTCTCCTTGTTGCTCTTGACCGCCGAATGCGCCGGTGAACAGCAGGCATTCTGGGAAATGCACGACCTGCTATTCGAACGGATAAATGACTGGGCGGTCGAGCCGCCCGACGCGGTATTGGCCGATCTCGCCGGCGAACTAGGACTCGACGAAGGGGTTTTCGCGTCGTGTGTGGCGAGCCGTACGGCCCTGGAG
>JARFRN010000086.1 GCA_029287195.1 Acidimicrobiia bacterium | reverse complement strand
CCCCGGGACCTAGCGCTATCGGTGCAGCGCGGTATCCCGTACAGGAGCTGCGGCGGTCATTATCGTGTCGGGCATGGACGTCCTGCGACTCCACGGTGCCGGCGACATCAGGCTGCATACAGAACCCGACCCCGTTCCGGGCCCGGGTGAGGAACTCGTTCTGATGACGGCGGTGGGTCTATGCGGCTCCGATCTGCACTGGTTCGAGGAAGGCGGCATCGGCGAGGACCGAGTTCATGATCCATTCGTGCTGGGACACGAGATGGGTGGCGTCGTTGCCTCCGGAGAGCGCGCCGGGGAACGGGTCGTTGTTGAACCGGCCAACCCCTGTGGAGATTGTGGTGTCTGCCGAGCCGGTCACCGCAATCTCTGCCAACAAGTGGAGTTCTGCGGCCATTATCCGACTCCCGGAGGTCTATCCACGCTTCTGGCCTGGCCGCAGCATTTGTTGATATCGGTCCCCGACACCATCGAGGGTGACAACGTCGCATTGCTGGAGCCACTCGGGATTGCGCTGCATGCGCTCGACCTGGGTCACTTCACGGTGGGGATGACGGCAGGTGTCTACGGCTGCGGCCCGATCGGATTGTTGCTCATCCGGGCGTTGCGCGCCGCCGGTGCCGGAGCCATCCAAGCATCGGATCCGCTGCCGCATCGGCTGGAAGCAGCACGTTCATCCGGTGCCGATGACGTTCGGCCAACCGACGCCGATGGGCACCCGACGGGCGTGGACGACTGGGGACCGGTCGATGTGGCGTTCGAGGCGGCCGGGGAGGACGCCGCGATCGAGACCGCCTTGCGCACGGTGCGCACCGGTGGGCGTGTCGTCATCGTAGGCATCCCTCCCAACGACCGCAGCTCCTTTGGGGCGGCCCTTGCTCGCGAGAAGGGCCTCACTCTCGTTATATCACGACGGATGAAACCACAGCACATGCACCAAGCCATCGATCTCGTGGACCGCGGTGAGGTAGAACTCAGCGACCTGATCACCTCGTGTTTCCCAATCAGCCGAGGCCCCGAGGCTTTCACCAAACTGGTGGCCCGCTCGGGCCTGAAGATCGTGATCAAGCCCTCGGCCTGACGTCTCCGCGTGTCCCTCCGCCGGCAAGCGGTACGGTCGCAGTCATCCGCCGGCGCGGTGAGATGGTTCCAGCACCACGACGGCGGTCTCGCCGGACCGCAGGGCCGCAAACTCGTCGAGTTCTGCATCGATCTCGCGCCACTTCTCCCACAACCGTGACCGTTCGTCTCCCGCGGCGGCCCGCCCCCTGACGTTGCGCCGCCCGTCGGCGACATCGACCGTGACCTCGGGGTGCGCTTGCAGATTGAGCCACCAGGCAGGCTCGCCCTCACCCCAGCCGTTCATCGCCAGCGTGACCAGGTTTGGGCCATCATCGAGGTATCCAAGTATCACGCCGCGCTGCTGGCCGGTGCGACGCCCGATGGTGGTCAGATGCATCATGCCCCAGCGATTTCCCTTTGCCCGCCTCAGTCCGAACCGGCCCCCGGTGACACGGTACAGACCGCGGTGCGTCGACCAGGCGAGTCGAATGAACCATCGTGGAGGAAGCCGCGCAGCCTTGTTGCGATCGTCTCGCATTCGGCGTTCCTTCTCGTCTCGTTCGATCAAGGCTAGCGAGAATCACCGGGGAGCTCCGCGGTATTCTCGACTTGGACGTCCCCGGCGGTGACCCCACGCTAAGAGATCATCGGAGGTGCTGTTGATGCGCGAGATCGATGCCTACATCAGGCGTTCGAAGAGGTGGTCGGACGAGATCGCCGAGCTCCGGTCGATCCTCGTGGGCTGCGACTTGACTGAGGAGTTCAAGTGGTACAAGCCGTGCTACAGCCATGGAGGCAAGAACATCGTGATAATTCAGGAGATGAAGGAGTTCCTGGCCCTGATGTTCTTCAAGGGTGCCTTGTTGAATGACCCTGAAGGCGTTCTCGAGACGCAGGGGCCCAACTCACGATCGGCCCGCCGCATTCGGTTCACCTCGGTGGAGGACGTGGCCGCGCTGTCGGACATCGTCAGGGCATATGTCGGCGAGGCCGTCGCCGTCGCGGAGGCGGCCCTGGAAGTGGACCGGGCACCTGAGCCCGTTCTGGTAGCGGAGCTGCAGAATCGCCTCGAAGGTGACCCGCTGCTGAAGGCAGCGTTCGAGTCGCTGACTCCGGGTCGGCAGCGGGAGTACAACCTCTACTTCTCTGGTGCCAAGCAGGCCAAGACCCGCCAAGCACGAGTCGAGAAGTACGCCGCAAAGATCCTCGAGCGGAAAGGCTTGCGCGAGCCTTGAGGTTCAGGCCGTCTGAATGTGGCCTGTGGCTTTGCTTGGTCAATGAGCAGCGCAGAGCTTCGGCCGGCGGATTGCCTGGTTGCCCATCGCGGCAACCGTTCGAGCGTCTCCCCGGGTAGCGTCATCGCTACCGCCCCAACCTGTGACTCGGCTTGCTACATGCCCCAGTAGCCGCGGATGGCCGGGACGTGATGCTGGATCAATCCCTCTGCGTTGAGGACTACCACATGGGTTGTCTGCAGGGGCCCTATCTCTGTCTCCACGGTGGCGTCCCACATGACAACGTCGCCCGCGTCCTGGAACTGGTCCACCGACACCACGTTGTAGTGCCCATGTGATGCAAGACGGCTCGCCAGAAGCTGTCGGATCTCGTCGTGTCCGGAGGCCACCCGATAGAAGAGCACGACCTTGGCATCCAAGGCGTAGAGCTCTGCCAGCCCATCGATGTCGCCATTCGACATCAGCTCTCCGAACCGGTCCACCAAGTCTTGACCAAACCCGGCCATGCTGCCTCCTGAGCTCGCGTATCTACGCTACCGAGATTCTCCCGATCGGGAGTGCCCCTCCAAGACCTTGGCCGTCCGCAGGATGGGGGAGTGTCAGAAAGACGGTGTAGATGCCTGTTGGCCTGTGATGCTGAGCCGTGCTGGCTTGGCGGAAAGGACAGGCAGTGACTGATACGAGAACGCCGGCGACGCGGTTGCCGGAGGACAAGCGGCTCGCTGAGGAACTGGTCGAACGAGCAAAGAACGAGGGTGTCGAGCTGGTCGGCCCGGATGGGCTGCTAGCCGGGTTGACCAAGGATGTGTTGGAGGCCGGACTCGAGGCCGAGATGTCGGAGCATCTCGGTTACGACAAACATGATCCGGTTGGCCGGGACAAGGGCAACTCTCGGAACGGCACCAGGGCCAAGAAGTTGTTGACTGATGTCGGCCCGGTCGATATCGAGGTGCCGAGGGATCGTGACGGCAGCTTCGAACCGCAGTTGGTCAAGAAACGACAACGCCGCCTGTGGTTTGGGACGTGTTTGGTCGGGTCGGTGGCAGCCTCCGTGCGCCGGACCGCACCCTGGCAGAGATACGGGAAGAGAAGACCGCCCTGCAGCGAGAGCCATGGAACTGCCACGACGAGACGACCTAGTCGTTGCCCGAGCGTCTCTGCCCGACCGCATCGACGCTTCAGCCGCCTGCCGCCCCCTCTTCGCCGGCCCCATAACGACCCGATGGTCGATATCAACACCATCGTCGGTATCGGACCAGTTGCCCGCACCGTGCTAGAGCAGTTGTGTTGTGACGCCAGATCTGCCCGATTCGTCACCGCCGGCCGCTCGGTGATAGTGGACATGGGTCGCCCGGTCAGGGTGGCGACCCGGCGCAACGCAAAGCCCCGGCGGTACGGGATCGGCAGTGCCGTTTCCCCGCTGCAATCGGCAACCCCAATGGTGCATCATCCACCACATCGATGGTTGGCTCGAATCACTCGGTGAAAACAACGTCGACAACCTCGTCCTGCGCCGCCGCCGCCGCAACATGCCCTGATCCACGCCGGCAACCGGACCATCACCAGCACTCCAGACGGCAATTTCGAATTTGCCCACCCTGCGCAGGGTCCCTCAGCGGGCGGCCAGCTCGGTCTGTGCCGCTTAACGCCGATTTCGTGCCATCGTCAACCGCACCAGCAGCAGTCCGCCGATGATGACACCGATCATCACGACGGCACCGAAGCCGCAGCCCGTGTCGTCGTCTTCGCTGTACTCAACAAGCAGAGGTATCACGAGTACGACCCTAAACCACCGATCGGTGTTCAGGAGTCCTTTGGTGGCGGCAACTTGGGCGTGACGAGACCGCAAGCATCGGGGCTACGCTCAATCAGTGTTTCGACAACTTCTCATATTCGTTCTGATCCTGGTGCTGTTGCGGAGATTCACCGGCATCCAGGTATCGATCCTGGGGAGCGTCATCCTCACGATTGTCGTGTCGCTGCTCATGTCCAGACTTGACCGTCGGGGCGACTGACCACGCCGAAGCTTCATCGGATGAAACTCAGAGCGCCGCTCCCTGCAATGACCTGGGGCCGATTCTGCTGCCCGGGGGCTCTGCATATGAAGCCGGGTGTCGAGCAACGCGAGGTCTGACATATCGAACATGTCATGGCCTGCGGCGGGGCTGGGTGTGCATCGACAATGCGAAGCGGTGCCTATCGCCGACAGGGGGCCGGCAATGAAGCCGGCTCCTTCGCGCGACGGAGTTGGGCGCGCCGCCTGATGCCGGGGCTGCGCAAGAGAGACCACGTGGCGTCATAGACCTGAAGCCGGCCGGGTCGGCGACCGCGCGGAAGTTCTATTATGCCTGGCCGCTAACAACGTGAGACTCGGGAGGGCATAGCCAATGGGTCAGGCCGACATGGGCGGCAGCACTGAACCAACTGAGGACGAGCGCGGTTTTGCAGGTGCGCTCAGCCCCACCGGCTCCGTGTTGCATCGCATCTTTCAACCCCGAGTCTGGGAGGATGGCGAGCGCAACGCCGTACTAAACGAGCTGTTCTTCGAAGGGCCCGACTGGCGGCCGTTTCTGTATCGCTTCGCAACTCTGATCGTTCTGTCCACGACCATTGCCGCACTCGGTCTCATCAGCAACTCTGCCGCGGTGGTGATCGGCGCCATGCTGGTTGCTCCGCTGATGACGCCGATCCTGGCGGTGGCAGCGGCCTTGGTGCATGGCCAACTCGATCGCCTGTGGGTGTCGACTGCGGTGCTCGTCGGTGGCACGGTCGCTGCAATAGCCTCCGGATGGGTCATCTCCAGACTGGCACCCGGGACCCTGACTGCGACGGAGCTCACACCAGAGCTTCTCGGCAGGACCGCTCCCAGCCTTCTAGATCTCGGCGTGGCCATAGCCGCCGGTTTGGCCGGTGGTTATGTCCTCACCCATCCCCGGGCCGGGTCATCGCTTCCCGGAGTGGCGATCGCGGTGGCGCTGGTGCCGCCCCTCGCCACCGTCGGGATTGCGTTGGAGCTGGGAGCGACATCTGCCGCGCAGGGCGCGCTGCTCCTGTTTACTACCAACTTCGTAGCGATCGTGCTCTCGGCGATGACCATCATGCTCGTTTCAGGATTTGTCCCCAGCGACAGGCGGCTCATGGTGAAAGGAAGGCTCCGGGTAGGTTTCGCCGTGGCATTGCTGGCGACGCTGGGAGTGGCCGTACCACTCACTTGGCACACCATCGACGTGGTCAGCGACCAGGGTTTCGCCCGCGAGGTGATCTCAGCGGTGCGACAGTGGGACCCGGCAGGCCGCATAATCGAGTTGGAGGCCGATGTTGGCGAGTCCCGAGCCTCCGTTCGTCTTGTCGTCGCCTCGAGCCGCACTCCGGTCCCGGCGTGGCGGCTCGCCGAGCTTCTGGCGCAAGGAAGAGAGATCCCGGTGGACGTTGAGGTCCAATACCGGCTCGAGCAACGTGACGAAGCGACTGCCGACTGATGCAGAGATTTCTCCGAGCACTCACGATCGCGACCGCCATTGCGTTGGCGGCTACCGCCTGCACCCCGGAAGCTACCGAGGAGATTGGATCCGAATCGATAGTCCGTGTCTTCGGGAACCACCGCGGCGCAGACGCTGCGGCGTTCCGCGCCGTGCTGGACGAGTTCACCCGGCAGACGGGTATCGAAACGAGCTACGTCGGCACGGCCGCATTCGCCTCGCGTATTCGAGAGCGCGTGAGCGACGGGGATCCCCCTGACGTTGCCCTCTTCCCGCAGCCGGCCGTCCTGGGTGAAATGGCGCGCTCGGGATTCCTGGTGGCACCCGGCGACGAAGTCGTCACCGCCGTAGAACAGGGCTACGCCGATTGGGCCATTGATCTGGCGACTATCGATGGGGAGATCTACGGTCCGTGGTTTCGACTCAGCGTCAAGAGCCTGGTTTGGTATCCGCCGCCGGTGTTTGCCGCACGAGGCTACGAGGTTCCCGCAACGTGGGATGAGCTCGAGGCACTGACGGAGCAGATGGTGCGCGATGGCTTCACCCCCTGGTGTCTCGGCATGGAATCATTCGGGGCCACCGGCTGGGTGGGTACCGACTGGATCGAAGATCTCGTCTTGCGCTTGCACGGTCCTGCCGTCTACGACCAATGGGTCTCTGGGGAGATCCCGTTTACCGACGAGCGGATCCGGGAGGCATTTGCCGAGTTCGGCGAGATTTCTCTCGAGCCCGGTCAGGTGGCGGGCGGTCGGCGTGCGATCTTGTCGGTCCCGGTGCTGGCTGCGATCGATCCCATGTTCGCCGATCCGCCGGGATGCCTTCTCACGCGTCAAGCAAGCTTCCAAGAAGGCAATCTCCCTGAAGACGTCAAGATCGGGCCTGAGGGTGACGTCGACGTTTTCGTGCTGCCGTCCATGGACGCCGACAACGTGCCGCTCCTCGCCTCAGGCGAAATCGCGGCTGCCTTAACGGACTCCACCGAGGCGCGTGCCCTGCTGGCGTACCTGGCGAGTCCGCAGTCTGGAGTGCCCTGGGCGGCTGTTGGCGGGTACAACTCGCCGCACATGGGTTTTGATCCGGCGGCCTATGGATCTGACTTCGAGCGGCGACTGGGTGGACTCGTGCAATCCGCGGAGGTCGTCCGCTTCGACGGATCGGACCAGATGCTCCCCGCGGTTGGAACGGGTACGTTTTGGCGGGGCATGATCGACTACGTCTCCGGAGTGCCGCTCGATCGAGTCCTCTCCGACATTCAGGCCGGCTATCCCGAAGACGCTTCGTAACGGCGGAATCCGCCTTCGACGGAATCGATGCGCGGCAGTGGTGCCTTCGCTATGCGAGTCCAGGAACACCGGCATGGCATTGGAGAGGAGCGGAGTTCATCGGCTGCATGGCCGGCGGCTCCCGAGAAGCCGCCAAATGGCATGGCTAAGCCGCGCACTGTTGCGGAGTTGGATCCGGAGCTCGCACTGCGTACCGGCAGATTCGATCCGGCCGCAGTGCTCGTGCTGTGGTGCCTGCGCAAGGCGTTCTTTCCGATGCTCTGGCTCGGATTGACGGTAGCCACCATCAGCGGCCGCAGTGAAGAGATCGCCGACGCGGGCGGTGTTGGCGATTGGGCTTCCAGCTTCGATAGCGCCGGCGACGTCGTCGCCGCGCTGCTGTCGCCACTGGCAATAGTGCTGTTTGCGATCGTGTCGCGGTTTGTCGTGGCGGTTCTCGCCCTTGTCCTCGCCTACCCGCTGACGATGTGGAGCGAGCCGACTGACTACGCACACGGCCGCAAGAGCCGGAGCAGGAGCCGGCTCTGGTCGGATCGCTGGTATCTCACGCAGGCCTACCGCGCCTTGAGGTGGACGTGGGCGATTCGACAGGTGGCGGCAGACAAGCTCGGCGAACCGGGTCGGCAACTCAGCCGCTGCGGTCCGGTTCTCAGCCGGGCAGGCATCGGGCTGTTCATCGGCTACCTTGCTGCGACGTTTCTTGCTGTGAGCGGATGAGGACGTATCGCCCCGCGCAAGGCACATTGGACGGTGTCAGCCCTGGTGCTCAGCCGTTGCACTAACCTGCGGCCGATTCTGCTGCCCCGGAGGGCTCTCAAATGGAATGGATCTATGTCGTTGTCGCGCTCGTGGTGGTCGGGCTGGTTGCCTTCTGGTTGCTGCGTGCTCGCAGTGGGGGAGCGTCGCCAACAGCAACTCCAACTCCCGTCGCGGCTCCTCCGGCACCTGCCGGGCTGAGGGATCGGCTCGCCAAAACGCGTCGAGCCCTCGCCGACCGCCTGGGCGGTGTGTTCAACCGAAGCGGATTCGACGTCGACTTCTGGTCTGACATCGAAGACTCCCTGGTGGCTGCCGACGTCGGAGTGGGGGCTGCCGGCCGAGCAGTGGAGGCGGTGCGCAACCAGAATCCGGAGAATCCGGGCGCCGTCAGAAGCCTTCTTGCCGGCGAACTCGTCGCCCAATTGGCCGACGCCGACCGTCATCTCGAAGTCTCGGGAAGCCCATCGGTTGTTCTGGTTGTCGGCGTCAATGGGAGCGGCAAGACCACCACCATCGCCAAGTTGGCACAACAGTTGAAGACGGAGTCACGCCCAGTTTTGCTGGGAGCCGCCGACACGTTCCGAGCTGCCGCAGCCGACCAGCTCAAAACCTGGGCCGGCCGCGTCGGGGTCGACATCGTCGCAGGGGAAAGCGGCGCCGATCCGGCATCGGTCGCCTACGACTCGTTCCACGCCGCCAAGGCGCGCGGTGCGGGTGTCCTGATCGTGGACACGGCAGGTCGGCTGCACTCAAAATCCAACCTCATGGACGAACTCGGTAAGGTCGCCCGGGTGTTGCGCCGCGAAGCCGGCGACATCGATGAAGTGCTGCTCGTCCTCGACGGTACCACCGGGCAGAATGCCATCGAACAGGCAAGGGTGTTTACCGAGGCCGTGGGCGTGACCGGGATCGTGCTGACGAAGCTCGACGGCACGGCCCGCGGTGGCGTCGCGATCGCCGTCGAGCAGGAACTCGAGATTCCGGTGAAGTACATCGGAGTCGGGGAAGCGGTCGAAGACCTGATACCGTTCGATCCGGAGTCATTTGTCGACGCCCTCCTTGGAACATGAGCGACATCAACGAGCTATACGCCAAGGCCCGCCAAGCCGCCGCCAGCGCCTACGCCCCATACTCGAAGTTTCATGTGGGGGCGGTTGTCGTCGCAGATGACGGCCGTGTGTTCACCGGGTGCAACGTCGAAAACGCCGCCTACGGATCAGCCATCTGTGCCGAGGGCAACGCCATCAGCACGGCCGCAGCAGCAGGTGTTCGCAAGATCGATGCAGTCGTAATCGCTTGTCTAAATGCCGGCGAGTGCTACCCCTGCGGCAATTGCCGCCAACTCATGCGGGAATTCGGTGTCGACACGGTGGTGGTTCAGGACGGCGTTGGATCGCTCCGGACCCACCGATTTGCCGAAATACTGCCTCACTCATTCGGGCCGGATAGCCTCGAAAACAATCCCAAGTAATCGCTAAGTCGACCACGCTAAGTAGCCGATACGGCGAGAATGGGAAATCGACGTGGTCGCGACTTCATTGAAGGCTGGCTCAGCCCTTGGACGCGCAACTTCATGCTCGTGATCGGCTACGGCCTCGTTGCCGGCAGCCTGCTTACCATTTGTGCGGGTGTCATCGGTGATGAGGTCGGCACGATTGTCTCCGGAGTTGCGGTCGGCTTCTTCGGCTGGCTGCTATCGGCTCTGGTACCGGATCCACTCCCAGCCCCCCGCAAGAGGCTTCGTCGTCGGGCCGCCATGTTGGCAAGGGTCGGGGGACACCAGCTGCCATAGGCACACGCTGGATGCTCGGGGCATGAGGGCGCGTCTCAGAACGCCCGTTCCACCCGGTTGCCGGCACGACTACAGGCTCCGTTGCGCGTTTGGGTCCTCTGTTCTATCTAGCGGTTCTCCAGCGCGGAAATCAAAGCCGGCATCACCTTGTGTACATCGCCGACGATCCCCAGATCCGCAACCGTGAAGATCGGTGCTTCGGGATCCTTGTTGATGGCGATGATGGTGGATGAGTCCTTCATGCCCACCAGGTGTTGCATGGCACCGCTGACGGCACAGGCGATGTAGACGTCCGGCTTGACCGTCTTGCCGGTTTGGCCGACCTGGAGCGAGTACGGAACCCATCCGGCGTCGACCACCGCCCTAGTCGCACCCACCGCCCCGCCGAGTAATCCGGCCAGCTTGGTGACGGGTTCCCACTTCTCCTCCGGTCCGCCCATCCCGCGCCCGCCGCCGACGACAATCGCAGCCGTTTCGAGGTCCGGTCCCTCGCTCTCTTCGACATGGCGCTCGAGAACAATGGCAGAGCCGGCGTGGCCGACCTCGGGGGCAGCCACGGGAACAACCTCGGGCGCTGCCCCACCTGCCGGCTCGGCCGGAAAGGCCTTGGAGCGGGTGACGACGATTACTGGTGCGGCAGTGGCTGCGGTGACAACCCGGGTGGTCCCACCCAAGATCTCGTTGGTAACGAGTACCTGGCCACCACCAGTGTCGACATCGACCGCGTTTGCGAGAACAGGACAACTCATCCG
>JARFRN010000056.1 GCA_029287195.1 Acidimicrobiia bacterium | reverse complement strand
AGATGTGTATAAGAGACAGAAGCTGGTGCGGGCGCGCGAGGAGCAGCTCGTGTTTCTGAGCGGATTCGGCGACCGTGGCGCCGCGTATCTCGGTCGGCGTTTCGAGTCGGGAGGTTGGGAAGACGAGTCGGGACTGGCCGAGATCTCGAGCCTCGCGGACTTCGGGGCGCTGTACGAGAACGTGAGACTCATGAAACCGCTGCCGATGGACCGGCGCGATCTGGTGATGCTGATTTTGGTGGCGGTGGTTCCCTTCGTGCCGCTTGTGTTCCTCGTGGTGCCCGCACGGGAGGTTCTCAGAATGCTCGCGGGGCTGCTCGTATGAAACCACTAACCACGGATCCGTCGACGGCCGCTGGTCGTGTTGCATTGGTGTATCGACGATATCAAGGAGGACGTTCGTGAAATCGAAAACTCAATTGACTCTCATAACTGTAGTCATCGTCGCATTTGCCGCGCCCCAGGCGGCCGCGCAATCGAGCGCGGGTGAATGGCAGTTCGCCATCGCGCCCTATCTATGGGCGGCGGGAATGGACGGAACGATGGCGGTCGCAGTTTTCGAGGAGGACATCGACGTCCCATTCAGCGACATCATCAGCAACCTCGATTTCGCCCTGATGGGGCACTTCGACATGCGCAACGACCGGTGGGTGCTGTCGTCGGATCTCGTTTACGTCGATCTCGGACATAGCGAGGACTTTGTCGAGGGAATGTTCGAGGGAACGGTCAATGCCAACCTCGACCTGACGCTCATCGAGCTCGTCGGCGGCTATCGCATCTCGCCCGTTTTCACCCTGCTCGCGGGGGCACGGTGGGTCGACATGGGCGCCGGCCTTCGCTATGAAGGGACCCTCGTGGACGACGGCGCCGACGTCGGCAAGAAATGGATCGATCCGTTGATCGGCGTCCACGCCTTCGTGCCGCTTTCCGAGAAGTGGTGGCTCGGTCTGCGGGGCGATATCGGCGGTTTCGGGGTGGGAACCGAGCTGACGTGGCAGGCCTATGCCGACATCGGCTTCCGGGTCTCTCATCTGGTATCGATCGTCGCGGGATACCACGCCCTCGACATGGATTACGAAGACGGAAGCGGCCTCGACTACATCAACCTGGATCTTCTGATATCCGGGCCGCAGCTCGGTGTGGCTTTCACATTCTGATGATCGGCTGTGGCTGACCGGGAAAGGAGGGGCGGCCATGCTCGCTTTTCGGCTGCACATGGAGTTCGCGTCCGGTACGTGCGAAGAGGCGGCGGCCGTGCTGCGTTCGCTGGTCGGACCCGTCCGATCCGAACCCGGTTGCACCCAAACCCGCCTCCTGAGGGACACCGGCGGCCAATGCGGGATGACCTGGGTGGAGGAGTGGCGGAGCGTCGACGAGTTCGAGCAACACCTCCGCACACCGGCCTTTCGCCAGATTCTCGCGGTCATCGACATGGCAACGGGGCCGCCCGAGGTCGCCATCGACGATGTGGTCTCGCGTCGCGGTTTCGAGCTTGTCGAGGAGATGCTCGGAGTCAGTCCGGAGGGGCTGCCGGGATGAGGCGCTCCGTGGAGGTTCGAGAGAGTGATGATGACGAGTACAAAAAGGGTTTTGAATTGAGAACCGAGTTTCTTCTGGAGGTTGGAGATGAGGATTGATCGAATCGCAGTAGTGACCATCGTGTCGCTCATCGGGATGGCCGCGGCCGGAGGACAGATCGAAGCCCAGGAAATCACCGGCACGCCAGGCTCTCCCGGCGCCACCACGACCATCGACGGGAAACAGCTGCCACCGCCGCCCGATACGACGTTCGGCGGCAAGATCGAACGCAACGTGATCGATTCGACACCCTACTGGCCGCCTCGCGTCGTGCCGCCGAAGGGTGCGCCCAACATCCTTCTGATCATGACCGATGACGCGGGCTACGGTGTGTCCAGCACCTTCGGAGGGGTCATCCCCACCCCCGCGATGGACCGCGTTGCCGAGAGCGGTCTCCGCTACACCCACTTCCATTCCACGGCGGTGTGCTCGCCGACGCGTGCGGCGCTCATCACGGGGCGAAACCATCACCAGATGGGCACCGGGGCCATCCCGGAGCTGTCGACCGGCTACCCCGGCTACAACGGCATCATGACCAAGGACAAGGCGACGATCGCACGAATCCTCAAAGGCAACGGCTATGTGACGTCATGGTTCGGCAAGAACCACAACACGCCGGATCTCCAGGTCAGCAAGATCGGGCCGTATGACCAGTGGCCCATCGGTCTCGGCTTCGACTACTTCTACGGATTCATGGGCGGCGACACCAGCCAGTGGCAGCCGGGGAATCTGGTCCGCAACACGACCTATATCTACCCGTACGAAGACGATCCCGATTTCAACCTGATCACGGCGATGGCCGATGACGCGATCAGCTACATGAAGACCGTTGACGCGCTCAATCCGGATCAACCCTTCTTTGTCTATTATGCCCCCGGCGCGACCCACGCACCGCACCATCCGACACCGGAGTGGATCGAAAAGATCAGTGACATGCATCTTTTCGACGATGGCTGGAACAAGCTGCGCGAGACCATCTTCGCCAACCAGAAGAGGCTTGGTGTCATCCCCCAGGATGCGCAGCTGACGCCGTGGCCCGAGGACCTGATCAAACAGTGGGATCAGCTCTCGGACCTCGAGAAGAAGCTGTTCATCAAACAGGCGGATGTCTTCGCCGCCTACGTGGCCTACACCGACCATGAGATCGGGCGTGTCATCCAGACGGTCGAGGATCTGGGCAGGCTCGACAACACCTTGATCATCTACATCACCGGCGACAACGGCACCAGCTCGGAAGGCGGAGAGACCGGGACGCCGAACGAGGTTGCGTCGGTCCAGAGCATCCACCTGCCGGTCGAGGCGCAGATGCAGTTCTACGACGTCTGGGGATCGGACAAGACCTACCCGCACATGTCGGTGGGATGGACCTGGGCATTCGGCACGCCGTTCTCGTGGACCAAGATGGTGAGCTCGCACTTCGGCGGTACCAAACAGGGCACGGCCATTTCCTGGCCGAATGTCATCAAGGACAGGGGCGGCATCCGCAACCAGTTCCACCATGTCGTCGATATCGCCCCGACGATTCTCGAAGCGACCGGGATCCCGCTGCCCGAGGTGGTCGACGGCATCGAACAGACCCCGATGGAAGGCGTCAGCATGGTCTACACCTTCGATAAGGCGAACGCGGATGCGCCCTCGACCCACACGACCCAGTACTTCGAGATGATCGGCGACCGTGCGATCTACCACGACGGCTGGATCCTCAGCACGAAGGTCATGCGCGTGCCGTGGGACAACAGCGGAACGGCCGACAACGATCCCGCATCCTGGCCGTGGGAGCTCTATGACCTCAGCAAGGACTGGACACAGTTCAACGATGTGTCCGCTCAATACCCCGAAAAGGTCAAGGAGCTTGAAGCGATGTTCTGGGAGGAGGCGGAGCGGAATCAGGTGTTGCCCATGGACACCACCACCTTCACCCGTTCCCTGCTGCCGCGGCCCAACCTGACAGCCGGTCGAACCGTGTTCACCTATTCAGGGGAGATAACGGGGACGCCCAACAGCAACGCGCCGAACGTGCTCGCTTCTTCCTACAACATCTCAGCCGAGGTCGAGATCCCCGAGGGCGGAGCCGAAGGCATGCTGGTGACCCACGGTGGCCGCTTCGCCGGCTACGGGTTCTACGTACTGGACGGCAAGCCGGTCTACACCTGGAACCTGGCTGGTCTCAAGCTGGTGAAGTGGGAAGGCCAGGACTCACTCGCGCCGGGCAAGCACACGCTCGAGTTCGACTTTGAATACGATGGCATGGGAGCCGCCACGCTGCAGTACGGGAGCCCCAGTGGTCTCGGCCAGAGCGGCACCGGCACTCTCAAGGTGGACGGGGACGTCGTCGCTACGAAGAAGATGGAGAAGACCGTCCCGATGCTGCTGCAGTGGTGCGAGAGCTTCGACGTCGGGGCCGATACCGGGTCTCCGGTCGCCGACGATGACTATCAGCCACCGTTCCGGTTCACCGGCACGCTCGAGAAGCTGACCCTGACAATCGACAGACCGGAGCTGTCACCTGACGACATCAAGAAGCTCCAGACGGCCATGCACGCCAACCCGGCGGCTGATTAAGAGTTGATCGGCTGAGGGGCGGGAATGCGGAACTGTATGGAGGTGAACACATGAGACGTCAGATCATGCTCGTAGTGGGAGCGTTGGTGTTGACGGTCGGGGCCGGGTTGACCGTTGCGGCCGGGGACAAGAC
>JARFRN010000016.1 GCA_029287195.1 Acidimicrobiia bacterium | reverse complement strand
CCCTTGAGAAGCCCAAGGGCCCAGATAAACCGCCGGCTGAATCTGAGCCCGGAAATCGGGAAGTTGTCGACAGCCCGCTGAGTGGACGCCCCGTAGTAGGCGTTGTCGGGTACCTGAACCTCGCCCATGGAATCGCGTTCTACGCGCATAGCCTGCCCCAGTCGTGTGGAGGATGAAGAAGAAGAGCCTAGCGACGCTCCGTTTCAGGACGCCGCAAGGGCGGCATCGATGGAAGGCGGGACGATCTCGACTACATCTCCCTCGATGCGGAGGGTTACCGCTCGGAGCCGATCGTGGTCGGTTGCACCTTGGTTGACGACAACGTACGGCGTGCCGCGCTCGGTCGCATAGAGCGGGATTGCAGCCGCCGGGTTGACCGTCAGTGTCGAACCAAGCGACATCGCCAGGTCGCAGCGATCGGCGGCATCGAAGGCCATTGCCAGCTCGGCGGTGCGCAGGCTCTGGCCGAAGCTGATCGTTGCCGTCTTCAGTATCCCACCGCAGTGGCATCGCGGGGTCTGGCCCGTCTCCCGGAAGTAGGCGAAATGGGGTTCCGGATCGGATCGCTCCAGACAGGTCTGGCATTCCACCTCGAGATTTGTGCCGTGGATCTCGATCAGCTTGTTGCGACTGGTTCCCGCCTTGGCGTGGAGACCATCGACATTCTGGGTAACCACGATCTCCACTTTGCCGGCTCTCTCCAGGCGAACGATCGCCCTATGCACCTCGTTGGGCCGAGCCGTGGCCCAGGTCTCAGCATCCTCCATTTTCTGCTGCCAGTAGGCGGCTCTGTGCTGTTCCGACTCCATGAACTCGTCGTAGTACACGGGTCGACGCGTCTTCCAAACCCCCTGCGGTCCGCGGTAGTCGGGGATACCGCTGGCGGTCGAGATCCCGGCCCCGGTAAAAACCAGGATTCGCTCAGCTCTTGCGATCAAACCTGCGAGTTCGTCGTTCATTTCCTCAACCTAACGCCCTTCGGGCACGCTCTGCAGATCGAATCCAATGTCCGTGGACACCACATCCACGAGACCGACCGTGTAACGGACCTCGGCGGTAATCGCGCCCTCCTGGCCCTGCGGGAACGGCTCTTGCCAGAAGATTTCGGTGACACCGGACCCGGCGGGATCGAGAATCTCCGGAAACGCTCCGTAGGTACCCACTTCTGTCCCGGTAGCATCGAGCAGCGTGACCTCGATCAGGACTCGGCCGATTGGCCCGTCGCTGCCATCGAGACTCCAATCCACCCGGCCGAGGAAGCGGCCCAGCTGGAGTTCGTCGACCACCAGAGTTGCCTGCCTACTGACGGGAATCGACAACGGTTCTGCCATCTCGTACGGCTCGCCACTGAACGGAACCTGCTCCGATCCAGTTTCGGTCAGGAGATCCCACCGTTCGATCATTCTGATGGCGCCGACGGTCCCCCCGTCGCTCACCTCGGACCGGGGAAACTCCACGGTGAACACGCCCGGGCTAGATCGTCCCAAGACAACTCTGCTCGATTCAACCCCGGTATCTCCGGCGCTTCCCAACCACCAGGAGCCGCCGATGGGCCAGGCGACATCGGTCGGGCTCGAGTCACGCTCTACCGCAGTATGGAAGGCAACCAGTAGCGTGTCGTCGGCGCGAATGAGTTCGAAGGGTTGGGCAGCCAATCCGGGCGCTATCTCAGTAAATCCCGGAGGGTACAGCAACACTTCCGGGCTGGAAGCGGCGATGGGAGTAGTGGGGGTCGCCGTCGTCGGCGGGGCTTCGGATTCAGCCGTACCGTCGACGAGAGATAGTGCTCCGACAGCGAGCACCCCAGCGATCAAACCAACGGCAATCGGCCCCCACCGGCTACTGCGATCATCCGGCTCGTCGTCCAGCGGCGACTTGAACAACTCGGCGTAGTCGATCTCGCTCACGGTTGACCCTCTGCGGTGTGAACAATCACGCTTTCGGCCACCGGACGCATCTCCAGGCTCACATCTTCGAGCACGACGCTCGATGGCGCATCGGATCCGTCCCACAGCAGCTGGACGCCACCACCGGATCGTCCGGATACACGCCATCCCGATTGCACGGGACGTAGCAGTCCGTTGTGCCACTCTCCTGAGTTGGAATCGAAGTCGATCTGGACGATGGTCGAGTTCCGCTGGTCGAGCACGGTCTCGATGATTGCCTCACCCGCGCGGAACGTGGCCGCCGCGCCCACTTCGATGGGGAGCTCGACTCTCTCCCCAAAAGCCGTGGCGCGGCGCCATCCCACGACCTCTATCTGGGCAACGGCGGTGTCATCGCTGGGAAGCTCGAATCTGGCGGCAGCTGCCGTCGGACCCGTCGTCGCCTCGATGGTCGCTCCCGCCCGTGTAGTCAGCACCCAGATCTCGGGGAACGTAAGGACATCGCCGGAGGTGCCGGCATCTTGGCCCACGCCGAGGGTGAGCCCAAGCCCGGTCAGTTCGTAGTCGAAGCGAGCGACCCCATCTTCGACCTCCAGACCGCGAGGCAGAAGCACGGTGGCGCCGAAGACGACCTCCCCTTGTTCGAGGAACGGCTCGAGCTCGGTGGTCGAGGTCGTAGCCGTCATCGCCGGCATCGACGTTGCCGGCGCTTCCGGATCCGAGTTCGGCCAGAAGAACATGACTCCGGCAAACGCTGCACCGATCAGTAATCCCGACGCAAACCTGCCGGCCGAGTTCATAGCAGCGGCACCAGCAACACGTAGACAAATGCCAGCAGCGTCAGCGCGATGACCATGTGACGGGCTGCCACCCAGCGCGGGCTGAGACCGGCTGCCTGCAATGCCGACTCGATCGGAGCAACGCCGTAGGCGAGTTCGCGCAAGACACGATCACGGGTGGTGCCACCGCGGAGTGCCGTTTCGACCTTGCCCCCTTCCCGCCGGTTCTCAGGAACAAGCTTCTCGGTGCGCGGCAACAGCGGACGAGCGAGAATCAGCAAGGCTGCGAACAGCACAACGGCCACGATCAACAGGGTGATGCCGTGCGTGAAGAGTACGGCCGCCAGACCGATCACCCAGACGCCCCACAACAGGCCGACCTCGCGCAGATAGCTGCGAGCGTCGGCCGGGCTGCTGAAGGTGTATTCGATCTCGCTCATCGGAATCACAGAGGTTACTGCCGGCTCGGGTCGATTACTCCTTGCGGGCGAGCAGTGTCTGCGCCAGCACCATCTGATCGACCATTGCCGCCGTCGAGCGATAGCCCGCAGGATTGGGAACAAGCACCACCCGATCGGCGCCGGCCTCCAGGAGACTCGAGACTGTGGTCGCGCAGTCATCGGGGCTCCCCGCTGCAACGAACCTCCGCAGCAGGGAAAGCGGGATGGCCTCTCCGAGCCTGTCCTTGCCTGCTTCCCGGATCACCGCACCGAGTTCCTCACCTTCTGGCGATGATTTCAACGCAGGTGATTCCGCCATTGCGGCGAGCATGCCGGCCGCCCACGTGGCCATCTTCCGACTGGCTTTGTTGGGATCCTCCTTCGAGATGGAGAGCAAGCACAGCGCTGCGACATGATGCGGGCCGCTTCGATTGCTGCGCTCCTCGCCCTCGGCGATGCGCTCTCGCGCCCACACAACAGAGCCCGGCGAGCTGAACCAGCCAAGCAGCGTCCCATCTGCCAGTTCTCCGGAGAGCCGCAACGAAGCCGGCCCCTGCACGCCGTAGTAGATCGGTGCGAGCACCGGAGGAGCACGGTCGAGACTCACGCCATCGAAGTCGAAGTACTCGCCGGATTCGGTGATCGTCTCACCGTCGAGAAGCATCCGGATCGCCGTGGTCACCTCCCGGAGCGACCGGATCGGCGAACGCGGCGTGAGACCCATTTGGCGCACCCATGCCGGGGAGCCGTGTCCCAGACCGGCCATGAATCGACCGGGAAAGGTGGAGGCAAGCGTGGCAAACTCCATGGCAGTAACCGCCGGGTGCCGAACTACGCCCGACACGACCCCCAAACCAACCGGGATGGTGCTCGTCGAGGCAAGTGCAATGGCTGCGGAGGCGATTCCACCCAATTGGAAGTAGTCCTCGGCCAGCCACAGCTCGCTGTAGCCCAGCCCCTCAGCCCTGCGCACCACTTCAGGGAGGTCGACGGGAGATATCGATGCTCCCACCTGGATTCCCACTCCACTCATGTCGAGGCCTCGCGTCCTAGATCTGCTTGAAATACTTGCGGTTCAGCGTCCCGCCGTCCTCGTAGGGGCGTTCCTCATATCCCCAGGAGAGCAATTCCTCGTGTAGCGGAGCATCGACTTCTGCGGGATGAGGCATCCCGGCCAGGTGAAGCGCGATCCCACCGGGGCGCAACACCCGTTCGATCTCCACGAGTTCGGAAGCGAGATCCCATCCGATCGCTCGGTGCGTCAGCAACGCATCTGCCGAATCGGCAGGAAACGGTAGAGCGTCGAGGAAGCCATCCACGACAAATACATTGTCGAGGCCCTGCTCGCGGGCGCTGTCGCGCATGTAGGCCCGCAGCGCGGCGACGGGTTCCACCGCAAACACGGTCGCGGCAAGCGGCGCAACCAGGAACGTGACGTGGCCGGTCCCGGCCCCACTATCGACAACCATCTTGCCGGCCAATGGCTCGACCTCGGCGAGGGCAGCGCGGGTCCAGCGTCGCGGCGCCTTCTCGTCGTACAGCGCAGGCGCTCGCTGATACACGATGAGGTCGGCAATCTCCCATACCAGGGCGTCCTCCGCCAACGCTATGTCGCCTTCCGATGCTTGGCGCTCATCGAGCAACTGCAGCAAGAAAGGCTCGATGGCAGGACATCGGGTCACGAAGAACCGCAGCAATTCTGGATGGAGATCGAGCACAATCGCCAGTTCCTGCCGTGGAGCTCGATCACGAAGCTGCCCAATCTGGTGAGCCTCGAGGAGAAAGAGATCATCGACGGCCGGATCCAGTTCGGGAAACCGTTCCCGCAGAGCTTCGGCATACATCATGTTTCCCCCGACAACTCGTGAGATCAGCGAGGCACAGGCCGACGAGGTCTCGGAGCTTCTCGAAGCATACCCGGGGATCTAGATGTCGAAGGGAGTCACCGCGGGCTTGGGAACGGTGGCTTCGTTGCCGGCGATATCAACGTAGCCACTGGCTTCGAGTTCGGACGCCATCTCCGGACCGCCGGTGCGGACCACCTCACCCTCGACCATCACGTGGATCTTGTCGGGGTTCATGTACCTCAGGATCCGGCTGTAGTGGGTAATGATGAGCACGCCCAGGTCGTCGGAACGCAGTTCTTCGACCAAGTGCGCTACCTCACGCACTGCATCGATGTCGAGCCCAGAGTCGATCTCGTCGAGGATCGCCACCTTGGGCCCGGCTACAGCCATCTGGAACATCTCGGAGCGCTTCTTCTCGCCGCCGGATAGTCCGCCGTTCACGGCGCGCTCCCGGAACCGTTCCATATCGAGAGTCTCGGCTGCCGACTCGACCCTGGAGTCGAATCCGGGATCTTGCCGCACCTCGCCCATCTCTCGTAACAGATCGTTTAGCGAAACGCCGGGAACCTCCACCGGGTATTGGAACGCCTCGAAGAGGCCGGCCCGGGCCCGTTCGTCGACCGGCAGACCCATGACCTCGGTACCGCCGACCAACGCCGAGCCGGAAGCGTCGTACTCGTCCTTGCCCATGAGCACATGACACAACGTCGACTTGCCGGATCCGTTGGGACCCATGAGGACGTGGACCTCGCCAAACGGCACATCGATATCGACGCCTTTGAGGATCTCGAGGTCCCCGAAGCTGGCCCGAACCCCGGAGACTTGCAGTGCTAGTGACATCAGGACTCCTCTTCGATCTTCAGGTAGACGGTGCCGTTTTCGACCTCAGCCACATAAGTGGCCACGGGAGAGGTTGCCGGCAGCGTCAGTGCATCCCCGGTGGTGAGGTTGAAGGCGGCACCGTGGCGCGGGCATTCGACTTCCGTATCGAATACCTCACCCTCTGCCAGCGACGCCTCGGCATGGCTGCAGCGGTCGGCAAGGGCATAGATGGCGTCGCCGACCTTGAACATGGCAATGCGATGGTCACCCACATCCACCCGGAGGCCGGCCCCTTCCGGGAATTCGGCCAGTGGAGCAATTTCGATTCGCGGCATCAGACCCTCCCCGCTTCCTGCGCGGCCCGGTATTTGGTGTCGATCCACGAGGTGACCACATCGGCAATTGCGGGCTCGGGAAAACGCTCCAGCGCTTCGTTGAAGAAGCCGTGCACCAGCAACCGATTGGAACGTGGTTCGTCCAGCCCGCGGCTCATCAGGTAGTAGCGCTGCTCCTCATCGAGTGGACCCATTGTCGAGCCGTGCCCACAGCGGACATCATTGGCGAGAATCTCGAGATTGGGCACCGACTGCGCCGCAGCCCCGTCGGAGAGGATGAGGTTGCGATTGGTCTGGAACGCATTGGTCTTCTGTGCTTCTTCGTCGATTCGAATCATCCCCGTGAAGATCGACAATGACTCCCCTTGCACCGCACCCTTGAGGAACATGTCGCTGGCGGTGTTGAGACCCTGATGGTGCATCGTGTACCTGTAATCGAGGGTCTGCGTATCGTCGCCGAAGTAGGCGCCGACCACGTTTGCCGACGACCCGTTGCCTTCGAGGTCGATCTGCAGCTCGAGCCGCGATAGCGCCGCACCGAGGCCGGCCTCGCCCAGATGGAGCGAAGCGTCGCGATCCACCGCGGCCCGCAGGTGAGATATCGAAGTGGTGTTGGTACCCCAGTTCTGGACAACCGTTACCTTGAGTTGGGAGTTCGCACCCACGACCAGCTCGAGGTTCGGAACAACGAGCGCATTGACGTCATCCGGCGAGCGGTATCTGATGACAACGGAGGCCTGGCTCGACCTTCCGGTGACGAGCGTCACCAAGGGAAACGCTACTGCCCCGTCGGTCGCCGCCTGTACATCTATGAAGAACGGCTGCTCGATGGCGGCACCCGGCGGAACCACGAGAATCGCTCCATCACCAGCGAAGGCGGTGTGGGCCGCAGCAAACTTGTTCAAGTCCGAAGCTGTCCCCTGGGCTACGTGAGGTTCGAACAGCTCCGAGTTGTCGGCCAGCAACGCCCGCAGAGATCCGAAAACGGCACGGCCGTCGCCTGCATCGACGGCTGTGGCGTGACCATCGACAACCCGCATCCAGCCGGCGGTCTCCGGCAGGGCAGCGGCGATGCCGGTGTCGATGTCGTGTGCTTCACCGGGTTGTTCGACGAGCGCAAAGTCGTCGAAGGTGAAGTCGAGATCGACATATCGCCAAACCTCTTCCCGGTCCGAAGGCATATCCAGCTTGTCGTAGTAGTCGAGGGCCGCTTGGCGGCGGGCAGCGAGCCAACCAGGGTCTGCTGCACCCGCGGCGGCAGAGGCCTGAGCATCTAGGGTCTTCACTCTTTCTCCTGTTGTGAGCAAGTTGAGGTTACCTGTGTTCGAACCTCAGCAGGACGGTAGGATCTGCCGTCATGGGTGGGAAACGACTCGACGGGCTTCCTCCCGGCCGACAGCCCTACGATCCGCTCAACGGGCTCCGAGTAGGGGCTCTCACCGGCGGCATCATCGGGGCGATCATCGCCGGCTTCACCGATCTCGGGATTTGGATCGTGTTTCTGACCGCGATCGTGGCGGCGGCAGTCGGCTACTGGACGCAGCGACGCAAGTTGACCAACGGGCGCTAACTGAGATCCTCACAGGCCAGGTCGACTGTGGCCCCTGTTTCGTCGGCCATTCCCTGCAACACCAGACAAGCATCTACGAAAGCGGCTTCGAGTTCTCGGCTCGGACCCATCCCGAAGACGGGGTGGACTGCCAGGGATCTGACATCATCGTTTGTCTGTAGGTTCTGGCTTTCAGCCGCGATTGCCTCGCTGAGATCGGCGAATTGTGCCAAACCGTCCATGAACCGGTTGTGGGCAGCGACGTATTCGTCTGGAGGCGCGATTTGCCCGAGACCGTCGACGGCTTCGGCGAGGGCGTCGGTTCGTTCTGCGAAGAAGTCCCGAAGATCATCGGCGCTGCTGCTCGGCCCGACTCGCACGAGGTCTGCAACTTCGGTGATGTAGGTCTGGTTGACGCCGCGCACATCGGAGAAGTAGCCCGTGGTGGGGTCCCCGGAGCAGGCTGCCACGACTAGACCGAGTGCAACGATGACAATCGATAGACGTCGACGTTGTTCATCCCTCATGCAGTGATCCCTCGTGTCCGAGAACCGTCACCGTACTTGTCGAGGTAGTTGGCGGCCCGACAGTGACGGATCAACGACAGTTGCGGTCACGTCCGAACAGGCTGCGGCGTTGCGGCTCACCAGACGCCACCGGTCCTCGATCGCAACCCGGTAACTGTCTGTGGCGTCGCCGGGATCCACTTGGATGCAGAGTCCGACCCAGCGGTGCCGACCTCGCCCGCCAGATCACCGAGCGCCGGTTCGATACCAAATGGCGGCGAGCTCTCGAGGATCTCGACACCAGACAACCCATCGACGGTGGAATCACCCGGAGACGCCCCGCCACCGCACAACGCAGAACAACCACGATCCATCCCGCCCGTATCCACCCCGGATGCCGCATGCCCGCTACCGATCGCGGCATCGACCACACCAACCCCTACTCCAAACCCGCACCACCCGCACCGTTGGGCCCGCGCCGCTCTGCCGCCACCACCGCCGCCTCAAAGGCGAAACCGCCTGGACCTACAAACCACAACCCAACGACGACCAACAGTTCACCTCCCCCCTCGGACACACCTACACCACATCGGGGCGCGACCCCTTTGAGCGCTACAGCCTCCCAGAGCCGCAACCCAAATCCTGGCCCATGGGATTTCGCATAGAACCCGGCCGTGCTTAGCCTGCTTCACCTACTCACATATGTCCGACCTCGGGCCAGGAATTCCGATGTCCAGAACCAGATTGACCACACTTGTTTCGCTCGTAGGATTTCTGCTGCTCAGCGTGGCCACGCCCCCGCTCGCTGTAGCCGGGGATGACTTCGAGCTCGTCTACTTCCCCCACGAGGACACCGGCTCCACCTTCAGCAACGATTGGGGCGACACCCGCCCCGGTGGGCGCCGTCACATGGGCACCGACATCATGGCCGAGAAACACAGTGCCGTGGTTGCTGTGGCCGACGGCTTCATCACAGCAATGAAGCACAGCCCGCGATCGGGCTACCACGTCCGCATCGAACACCAAGACGGATGGGAGAGCTGGTACATGCATCTCAACAACGACAACTTCGGCACCGATGATGGCGCCGCCGGCGACGAGGGTGCATTCCCGCCGGGCCTCGCAGTGGGCACGTTTGTCTCGGCGGGTACGGTTGTCGGCTACGTTGGGGACTCGGGTAACGCCGAAGGTGGCAGTTCGCACACCCATTTCGAACTCCACAACGGACGGCAGGCCGTCAATCCCTACCCCTACCTGGCCGACGCATACGAACGCTGGATTCGAGTCATGGACCTCGCCGACGTCCTTCGCTGAGCGCTCGAGCCCTGCTGAACACGGAGTCGAACATGTCTCTCGTAAGCTTCCCGGTGAAAGTGTTCTGCTGACTGGGATGGAACGACAACAGCACCTTCGAGCCATCCTCCAGACCGATCTCGGCCCCATGGCCGAATTTGGGACGCGGTCGGGGCAACTCCGCACCGGTGTCGCCCAGGTAACGCCACAGGGCGTGATAGCCGTACCGTCCTAGGCACACGAACACCGTTGCCCGTCGCAGTAACGCCAGCTCGGCATCGAACCAGTGCGCGCAGTTCGTTCGCTCTTCCGGGGTTGGCTTGTTCGCCGGAGGGGCGCACCGCACCGGGGCCGTTACCCACGCATCGACCAACTCGAGCCCGTCATCCCGAGAAATTGACTCCGGCTGATTGGCGAACCCGGCGTCATAGAGCGCCCGATACAGCCACTCCCCACTGCGATCGCCGGTAAACATACGGCCGGTGCGATTGGCTCCGTGCGCTGCCGGCGCCAGACCGACGATGACAACGCCGGCATCGGGGTCGCCGAAACCCGCTACCGGACGCCCCCAATACTCCTCGGCGGCGAAGGCAGCTCGTTTCTTCTCGGCAACTTGCTCACGCCACACCACAAGACGAGGGCAGGCGCGGCATTCCACGAGGGCGGCAGTCAGCTGCTCTAGCGATTCATCGGACGACGTCATTCCGGTGGCGGCAGGTGGCCTGCGTCGAAGATCGTTCCTGCGCTCCACAACATCCAGCCCATATCTCGCTCTTCGGCCACCCGCTGCACCGCCAAAATGTCACCGTCCTCGAGGAAGGCTCGCTGCAACCACGGCCGGTACAACGCAAAACCTTCGATCCGCGGAATACCCGAATCAAGCGCCGCCTCTACGAGTTCGGCCGCATGTTCATTTGGGTCGGCCCAGCCCTTCCATCCCGAACCGTAGGTGTAGGTATAGATCATCGGGCTGAGCACATCGACATAATTGGAGAAGGGCCCGGGATCCTGGCCGATGCCCTCATCTGAGGTACTCTCGAGCGTAATGGCAAAGATGTCGGCGGCGACGGCACAACCCATTGGGTTCAGCCTGCGGTGGGCTTCCTCGAGGAACGCCGAGATCGTCTCTACCCGCTTCTGCTGCGACGCCTCGCTGTAGTAGTCGTCGGCCGACAGCTCGTCGAAGCTGAGCCGACTGATCGGCCCATCCGACGGGAATCGGATATAGTCGAACTGGATCTCGTCGAAGCCGAGCCGACATGACTCTTCGGCCAGTGCCAGCGGGTAGTCCCACGAGTTGCGATCGGTTGGATCGAGCCACGCCAGGTCCTTGTTGTTGGTCCACGGCTTGCCGGTGGAGGTGTCGATCGCTGCGATCTCGGGGCGGGCTCGTGCCAGGAAGTCACTCTGGAAAGTGACGATCCGCGTGATCTTGTAAAGACCATGCTCCTCCATGTCGGATAACACCTGTTGAGCGTCGTAGAACGGTTGCACGGCACCGATCTCATAAGCCAGCGCCACATCGGTGTCTCGCAACACCAAGCCGCCCTCTTCGGTGGTGTCCACGACGAATGCATTGATACCGGTGCGGTCTGCCAGGTCGAGCAGTTCCTGCCACTTGGTGACACTCCCGGCCCCAGAGGTGTCGCCGGCCACCCGCAAAGCTCGGATCATGCGCGGTTGGAGTTCCACGGTGACGTCGGGCACCGAACCATCCCACGCTACGGCGTTCGACTCCCATGCCGGTCTTTCAACTCTCACTTCCCCCGGCAGGGCGCGGAACAAAGTGAACTCACCATCGCGATCCGTCACCGCCTGCATGTCACCTAGTGCCACCTGTGCCCCTGGGAGCGGCCTCCCATCCTCGGAGATCACCTGCCCGTTGAGAATCACCGGCTCGAGTCGGATCTCGATCGGACCCTCCAACGGCTCCTCGGTGACTGTGATGCTCCCGTCATAGAAGCCGGGGGCGCTGGCCACGACATCGACGGGCTGTTCGTCCCAGACAACCGTGGCAGCTCCGTTCTCGTCGGCGGTAGCCATCTCCCCGTCGACAGTCAGGCTTGCAGCAACGGGAGTCAGGTCATCGGCACCGAAGACAACGAACGAGAGGGTCGGCGGCGGCGGCTCCGGCGGGCGCATGGACTCGCCCGCGATCAGCACGGAGGGCCCAGCGCACGCCGCAAGCAGAAGCGCACCAGCGGATATCAGGAGTGAAAGTCTTCGCATTGAATGGGGTGGTGATGTCGACGACACGAACCCGGCAGCGCACCGCCCGGCGGTGATGGCGGCCAGGGTAGTAGCCGGAGTACGTAAGGGGCGCAACATTCAGCGCCCGAATAGATTACACAGTACTCCACGATTCGTTGAAGACACTGGAAGGCCGTGATAGCTTGAAAAAACAGACAGACGCTCGGAGGGGGGCGGATGACCCAGAAGGCGCGCAAAGCGGTTCAGGCCGATGGGGTCGGCCTATATCTGGACGAGGTCGCAACCCACGATCTGCTCACTGCTGAAGATGAAGTCCGCCTGGCACGGGCTATGGAAGCGGGCCGGCAAGCTGCGGTTCGCCTCGAGACGGAGAAGCTCCCCTCTCAAGAGCGCTTCGAGCTCCGTCGCAAAGTACATGCCGGCGAGGAGGCGCGCGCTGAGTTCATCCGCTCCAATCTGCGTCTGGTCATCTCCATTGCCAAGAAGTACACGGGCCGCGGTCTCGATCTGCTCGACCTCGTGCAGGAAGGCAACCTGGGCCTGATCCGCGCGGTAGAGAAGTTCGACTGGCGCAAAGGATTCAAGTTCTCGACGTATGCCACATGGTGGATTCGCCAGGCCATTACTCGCGGCCTGGGAAACACGGCACGCACCATCCGACTACCGGTACACCTCGTAGACGTCGTCAGATCAGTTCAGGAGACGGCGGCGACTCTGTACGAGAAGCTGGGACGCCGCCCAACGGCCGAAGAGATCTCGGAAGTGAGCGGACTCGATCTCGATCAGGTGCTGATCGCAATGGATTGTCCCGACGACTGCGTTTCGCTCGATCACCCGGTCGGCGACGCCGGCGATGCCAGCCTCGGTGACTTCGTCGAAGACCTGCAGGCGGACGACCCATTCGTCGTGGCAGCAGATGTAGTCCGCAGGGACGAGTTGGATCGAGCTCTAGGAATGCTCGAACCTGCGGAGCGTGAGGTCATCATGCTCCGTTACGGTCTGAGTGGTGGTGGTCCTCGGACACTCTCCGATGTGGGGCGCCAGCTCGATGTCACCCGAGAGCGCATCCGCCAGATCGAGCGCCGCGCCTTGACAAAGCTGCGTCACCCGTCATTTGCCTGCGACCTACAGAGCCTTCTGTAGAGCACAGCAGCCGCGTAACGTAGCGGGCATGTCTCAGCTAGACCTGATTCTCAATCGCACCATCCCGGCGGGACCGTGGGTCGAGGGAGAGAATATCCCTTGGAACGAACCGGCATTCAGCGCCAGAATGCTGCGAGAGCACCTCGACCAATCCCACGACCGGGCAAGCCGGCGCTCTGCCGTGATCGATGACCAAGTCGAATTCATTCACACGCGGATCCTCGATTCCTCACCTGCCCGAATACTCGACCTCGCCTGCGGACCCGGGCTCTACGTGCGGCGGCTCACCGACCTCGGACACAGCTGCGTTGGGATCGACTTCTCACCCGCTGCCGTGGCTCACGCACGTAAATCAACGCCCGGAGCCGAATTCATCGAGGGTGACCTGCGAAGCGCCACCTTTCCGGGCGAGTTTGACCTGGTGATGATGCTGTACGGACAGATCAACGTATTCCGAAGAGCAGAAGCCGCCGACATCATCGCCCGGGCCCTGGCGGCTCTCACACCCGGCGGCCACCTTTTGCTCGAGGCCCAATCGGCGGACCACGTGCGCACGACCGGGCAGGAACCCCCAACGTGGACGACGCAATCGACCGGGCTCTTCTCCTCTCGACCACATATCCTCCTCACAGAGAGCTTCTGGGACGAGAGAAGCCGTACCGCAACCGAACGCTTCTATGTCATCGACATCGAGACGACTGCTGTAACCCGCTATGCAATGAGCAACGAGGCCTACACGGAGCAGGAGTACGCCGAGCTGCTGTCCGGGTACGAAGAGATCCAGACCACCGTCCACGAGCCGGGCTGGACCAAAGGTGATGGACTGACGCTCGTCGTTGGAGACAGACCGTGCTAGAGAACTGGATATCGGCGAGCCGACGCCTCACCTTCGCTGAAACAAGGCTGCTCCCAATCAGAACAGTCTGAGCAGGGGCGAATCGACGCCGCGCAGCTCGTCGTAGTCGACTTCTACCCAACCGATCCCACGGTCCTCCGCCAGGGTGCGGGCTTGGGGCTTGATCGCCTGAGCAACAAACAACCCGCGCACCGGAGCCAGCCGCTCGTCCCGGTTGAGAAACTCGAGATAGCGCGTGAGCTGTTCGACGCCCTCGATCTCGCCTCGCCGCTTGACCTCGATGGCCACCGTCTGCCCTCTACCGTCGCGGCACAGCAGATCCACCGGACCCACCGGGGTTGGGTATTCCCGCCTGATCAGTGACAGCCCATCCTCCATCACCTCCGGTGTCTCCGCGAGCAACCGCTGCAGCTCCTGCTCGACCCCGTCCTTTTGCAGCCCGGGGTCCTCGCCCATCTCCAACGCAGTCTCGAAGTGAACCTCACCAAACGTGATCGTAAGGGTCTCTCCCTTGGGATTGGTGACGATCCACCGCCCCTCTTCCTCGACGAGGTGGTTCGGCGCATTCATCCAATTGAGCGGCTTGTACGCGCCTCCGTCCGCATGAACGGCGACACACCCGTCCGCCTTGACCATCACCAAGCGCATGGCCATGGGCAAGTGGGCACTGAGCCTCCCGTCGTAGTCGACCGTGCACTCCGCAACAACGATTCGCATGCACCTACCGTACCGGAACGATGCCCAATGATCCGTCCGGTGACGCTGGTGCCGCCGGACCGAGCACTAGCCGACCGAACCTTCCATCTGCAGCTCGATGAGACGATTTAGCTCGACCGCATACTCCATGGGCAACTCGCGCACGATCGGCTCGATGAATCCTGCCACGATCATGGCGGTCGCTTCTTCCTCGGAGAGACCGCGACTCATCAGATAGAAGAGCTGCTCCTCCCCTACCTTCGACACTGTCGCTTCGTGACCCAGATCGACGTCAGATTCCTCGATCTCCATGTACGGATAGGTGTCGGACCGCGAGTCCTCATCGAGGATGAGCGCATCGCAGCGCACGAACGACTTGGCGTTCTTGGCCTCATCGTCGACACGCACCAGCCCGCGATAAGCCGACCGGCCGCCACCCTTCGAAATCGACTTCGAAGTGATCAGAGACGAAGTGTTCGGCGCCGCATGCACCATCTTGGCGCCGGCGTCGAGATGCTGCCCCTCGTTGGCAAATGCAATCGAGAGAACCTCGCCGTGGGCGCCCTCCTCGAGCAGCCAAACCGCCGGGTACTTCATCGTGAGATTGCTCCCGAGGTTTCCGTCGACCCACTCCATGGTGGCATTCCTATACGCCGCAGCTCGCTTGGTCACCAAGTTGTACACGTTGTTGGACCAGTTCTGAATGGTGGTGTAGCGGCACCGCCCGCCCTCCTTCACCACAACCTCGACGACGGCGGAGTGCAGCGAGTCGCTGGTATACACGGGAGCAGAACAGCCCTCGACGTAGTGGCAGAACGCACCCTCATCGACGATGATCAGCGTCCGTTCGAACTGGCCCATGTTCTCGGCGTTGATCCGGAAATAGGCCTGCAGCGGTTGTTCGACATGAACACCCGGCGGGACGTAGATAAAGCTGCCCCCCGACCAGACCGCCGAGTTCAGCGCAGCGAACTTGTTGTCGTTGGGAGGGATGATCGTTGCCCAATACTGCCTAACGAGGTCCGGATATTCGCGCACCGCAGTGTCCATGTCGCAGAAGATCACGCCCAGTTGCTCGAGGTCTTCGCGATTGCGGTGATAGACGACCTCTGACTCGTACTGTGCCGTAACCCCGGCCAGGTACTTGCGCTCGGCTTCCGGGATCCCCAGCTTCTCATAGGTCTGCTTGATGGAATCCGGGACCATATCCCAGTCCTTCGCCTGACCTTCGGTGGGCTTGATGTAGTAGTAGATGTCGTCGAAGTCGATCGCTTGCAGCATGTCGCCGCCACCCCAGGTCGGCATCGGCTTGCGCAGGAACCGCTTGTAAGCCTTGAGTCGGAAGTCGAGCATCCACTCCGGCTCCTTCTTCATCGCCGACATCTGACGGATGATGTCCTCGGAAAGGCCCTTCTGTGGCTTGAAGACATAGTCCTCTTCATCGGCCCAGCCGAGCTGATAGCTGCCGAGATCGATGTCAACCGTTGTCATTTTGGGGACCCTTTCGCAAGATCGAGCAGTAATTAACACTATAGCGATAGTGCAATGGTTAGCGGACACCGCCGCATCGCAACGAGAATAACCGGAGGACCAGGGACGCCGTCGAGGCGGGAGTGGGAGTAGGGGGGAAGACCGGATCCGCCCCGACGGATCATCCTTGGCACCCCTATAACGTCGCTGCCTTAGAAATCGATCCCGGAACTGTCGCAGCACCGACCTTACCGGTAACGACCCGGTGGCTCCCTTCTGGCTCTACGCTGGCTGCATGCCAGTGATCGTGATCGGCGCCGACACTCCGGAGGGGGCCGCAATCCTTCCAACGCTAGAGCCTGCTTCAGGCGAAGTGCGGATGTTCGTCACGGATCCCGACACCGGGACCGCGTTGCGCAATCGCGGCAAGGTTGCCATCGGGGACGTTTCCGACGGCAGCCATGTCGGCGGGGCTGCCCTGGGTGCCTTCTGTGCTGTTGCCATTGCCCGTGCCGCCTGCGACCAGCGGGAACGCAGCTTCGCCGACTCCGCAGCGGATGTCTTCGCACAGTGGGCCGATGGCCTGCATGATGCCGGGATCACCCGGATCATCTTCGTGGCAACCGGCGCCGAAGTCGTCATCGGCGCAGATCTCCTCCGGTCGGCCGCACCCGAGTTTGCGGTCGTCGATGCCGGCCTACCAGCCGGGCAGCTTGGTGAGGCCGTTGCGTTGCTCGAGCAGGCTCAGAAGATCTCCGGACACCACGGGGCAGGATAGGAGCGGAACAGGGTGTCCAATTTCCCAATTGCGCCTGCATCGCCTTCCAGCAGACCGACCCGAGCCAGCGCTCGGGCGTTGCGCCCGCCCATGTAGAGCGCGCCCAACGTGCTGGCCGGCATCACCACCTCAGGCGCGGAGGTGACCCGCTCGCACGTTGCAGCCCCGTCGTCGACCTCGATGCGGTACGAACCGTCGTTCCAGTCACAGAACGAGTCGGCAACATGAATCGTCACAGCACCATCGCCGCTGTAGCGGCGTGCCCGCAGCGCCGCCGGCACATCGACGAGACGTGTCCACAGGGCGTCGGATGCCTTTGTCCGGATCGCACGACCGTCGTGGAACAGAAACTCCAAAGGGTCGTCGACCGGGTTGTTCCAATACTTCACAATCGGGAACAGATCGATGCCGACAATGAAATGCCAGAGAGCCCGATAGGCGGCATCGGTCACCGGCATCATCTCCCGAATGTGGATCTCTCCCTCGGTCAGTTGGTCCCAACTCGCCTTCTGCCGGTAAAAGACATAGCCGACCGGCTCTCCCTTGGCTTCAGCAACGGCGAAGCGCAAGGCGCTCGCTCCCCCACGATGCTTCTCTGGATCCCTGAAGTGGCGATGCTCCCACCACGCCCCGCTACGTATGTACATCCCGGGACGGGTCGGTTGGATGGCAGCGTAGATTCCGGGGAGTAGCTTTTTGGCTTCGTCGACATCGACGAGCCGCACCGTGACTCCCTCCTCGCGCCCACCGCGGCCCGCCTGGCGGGCATCGATTCTGATCTCTTTGAGCGAACCCGAGGGCCCGTACCCGAATCTGCCGTAGATGGGAAACTCCGACGCCCACAGCGCACTGAGGGGTTCCCCGCGTTCCCGGGCTCGGGCGAAGTGCTCGCGCATCATCATGGTGAGCGCCCCCTGCCTGGTGTGGGTGGGACGAACGGTGACAATCGTCAGCCCACTAGTCGAAAGTTGCTGTTCGCCGGGGACCGCCATCTGGAACCCAAAATCCCCGCCCGTGGCGACCACCTCATTGCCGTCGAACACGGGGAACATCCTGTCCAGTTCGAACAAAGCTTCGAAATGCGCCGCAGCCCCGGGGTCCTCGAGATCAGCGTCGTAGCCAAAGGTAGAAGAGATAGCGGAGCGGAAAGCAGGCGCCAACTCAACGGTCAGCGGTCGTACCTCGATACTCATCTGCGCCACGCTATCAGCCTCGCCGTCAACTCGTGCTCACCGCAGAACCTAGGCTCCCGTGTCCCGATCAGTGAAGGACCAGCATGCACCCGATCCGAATCGGCGTACAGCTCCAACCGCAGCACGCCGACTACTCCGACATCCGCCGCGCCGTCACTCAGGCCGAAGACCTCGGGGTCGACATCATCTACAACTGGGACCACTTCTACCCGCTCTACGGCGACCCGGATGGCAAGCACTTCGAGTGTTGGACGATGTTGGGCGCCTGGGCGGAACAGACCACTACGGCCGAGATCGGGGCGCTTGTTACCTGCAACTCGTACCGCAACCCGCAGCTTCTCGCCGATATGGCTCGTACCGTGGATCACCTGTCGGCCGGCCGACTGATCCTCGGCATCGGCTCCGGGTGGTTTGAACGTGACTACGTGGAGTTCGGATACGAGTTCGGCACCGCCGCCAGCCGCCTCGAGGACCTCGATCGTGACCTACCCATCATCAAGGACCGCTTCGGCAGACTGAACCCACCTCCCACCCGCAAGATCCCGATTCTCATCGGCGGTGGTGGGGAGAAGGTGACCCTTCGCATCACCGCCGAGCATGCCGATATATGGCACTTCTTTGGCACACCCGAGGCCATGGGCCGCAAGAGCCAGATCCTCGATGACTGGTGCGCCAAGGTAGGACGCAGTCCGGAAGAGATCGAACGATCCACGGGCATAGATCACGACAAGATGACTGGAGATCCGCTGGCACTGGCCGCCCAGTACCACGCTCTCGGGTTCACCCAATTCACCTTTGGCTTCGGTGGACCGGATTATGACCTCGAGCCGGTAGTCGGTCCGTGGCTACGCTGGCGTGATGAGATGAACGCCTGATCGGCCCGGACTTGGCGTGACGCCCAGAGCCGGAAGCCCGGCCGGAACGACAGAGAAACAGGAATGGGGCCGAGCGCAGTGCAGGACCGGTCGGCTCCCCAGGTGAGAGGACATATTCGGGCCTATCGCCAATCTGGTTCGCAGCGCCGACCAACTCGGGGAGCCACGAGGTGAACCCTGCGATGTAGCTGAAGTAGTCGCCGGCAGGAGCATCCCTGAACTCGCAGGCGGCGGCATCAATGAGGCCCTCTCCCCCGGTTCCCGCTATGTCTCCCCGTTTGTGGCATCCCACCCGGTTCACCCGGGGCTGCCATGATCGGGGACACTGAGCTGGTGCCGAATCTTCCCTGCCTCGATCGGGGAAAGGCGAGCCGGGACGCGAGACAAAGGGACACCGGGCAGGTCAGCCGGAAAAACCGAGACTGCAGGAGAGAACACGGCGAGCAACGCGAGGCGCCGCAGCTACCGCCGGTTCAGGTTGTTGGCCGACGTCCCCATGCTTCGGAGCGGATACCCGGATCCAGTCGACCGAAGACTGGAAATGTCCAGCTGCACGACTGGTACCCAATACGCGCAGGCGATCGCCCTCCCCCTGGAGAGCGATCGCTACACGGGCCCGCCACGTCCCCGCATGGCGGGGAGTCCTATGACCATTCCCCCCATCGGCACAAACGCCCAAAAGGTGAAGGGTCGCGGGTGATCAATCTCTCACCACAAGGAATGACCAGTCACTACCGACTAGATCTCGTGTGTGGCCTTCCACTCCTCGCCGTTTGCGATCTTGCAGCCACACCAAGGTCCGCCCAACCGGCGACTACGGGAGATCCACTGCAGCGACCGGGCCCCCGACGATCGAACGGCGGAACGGCATCGATCGGCAGCTCAGCCGGCAATCGCTCGGCCATGCAGGAGCCACCAGAGGGATCCGGATCTCCGGCGAGCACCAGACCAAGACCCCGCCGCAAAAGCCGACACCGCCGCGAGATTCGCACGGGTCGGCGGCGCGCCACCGTTTCAACCAGGGTTCCCTGCGTCTAGTCGTCCTCGTCTCCGCCCGACTCCTCTTCGATCTCCACCTTCAGCTCGCCGCTCTCGACATGAGCGGATAGCTCCGACCTGTGGTCGTTGCTCACGAACTCGACTTCGACCTCCTTCGGTCCGGTGTGCTCGGGATCGACACTGAATCCGGGACGCGGCGTTGCGGACACGAGGTTGACCTGCCCGTTACCAAAAGCCAGCACAACGGTGCCGCCTACCAAGTCATGGGTGGAGTATGTGACAGAGGCCGTCGTCGTGGTGGTCGGCGGAGCCGTTGTTGTGGTAGTTGTCGCGGCGGCAGTGGTGGTGGTGGTGGTCGTCGTGGTCTCTGCCGACGCCTGTGTGGTGGTTGTGATTGTTGTCGATGTCTCAGGCAATTCCGCCGATGTCGTCGATGTGGGCTCGAGTGTCGTCGACGTAGTCGCCGAGGGCGACGACGTCTCCGTAGAGGCGCCTGCCCCGGTTGCTGTCGTTGTCGACGTGGGTAGGCCAATCGCCACCGGAGCCTCTACGACGCGGTCACGAATCCCGGCGACCGCGGCAGAAGCGATTACAACGGAAAGCACAGTGGCGCCCAACCAGGCAGCTCCGATGCCCAAATACCTTCTCATCTTCTGCAGCATGACTGACGGCGCAATCTCTTGAGTTAAGCCAAGGCTAAGCGATGGTCAAGCAACCGCTGGATACCCTGCCCGAAACACTATTCAGGTGTATGTTGCCGGGCATGGCATCGATTCTCCTCATCGAGGATGACCAGCGGATCCGCCAGTCGCTGGCGACTCGCCTTGCCGAACGCGGCCACGACGTCGAGGCGACCGCCAAGGCGATGGAAGGTGTGCAGCGAGTCGCTCAGGGCGAGATCGACGTCGTGGTTCTCGATCTTGGGCTACCAGATGTCGATGGCGCCGATGCGCTACAGATGATCAGAGCGATCAGCGAAGTACCCGTGATCGTGGCAACCGCTCGGGACGATCAGGCCGCGATTGTGCGGATCTTCGATGCCGGCGCAGACGACTATGTCATCAAGCCCTATTCCACAGATCACCTCGAAGCTCGCATCAGGGCGCTGCTGCGCCGGGCGGCGACCCAGACCGAGGTCGCCGAGCTCGTGGTCGGCGAGCTTCATATCAACCCCGAAGCACATGAGGCCTTCCTCGGCAATGAGTTGCTCGATTTGTCGGCAAAGGAATTCGAGCTGCTTGCCTACTTAGCCGAACGGCCCGGCAAGATGGTCAGCAAACGCGAGCTGCTTGCGGCTGTATGGCGGCAGCCATACGGTGGGGCCGACAAAACGGTCGATGTTCATCTCTCCTGGCTGCGCAAGAAGCTGGGAGAGACCGCCGCCGAACCGCGCTTCATCCACACCCGGCGGGGCATCGGCGTCAAGCTCGTCAACCCAGAGAAGTGAGACGGCGACTCATCCTCGTCAGTGCTGCGATCACGACCATGGTGGTGGTTGCGTTCTTGATACCCCTATCGCTCACAATCCGGGACCTCGCTTCGGACCAGGCGGTCTCCTCCGCCCAGAACCAGGCCGAGGCGATTGCCCAGTTGATTGCGCTGCGCGCACCCGGCGCTGATGCCGACACCGTGGTGGCCAACGTTCCACTCGGACTCGGGGAGTATGACGCATCGATTGTCCTCGATCGCGGCGAATCGGCCCCTCGCGAAGTCATCGGGACGCCGGTGCCTGTGGAGGAGAATCTGGAAGCGGCCTTCAACGGTGCTTCGTTCCGAGCCAAGGTCACCGGCGGGCAGGCAATCTACGCACCCGTACTGCTTCCGAACAGCTCCGAGGCCATCGTCGTCCGAGTATTCGTTTCCGATGAGGAGTTGACAGAAGGCGTGGGTCGCTCATCCATCATCCTGGCCGTACTCGGGACCGCTCTTGTACTGATCGCGATCTTTGTCGCCGATCGTCTCGGCCGCTCGATGGTCGAGCCCGTCCGCAAGCTATCGGCCACGGCCGCCATCCTCGGCGAAGGCAACCTCGACGCCCGCGTCACGCCCGCCGGTCCCCCGGAAGTGCAGGAGGTTGCGATCGAACTCAACGATCTCGCCGACCGCATCGTACGACTCCTCAAGCTCGAGCGGGAAGCCGCCGCAGACCTATCACACCGGCTACGCACACCCTTGACGGCACTCCGACTCGATGCCGAAGCGCTCCCCCCGGGGGTCGGCAAGGATCGTGTCCTCGACGATCTCGACGACTTGGATCGGACCGTCGATTTTGTGATTCGTGAAGCGCGGCGCCCGGCTCATACAGATGCCTCCAACGCCTGCAACCTGACAGTCGTTGCCCGCGACCGGGTCGAATTCTGGAGTGCCCTCGCTGAAGAGCAGGGCCGCGCTCTCGAGTACATCTCAGACGACGCGCCGGCATGGATCGCCATTGGTTCCGATGATGTATCTGCGATGATCGACGCCCTGATCGGAAACGTATTTGCCCACACGGAGGAGGGCGTCGATTTCGTCGTCGCCGTCGCCACCACCGGGCCAAACGACGTTTTGCTGGTCGTCGACGACCAGGGACCCGGAATCTCGGCAGATATGGCTGCCCGGGGATCAAGCGCCGCCGGCAGCACAGGTCTTGGACTCGACATCGCCACCAATACGGCACGCGCTGCCGGGGGCAAGCTAGAGATCTCCTCGAATCCCGACGGTGGAGGCCGGGTCGCAATCACCTTCCCGCTGATCGTGGTCTAGGTGCCGACCGGTGCGTCGGCCGCTTCCGACGCTCGAGCTCGAGGCGCCCGCCGCGGTTCCGGTGTCGGGCCGGCCGCTTGGGCGATGCGGATCGCCAACAACAGAGCCACTACCGACAGCGACCCGAAGTACATGGCAAGAACAACCGGATGCGAAGTATCGGTACCGCTGAAGACACCGTGCAGCCCCGCTCCGATGAAGGTTCCGAACGACGTCATGTGAATGGCTCGCCAGGCGCTCTGACCGATCCACCTCTTCACATAGAAGCTGACCGTGATCAGAAGCATCATGTAGAACGCAACCACCCCTAGGGCCACGGCCAACGGCCGCCAGGCCGCGGCCCCGGGCACGAAGATGGCGCGGTAGCCGAAGTCGATGTAATCGTGATTGAAGAGGAAGTACATGTGGATCCCGGTTGCGACCAGAGATCCGATACCAAGCGACTCGTGAAACCAAGTTACGCCCTTGGCTTTGACAGCCCGGCCGAGGACTTTGGTGGAAATCAGCAAGCCCCAGATCGTCGACCCGGCGAGCAACAAGAAGGCAATGATCCCCGAGCCGCGAATCGCCATCCACTCAACACTCATCTCGGTGCTCCTCTCATGCCGCCATTTCCCACCCGGTGGTTGCATAGACGCTGCCGTCGTGCCAAACGACCAGGGCCGCGTTGATCCACTCCTGTTTCTCTGCCCACACCAGGCCATGCTCTCCATGCAGCAACACAGCCTTGGCTCCGGCCTCTGCCGCCGTCGCCGTGGCCGCAGTGGCGGTAGCGCTGAAGATCGGCGACACGGCAGGCCCGAGCCGACGGGGATCGATTATGTGGTTGGCGTCCACATCGCCGACCTTCCAGCGTCTGCGAGTGGAAGACGAGGTGGCAAGCCCGCCCCGCCCGAGCCTTACTCGAGCGGCGATGTGCCCCCACGGGTCCTCGATCACAGCGGAGGCCTCGTCCAGGTTCGACCTTACATCTCCACCCGCCGACACCATGTCTGCCAAACCCGACTCCACAGCTTGATCGGCAGTCCAACCTTTGGCGATCCCGCCTAGGTCCAATCTGGTTCCGGGGGCACGATGGACCACGTTGCCGGTGATCGACCATCGGCCCACGGGACGCACCGGGGTCACGCAGCTACGGTCGGCGACTTCGGCGAAGGTACGGTCATACCCCCAATCGATGAGGGTTCCTCCTACCGCAGGATCGATCAGCCCGCCGGTGCGCCTGCGCAGATCCGCGGCGGCGCGGAGACATGTAGCCAGTTGCGGAGACACTTCGACTTCGTATCGCAAATCAGCGTTGAGGGCGCTCAGCTCGCTGCTTGTGTCGAAACGGCTGAAGACGGCCTCAGCATCCGCAAAGACCCGCGCAACTCGTTCGACCCGTTGACCAACTGCAGTGACCCGGGTGCCCATCGCCCCAAACTCGACTCTGTTCATGATCCGGAGCTCACGACTTCGTTGATCGTGGGGCGACCGCCTCCCCCACCGGAGATGGCATTCGTCCCACCGCCTCCGCCGCCGCCGGCACCGACCGTGACCGTACGGGTAATCACCTCGGGTGGTGGGGGCGGAACCGGTGTGTAACGAATCACCACCAAACCCTGCTCCGGCGAAGCCGGTACGGGGGCCAAGGTTTGTGCTACTTCTTGCACCTCGGGCTCGGGTTCGGGTAACGGGTCCAGCCCGGTGGAATTGGATTGTTCGGTGGCCGCTTGCACCGTGATGATCGAGGTCCCCCATGCCACCGCGGCGCCGGTCCAGGC
>JARFRN010000267.1 GCA_029287195.1 Acidimicrobiia bacterium | reverse complement strand
CCGGTTGTTGTCAAGGTAGGCTCTTCCACCCTGGCCAACCCGCAAGGGGGAATCACCGAAGCCGGCCGTATGAGCATAGTGCGTCAGGTCGAGGCGCTGTGGGAACAAGGTCACCCGACGGTCCTGGTTTCATCGGGGGCGGTCGCCGCCGGGTTGGCGACGATGGGCCTGAACCAGCGACCCTCCGATCTACCGAGTCTGCAGGTGGCTGCGGCAGTTGGACAGAGCAAACTCGTGGAACGCTATGCCGGTGAGTTCGCCCACTATCAAAGGCTGGTAGGACAGGTCTTGATCACTCGTGACGTCGTTATCGGACGTGAGCAGTACCTGCATGCGAGAGAGGCGTTCGACCGGATGCTGAGTCTGGGGATTGTTCCGATCGTCAACGAGAACGACACCGTTGTGGTTGATGAGCTCAAGTTCGGGGACAACGATCGCCTGGCTGCCATTGTTTCGCATCTGGTCGACGCCGCCCTACTCGTGATTCTGACCGATACCCCCGGCCTGTACGACAACGATCCGCGCCTCGACGGAGACGCACAACTCATTACCGCAGTGCGCGACACAGACGAGATCCTGGACGATTTGCACCGTAGCCGGAAGGCAGGAGCCATGGGATCCGGGGGTGTCGCGACCAAGATCGCGGCGGCTCGGATGGCGGCGTGGTCGGGGGTTCCGACGGTCATTGCTGCGGCATCCGATCAGGATGCGGCGGTTGAGGCCGCCGCCGGTGTCGAGGTTGGTACGTGGATCGCCCCCCGGGATGACCGCCTGTCGGCTCGCAAGCTCTGGATTGCGTTCGGACTTCCCTCGTGGGGCTATGTGACGATCGATGACGGGGCGATTGCTGCGCTGCGTGATCGGGGTGGCTCTCTGTTGGCCGTTGGGGTGACTGCGGTCGACGGCATGTTTTCGGTCGGCGACGCCGTCGAGGTGATCGACAGCGAACGCAATCTCGTCGGCAAAGGGCTGGTGCGGGTTGGCTCGTCCATGCTTGCGCAGGTTGCCGGCCGCCACACGTCGGAAGTGGGCGGAGAGGTCATCCATCGCGACGATCTGGTCGTCTTGGTGTAGCTCGCGTGTCGGTCGGCCCTTCCCGATAGTCGATTCGAACCCCTAGTTCTCGGCTCAGTCGCCTGATACGGTCGAACATATGTTCGACGCAATCATTCCTGAGAACCTGGAGTTGATCTCGCCCGGCCCGGAGTTGGCCGGGGTATTGGCCTCTTTGGATTGGGATCATCTTTCGGACCATGATCTGATCCGGGCGCTGCAGGCACAGGATCGACAGGTGTCGCATTATCAGGCCGGGCGTGCCTGGACGATCAACAAGGTTGCCGAGCGCTATCAGGAAGGGTGTAGTGAGGGTTCTTTCGACCACAGCGACGCCGCCGATGGTGCCGCGGCTGAGATCGGGGCCGCACTTCGGCTGACTCGCAAGGCCGCCGAGTCGGAGACCGGATTCTCGATGGAGCTGCTACGGTACCGCCCGGCAGTGTTTGAAGCACTGCTGTGTGGCCGGATCGATCTGCGTCGAGTCCGGGTGCTCGTAGATGCGACTCTGCACGTCTCTGATGCCGTTGCGCACGTTGTCATCGAGCAGTTGCTACCCGATGCCGCTCTTCTGACCACTGGTCAGTTGCAGCATCGTATCGCCGAGTTGTGTATCGATGCCGACCCGGAAGCGGCCCGTCGCCGCTACGAGCGGTCAATCGAAGATCGGCGCTTCGAGGTGCGACCCAACGACTCAGGTACTGCCGACATCCTGGGTCACGATGTACCGCCGCACATCGCCAACTCGATCGGGCGGTGGATCCACAGGGAAGCTATCAAGCTGAAGAACTTCGGTGACGCCCGAACGATGGATCAGCTCCGCGTCGACATCTACCTCGATCTGCTGCGCCGTCGCTACAAAGGCGGCAGAATCACCCGGTCCGACTTCGGCAATCTCGACATGAGAGTGACCGCAGAAACGCTGGCCGGTCAATCCGACGAATCGGCCGAGTTGAACGGTTTCGGGCCGGTCATCGCAGACGTTGCCCGGCAGGTCGCCGAGCACCAAGAACATGTCCGGCGGCGTTGGCTGCTGTATGACCCGGACACCAAACAGCCGATCGATGGGGGTATCACCCGGCGCAGACCCGCCCCCTCACAGCGACGCACGGCCGAGATTCTCCATCCCGCTTGTATCCATCCGGGTTGCCGCATGCCGTCGGTCGACTGCGATCTCGATCACCGCAAGCCGTGGAGTGAAGCACGCTTCACATGCACCGCCGATCTCGGGCCAATGTGTCGTCATCATCATGTCATCCGACACACCTACGGCTGGCAATACGCGTCGATCGCCGGCGGCGATTTCCTCTTCAGCAGCCCCTTCGGACACCAATACACCACCAGTGGCCGTGAACCGCCGAATGCTCGATCGCCCTAGTCGGGGAAGGTGCCGACGCGTCGCAATGACCCCGGGCCACCGGCTCAAGCCCTTTCGGGCTTGCTAGCGATGACCTCACCGTGGACAAACGCAAACCAGCCATCAGGCTCGGCTGCCCAATGGAGCCATGCGGCAGCTATGGGCCCGATCGCATCGGCCAGGCCAAGGTCTGCCGCCCGGTTGCTGAACCGGGGGAGCCGGATCCGATCAGCCCAGAGCCGGGCCCACCACAGCCGCTGCTCAGGAGTCGTGTAGTGCCATGACGAGGAGGTTGCGGTGATGTTTTCGTAGCCCGCCCGACGTACCCATCCGGCCAACCTCCTGCCGGCATCCGGCTCACCGCCGTTTCCCCTGGCGACCTGGTGGTAGATATCGAGCCAGACGTCCAGCTCCTGATAGTGCGGATGGTGGATCATCGATCCGAAATCAGCATCGCGCACCGCTACGAGACCTCCCGGTACGAGTACCCGGCGGACCTCGGACAAAGCGGCTGTGGGATCCCCCAGGTGTTGCAGGACCTGATGGGCGTATGCAACGTCGAACGAGTCGTCGGGCAACGGCAGGTCGTAGACGGACGCTACTAAGTACTCGACATTCGGCGCGGCTGCGTCGCGTCTCGCAATCCCGATTGCCTCGGGGCTGCTGTCGACACCGACAACCGTGGCAACGTGCCCGGCGAGACCGGCCGTGATCGACCCCGGTCCGCACCCGAAGTCGAGTAGGCGGAGCGACGACTCCAGACGGGGGAGAAGGAACTGTGCGGAATCGACCACGGTGCGGGTCGCGTGTGCGTTGACCACCACTTGATGGTGTCCATGCGTATAGAGCTCGTCGGCCATTCGAGCACAGTACACGCCGGTGTCGTCTGCCGATGTCAGCCGCTACCGTGCAGGCTATGGCTGAGCAACTGACACAACTCGAGGCGGGCATGCCGGTTCCCTATGGCGGCGACAAGCTCGCGTATGTGAGTGAAGAACTAGCGGCCGCTTTCGAGCCGGGGGATCAACTGGTAGTGGTGCAATCCAGCGGAGACCTGCTTCATATACCGGCCGATGCTCACAGAACCGCCACTGCAGCACTCGATGCTGCCTTCCGTGCCTTTGGTGAGCTAGGTGCAGTGAGCGACGATCAGATAACCGCCTTCTACAACGAGTTTGGTCGACGCTTGGCCAACGACGCAGTATTCGCTCAGATTGCCGAAGCCAACGAACAGGATGTCGCCCGGGCGAAGGCCCGGGGTCGGTCGACTACGCGGCTCGTCTTGTCCGAGAAGATGCGTCGCGACATGACTTCCGGTCTGCGCATTTGGGAAAGGGCGCCTTCGACGCGCAGCGCGCCGATGGAGACCGTCAACCACGACGGATGGACCGTAGATCTGATGCGAGCAGGTCTCGGCGTGGTTGGATTCATATTCGAGGGGCGCCCCAACGTTTTTGCCGACGCCACCGGCGTCTTGCGCAGCGGCAACGCCGTCGTGTTCCGCATCGGCTCGGATGCACTGGAAACTGCACGGGCCATTGTCGAGCACGCTCTCGATCCGGCAGTTGCTGCGGCAGGGCTACCGGCCGGAGTGGTTTCTCTGGTGGATAGCCGGTCCCGGGCCGCGGGATGGGCCCTATTCAGCGATTCACGACTCGCTCTGGCAGTGGCCCGCGGCTCCGGGTCTGCGGTTGCGCAGCTCGGCGCGGTTGCGCGACAAGCCGGTATCCCGGTGAGCCTCCACGGCACGGGTGGTGCTTGGATCGTTGCCGGGGAAGGAGCAGATCCCGAGAAGTTCGCTGCTGCGGTCGAGAACTCGCTCGATCGCAAGGTGTGCAATACCCTCAACACATGCTGCATCGTCGAGGGGCGAGCCGACGAGCTGGTACCTGTATTCCTCGATGCGGTCGACCGGGCGGGCCGGGCGCTCGGGACGGTCTCCAAGCTGCACGTCACTCGTTATGCCGAGCATCTGATACCGGCCGAGTGGTTCGAGAAGGTTGAGATCAGCCGTGCCGAAGGAAACGTCCTGGAGCCTCGCACCGAGCCGATTGCCGAGCATCGGCTGGGGCACGAATGGGAATGGGAGGACAGCCCCGAGGTCACGCTCACGGTGGTGCCGGACCAGGCAACCGCGGCCAGGCTCTTCAACGAGCAGAGCCCGCGCTTCGGAGCGAGCCTTATTTCGGAATCCGGGGACGAACAGGAAGC
>JARFRN010000230.1 GCA_029287195.1 Acidimicrobiia bacterium | reverse complement strand
ATCACCAACAGCAGCACCGGAGAGGTGATGGCTGAGGCGCCCCGCTGCACTGCCGAAGAGGTCGATGCTGCCGTCGAAGCCGCAGCTGCCGCCTTCCCCGCATGGCGGGACACCCCCATTACCAAGCGGGTTCAGGTCATGTTCAAGATGAAGATGTTGCTCGAGGACAGTCTCCACGACCTATCCAAGCTGCTTGCCTCCGAGATGGGCAAGACCTATACCGAGGCGCGCGGTGATGTTCTCAAGGCTATCGAGGTCGTCGAGCTGGCCTGTGCGGTGCCGGTAACGATGCAGGGCGACTCGCTGATGAACGTCTCCGAGGGCTACGACACGGTCACGTTCCGGGAGCCGCTCGGTGTATTCGCCGGAATCGTGCCTTGGAATTTTCCCGCCATGATTCCGATGGGGTGGATGACCCCCTTGGCCATCACCACCGGCAATACCTTCGTGCTCAAGGCCGCTTCGTTCGTCCCGCAGACGGCGATGGCCATTGCCGAGCTGTTCGAAGAAGCAGGGCTACCCCCGGGCGTTTTCAACCTCGTTACCTGTTCGCGACATGAGGCCGAGCGGCTGTTGGTCCACCCCAAAGTGCAAGGAGTCAGCTTCGTGGGCTCGACCGAGGTCGGTATGCACATCTACTCGACCGCGGCCGCCCACGGTAAGCGCGTGCAGGCCCTCACCGAAGCAAAGAATCATGCCCTCATTCTGCGGGATGCGCCCATCCGAGCGACGGCGCAACGTGTCATCAACTCGGCGTTTGGCTGCGCCGGTGAGCGCTGCATGGCGCTTCCGGTGATCGCGGTCGAGGAGGAAATCGCGGACGAGCTTGTGGCAACCATCGCCGAGCTAGCCCGGGAGCGCAAAGTAGGCCCCGCATACGAGGAAGACACAGAGATGGGCCCCCTCGTCAATCAGGGCCACAAGGAATTCGTCCTCGATTGGATAGACAAGTCGATCGATGAGGGCGCCAAGCTCGTCCTCGACGGGCGCGACTTCAAAGTCGAGGGTTTCGAGAACGGTTTCTTCGTTGGGCCAACGGTCTTCGACTTCGTTACGCCGGAGATGAGCTGTGGCAACCAGGAGGTGTTCGGGCCGGTTCTCTACGTCAAGCGGGTCAAGAGCTTTGACGAGGGAGTCGAGCTGATCAACTCGAGCGACTTCGCAAACGGCGCCTCGATCTTCACCCAGAGCGGTCACCACGCAAGAGAGTTTGCCCGCCGCATCGATGCGGGGATGGTCGGAGTCAACGTCGGTATCCCCGTTCCGATTTCGGTCTTCCCCTTCAGTGGGCACAAGAACAGCTTCTTCGGGGACCTACATGTGATGGGACGGGATGGCGTGCTGTTCTACACCGAGACGAAGGCCGTCACCAGCTTCTGGTTCGACGACGAGTCCATGAAGGGCGACAAGGTAGGCACCTGGGAAGGAACGATCACCCGGACCTAGCCGGCCAGCACTGACCGGGCTCCCCGCCCGGTCGCCACGGACCCCTCCCCGTGGCATAGATCCCGGGCCACCAGTGTCGTCGCGTGGCCCGGGATCGACGCGTATGAGCGTCACTAACCGGACATCGCCTTCACTGCGTCCACTACCTGCTCGACCGAGGGAATGGCGAGGTCCTCGAGCTCGCCGGCCGCCGGTAATGGAATATGAGGAGTGGTAATGCGGACGATGGGTCCATCCAGATCCCAGAAGGCCTCTTCGGCGACGAGCGACGAAATCTCGGCACCCCATCCCACCAAACGCGGGTTCTCCTCGACCGTAGCAAGGCGGGTGGTCTTGGCAACGGAGTCGAGGAGTGTCGTCGTGTCCAGGGGAACAAGTGAACGCAGATCGATGACTTCCGCCGAAATGCCGAGACCGCCGAGGATCCTGGCGGCGTCGAGGGCGGTGTGAACCATTGCCGCCAAGGCGACGATCGTGACGTCGTCGCCTCTTCGCAGCACCCGAGCGGTCCCGAGAGTATCAACGATCTCACCGTCAGGGACCTCGTCCTTGTTGGCGAATAGCCCCTTGTGCTCAAACACGATCACCGGATCCGGGTCCCGTATCGCAGCGGCCATCAGACCGATAACGTCCGCCGGGGTCGCCGGGGCCACAACCTTGAGTCCGGGCACCGCCATCGCCCAATTCTCCAGGCTTTGGGAATGCTGACCGCCAAAGCGGGCTCCACCCCCGTTGGCGGTACGAATGACCAACGGTAGCTCGACCTGGCCGCCAGTCATGTACCGGGTTTTGGCGATCTGGTTGGTGACGATGTCCCAACAAGTTGCCAAGAAATCGCTGAACATCAGTTCACCCACAGGGCGGAGGCCATTCATGGCGGCCCCCATGATCATGCCGGTGATGGCTTCTTCCGAAATGGGGGTGTCGCGCACCCGCCGAGGGCCAAATCTCTCATAGAGGCCAACCGTCGTCTTGAAGACACCGCCGGCTTTGGCGACGTCTTCGCCGATCAGGACTACTCGCTCGTCGCGCTCCATCTCCTGGGCCAGGCCGCGGGCCACTGCATCGCGATAGCTCAGTTCCGCCATGATGAACCTCCGTCGGCCCAGACATCGGTGAGAAGCACTGCGGTATCGGGTGGGGGAGCGTTCTTCGAGGCCTCGGTAGCTGCGTCGACCTCGGCGAGCGCCTTGGCCTCGATCTCGTTGAGGATCTCCTCGGTCACGCCCAGCGAAAGCAGGCGTTCCCGGTAGATGTCAATCGGGTCGCGCTTCAGCCACTCCTCGACTTCCTCATCGGGTCGATACTTCCCAGGGTCGGCGCGCGAGTGTCCCTTGTGTCGATAGGTGAGCGCTTCAATGAGCGATGGGCCGTCTCCGGCGCGTGCCCGCTCGTATGCCGCTACGGCAGCTTCGTATACGGCGTCGGCATCGTTGCCGTCCACGATGATCCCTTCGAGGCCGTAGGCAGCCGCGCGATCAGCCGCCGGATGGTCGACCGCGATCACTTCGCTGATTGCGGTGTACTCCATGTAGAGGTTGTTTTCGCAAACAAAGATCACCGGCAGGTCCCACACGGCGGCAATGTTGACTGCCTCATGAAAGGCACCGATGTTCGTGGTTCCGTCCCCGAAGAAGCACACCGATACCTGGTCCGTACCGCGCAGCTGAGCCGCCCATGCCGCACCGGCAGCAACCGGTAGATGGGCTCCGACTATCGCATAGGAGCCCATGGCGCCCTTGCTGATGTCTGTGAGGTGCATCGAGCCGCCCTTGCCCTCGCAGATGCCATTGGAACGACCCATCAATTCACCCATGAGGGCATCCATCGGGGCTCCGCGCAGCAGCGTGTGATTGTGCCCCCGATATGTGCAGTAGCTCATGTCGCCGGGGCGCATTGCGACTGCGAAACCGGCGGCAACTGCCTCCTGTCCTAGTCCCAGGTGCGTCGTGCCCTTGACAAGGCCCTGCATGAACAAGTCGTGGGCCCGCTGCTCGAAGTAGCGAGCACGCACCATTCCGTCGTACATCTCGAGGCGGATATCTACGGGTATGTCCATGGGTGCCTCCACGTTACTGGGCGACTGCTAGGGCAAGTATCGTCTGGTCTTGGCGCCGATCGCGACGGCCGGGCCGGGATTGCGGTGTCCATGGTCGGTTGAATCGGTTCTAGCAGCCAATTCATGGGCTCTCTAGGTTGCGAATCCGCTCTCAAAACCGTATCCTTCAGTAATCGATTATCGAAGATAGAGGATTTGAGCTGAGACCGCTAGCTGCGGCGATTTCCTCGGACCACAGAGAAGGGCCCACAGTGGGAGATGGAGCGGACACCTGCGTGATGCCCGTGTCCAGTCGGGTCGAAATCCGACACCTGTACAACATCTCATCATCCCCGAGCAGCCCTGCCTCCGCGCCTACCAACGGGGGTGACCATTAGCCATGGCCACTGTGGCTCTTCTCGGCACGTTTGACACCAAGGGGGCAGAGTACGCTTTCTTGCGCGATCGTATCGAACGCCTCGGTTGCGCCGTCCTGACGATTGATGCCGGTGTGAGGTCGGATCCTGATTTCCGTGTCGATTTCTCACGCGCCGACGTTGCCGCGGCCGCCGGGGCCGACATCGGGCGACTGGAAAGCCGCGGCGATCGAGGGGTCGCGGTCAGCACGCAGGCCGAAGGTGCAGCCGCGATCGTGGATCGCTTGTATCGCGATGACAGACTCGACGGGCTGATCGGCATGGGAGGATCCGGGGGATCGGCGCTGGTTAGCCGGGCGATGCGGCAGTTGCCGGTCGGTGTTCCCAAGCTCCTCATTTCGACGATGGCGTCCGGGGACACATCCGCCTACGTCGATACCTCAGACATAACCATGATGTACGCGGTAGTAGATATCGCAGGCATCAATGACTTATCGGCACGGATCCTGACTAACGCCGCGGGTGCCATCTCCGGGATGGCTCGTGCCTACGAGTCGTTCCGGTCGACGCAAAGCGGCCGACCGCTGGTCGGGGCCACGATGTATGGGACGACTACCGCATGTGTTGATGTGGCACGCCATCGCCTCGAGGACGCCGGCTTCGAGGTGCTTGTCTTCCACGCAACCGGGTCTGGGGGTCGCGCCATGGAAGCCCTGATGAAGCAGGGCCATATCGTTGCGGCCCTCGACATAACGACGACCGAGCTCATGGACGAGATCGCAGGCGGAACCACTAGCGCAGGGCCCGACAGACTGGAGATAGCCGGATCGCTCGGGCTACCGCAGGTTGTCTCCTTGGGTGGCGTCGATCAGATCACGTTTGCGCCGGCGTCGGCTATGCCTGCCGAGTTTGCCGACCGGCTGCTCTACCAGCACAACGCTTCGGTCACCCTGGTCCGGAGCAACGCAGAAGAGGCGGCGCAGTTCGGGAGGACCCTCTGCAGGAAGCTGAATGCGGCCCGAGGCTCGGTGAGTGTCTTCGTTCCGCTGCGGGGCACCTCTGAGTATGCCGTAGCCGGAGGTGTATTCCACGACCCCGAAGCTGATGAGGCGTTGTTCGAATCGATCCGTACCGGTCTCGATCCCCATGTCGACCTCGTTGAGATGGACACTCACATCAACGACCCTGACTTCGCCTCGGCCATGGCCGACAAGCTCGAAGAGCTATGCCTGCGCACCGCGCCGGGTCTCAACCTGAGCAGGGGTGACGCTGTATGAACGGCACAGAAGCCCTCACTCGATTGCGACGGACTGTGGCTGCCGGTGAGACCATCATCGGTTCGGGCGCCGGTACCGGGATTTCGGCGAAGTTTGCAGAGGCCGGTGGGGCGGACCTCATCATCATCTACAACTCGGGTCGTTACCGCATGGCAGGACGCGGCTCATTGGCCGGGATGATGCCATACGGGGACGCCAACGCAATCGTCCTCGATATGGCGGCTGAGGTGCTTCCGGTCGTCAAGGCAACGCCCGTTCTGGCCGGTGTCTGCGGAACCGATCCATTCCGGCCAATGGACAAATACCTCGACACCATTGTCGCCACCGGGTTTGCCGGGGTGCAGAACTTTCCGACCGTAGGTCTCATCGACGGCACGTTCCGCCGGAACCTCGAAGAGACCGGGATGGGGTTTGACCTGGAAGTCGACATGATTGCCGCTGCCGCCGAGAAGGGTCTGCTGACCGCCCCATACGTATTCGACGTTTCGCAGGCCGAGGCAATGGCCGGCGCCGGAGCGGATGTCATTGTGATCCACGTTGGGTTGACGGTCGCGGGTTCGATCGGCGCAGCCACCGCACTTGGCATGGACGAATCCATCGCAATGATCCAGCGCTTGGGCGATGCCGCCCGCAGCGTCAAAGCCGACATTCTGGTGCTATTCCACGGCGGACCCATTGCAGAGCCCGAGGACGTTGCCCACGTCCTCAAACATACGACCGGTACCCACGGGTTCTTCGGCGCATCGAGCATCGAGAGGCTTCCCGTCGAGGCCGCTATCACAGATATGACCGCGCAGTTCAAGAGCACGACACGGGGATGAGAGCAATCAGGAAGCCGGAAAGGAAGGTTCAGATGATCGCTGTGAAGCAGATGCTCGGCGATGAAGTTTTGCGAACCGACCTGGCTGTTTCGCGAAGCTGGAGAGAATCATGACCGCAAGATCACCACGCAGCCCAGACCCGGTTGCGCGCAACGTGCTGAGCGAGCAGGTCAAGGACCGCATCCTGCAGTGGATCTTGGAAGGCGAACTCGCTCCAGGCTCACGGATCATTGAAACCAGAGTTGCCAGGGAGCTTGGCGTTAGCCAAGCACCCGTGCGGGAGGCTCTCCGCGACTTGACCACACTCGGCGTTGTCGAGATGCAGCCTTATCGTGGCGCCAGCGTCCGGCAACCGAGCAAGACGGACCTCGTGGAAGCCATGGAAGTGCGCGCCGAGCTGGAGGCGCTGGCAGCTCGCCAGGCGGCCACCCGCATCACAGGTGCTGAGCTGGAGGAGCTACGTGCACTGATCGATGAGATGCACGAGCTTGCCGAAGCCGGCGACGCCCACAACCACGCTCTCAACAACACTGCATTCCACGGGACGGTCGTTCGCGCCTCCGGCAACCAGACCCTGCTGCGGACCTGGTCGATGCTGGAGCCTTATGCCCGGACCTACGTGACTGCGATGGTGCCGGGAACCGATCTCGTATGGCTTGGTGACAGGCATCTAGCCATCCTGAAAGCCTTGGAGAAGGGCGATCCGGACGAAGCCGCAGAGACAATGCGGATACACGCCAGGGAAGCAGAGGAGCTGGTGCTGGCGATGGACGAGGACAAATTTGGTGAGACGGAGGGAGCAATACCCGCCGAGCTTTGAAGAGCGACACCAGCGATCGATCGGATCGTGACTCGGGCGATCGACGGGGCAAGAAACAGCGGCTGCCTCGGCAGCGACGAAAGGGAGAAAAGAATGTTGCAACTCTCACAAGAGATGTCCGGTGGAAGTGCCAGGCTGCGCGTGGATGTCTACGGACCCGGCCCCGTAGATTACGTCCTCGAGGATATGAACTTCCTCAATTACCGGCTCGCCGCGGTCAATATCGAGGATGGGGTCACGCTGGCAGAACCCGACATCGTGTGGAACCAGGAGGGCGACAAGACGATCTCCTACGATGGCAAGCAGATGACCTTCACTGGTCCGTGGGACCCCGGGCCGCTGCAGAAGGTCGTGGTGACCATGCTTGCGTTGAAGATGGAGGCGGAGGGGCTGCATCCGTTCCACTCGGCGGCTGTCAACTACAGGGGCAAGACCCTGCTCTTCCTCGGAGGCGAGTCGAATCACGGCAAGAGCATGGGGCAAATCGAAGCGTGTCGCCGTGGTGGGCTCTTGGTTGCCACGGAGACGACGGTCATCAACGAGGACGGGGTTGCCGTCATGGGTTCCGAAGACGTATTCCTGAAGAAGCGCGCCAAGGGAACCGAACGCGCCGACAAGGCCGCCCCCAACAAGGGCGTCGAGAAGTTCTTCGGAACTATGCCGAGCTGGGATGACTTCGATGGCCCCACCAACGTTGACATCGTGATCGTGCCCGCAATCGATGGCAACTTCGATGCCAGCACGGTCGAGATGGGGCTGTTCGAGGCCAGCTTCCAGACCCTTCACAGCCTGCAGAACTACTTCCTGCTCAATGAATTGCTCGCCCCGGGTCACGCTATGCCGATCGTGGACACCGAAGAGCTGCGCGCCAAGCGCGCCGAGTTTGTCGGCAGGTTCGTCGCACCGCGTCCGTTCTTCTTCATCCGGGCCGCAACCCCTCAGGTGCTGCTCGACGAGGTAGATAAGGTTCTCTGAGAGGTCGATTCGATGAACCCGTTCCAGTACGCCAGGCCCGCAACGGTTGCCGAGGCGGTTGCCCTACTCGAGGAGCACGGGCCGGATGCCCGGCTCCTCGCCGGCGGCACTGATCTAGTTATCGAGCTGCGCAACCACTGGGTAGAACCAAAGCTGGTGATCGACCTGAAGCACATCCCGGAGCTGGCACCTGCCATCACCCAGCGGAAAGGCTTCCTGTCCATCAGCGCCGGCACCGTCATGACCGACATCGCTGAGGATGAGCGCGTCCAGCATCACCTTCCCGCTCTGGTCGAAGCTGCAGTTGTTGTGGGCTCGGTGCAGATCCGGGCGCGAGCCACGATGGCGGGCAATATCTGCAACGGCTCGCCGGCGGCCGACACGGCACCGCCGCTATTGGTGTACGACGCGGTGGTAGTGGTTGCCGGTCCGGCCGGCACCCGACGGGTTGCGGTGAACGACTTCATTGTTGGCCCGGGCAAGACGGATTTGCAGCGCGGTGAGTTGGTGACCGCGATTGAGCTGCCGATTCCGGATCGCCCCTACGGCGCCGCCTATACCCGATTGACCCGGCGTCGCGGGACGGACCTGGCCTCGATTACCCTTTGCGCCGGTGTGGACGCGGCAGGGGCGGCTCGCATCGCATTTGGCAGCGTTGGGCCCAGAGCTTTCCTGGTGGAGGACGAAAGCGGCTTGCTGGGCGATCCCGGCATCCGCATCGAGGACAAGGTGGAGCCGCTCGACAAGATGTTCGAGCTGGCCAGCCCGTCGCTCAAGTCGTTGCGAGCTAGTCCCGACTACCGCCTGGCAATGCTTCGCGTCCTTGGCGCGCGAGCGCTCGAGACGGCGCTGGGACGCTTGACGAAGGAACTGGTCGGATGAACGAGACACTCACGATTAGAACGACGATCAACGGACGCAAGCGGACCATCGACGTGGCTGTCAACCACACGTTGCTCGATGTCTTGCGAGACGACATCGATTTGACCGGCACCAAGGAGTGCTGTGTTGTCGGGGAGTGTGGAGCCTGCACGGTGATTGTGGACGGCAGGCCGATGAACTCCTGTCTCATGTTGGCGGTTGAGATCGACGGCAAAGAGGTAACCACCGTCGAGGGGCTAGAGCTCGATGGGGAATTGAGCGCATTGCAGGCAGCTTTTCTAGACGAGAGCGCAGCGCAGTGTGGCTTCTGCATACCAGGGCAGCTGATGTCGGCCACGGCGTTGCTAGCAGAGAACCCGGATCCCTCGGTGGAAGAGGTCCAGGAGGGTCTGGCCGGGAACTTGTGCCGGTGTGCGGGGTATGAGCAGATCACAAAGGCGGTGCTGGCTGCGGCCAAAGGGGTGCCACGATGAGTGCGCAATCAGTCGGCAGTTCGCCCCGGCGCGGCGGCGGCTATGGCCGTGTTACCGGGCATCAGGAGTACCTGGCCGACATCAAGCTCCCCGACATGCTGCATGTCAAGCTGGTCACGCTGGATGTGGCTCGCGCCAGGATCAACTCGATCGATGTGAGCGAGGCGGAGAGTCTTCCCGGCGTGGCTTTCGTTATGACGGCAGCTGATCTACCCGATCCGATGCCACGGTTCGGGCCCCAGTTCCAGGATCGGCCCGTTATCGCCGACGGCGAGACGAAGTACCACGGCGAACCTGTCGCCGCCGTAGCAGCCGAGACCAAGGATGCGGCCGAGGAGGGAGCGCGCCGCGTCAAGGTCGACTACGAGAAGCTGGAGGGCGGCATCTTCAATGTCACCGATGCGCTTGCTCCTGATGCCGTTCTCGTTCAGGATCCCAGCCTGCGCGGCGATAGCCCGTTCGCCCAAACCAACGTCATCGATGAAAAGCGCTTCGGGTGGGGTGATATCGAAGCCCAGGAGTCGGACCTAGTTGTCGAGGACAATTTCCAGTTCCCCATGGTCACTCATTTCGCAATTGAGCCCCACGGATTCATGGCTGCTCCCACCGGGGACGGGATCGAGATATGGAGCACGATCCAGCATCCCTACCTGCTGCAGAAGATCATGGCAAAGATGCTCCAACTGCCACTCTCCAAGGTTCGGGTGCACGCACCCGATCCCGGCGGGGGATTCGGCGGCAAGCAGATCCCGAAGTTCGAGCCTCTGGTCGCGTTCATGGCGCTTCGTGCCGGGCGGCCGGTGCGGTTGGTGTTGACTCTCGACGAGACGTTCCAACAGGTCCGGCGCTCATCGGCGGAGATCCGAATCCGCGCCGGGTTCACCTCGGAAGGGGCACTCACCTTCATGGACGTGGAAACCAACTTCCTGGTGGGAGCGTATGTCGATATTGCCGACCGAGTGGTATCCAAGTCGAGCTACGCTGCCGCGGGCCCGTATCGGATTCCCGCCGTCAAGATCATCGGCCGAACCATCGTCTCGCACACGACACCATCCACCGCGTTCCGCGGGTTTGGCATCCCGCAAATCGGCTGGGCCCGTGAGTCGCTGATCGATGAGGCGGCACTGCAGCTCGGCATGGATCGGCTCGAGATCCGCTTGCTGAACCTGGCACGGTACAAGGAAGCATTCATCCCGATGGAGGAGGCGGACGGCGACTGGGAACAGACGGTTCGCACTGCCGCCAAGCGGATTGGGTGGGGAGATCCACTACCGCCGAATCGAGGACGCGGGATTGCGGTCGGGCTCAAGTCTGGCCCGACCACCGGCCTGTCGTATTCCACCGTGCGCTTGCTGTACGACGGCAGCGCCATGGTATACGCCGGAACTTCGGATATGGGCCAGGGCGCCCGTACCATCTTTGCCCAAATCGCCTCCGATGAGCTTGGAGTGCCTGTCGAGCAGATCTCGGTGGTCATGGGCGACACTGCGGTTGTCCCCTACGACCAGCAGACCTCGGCGAGCAGGTCGTCCGTGTTGATGGGGACGGCCGTGCAGCGAGCCTGTTTCGACATCCAGGGCAAGGTCCGAGCCATGGCAGCGGAGCTCTACGGCGTGGATGAGGCGGCTATCAAGATCGATAGTGGGAATTTGCTACTTCCCGACCGCGATGTCGCGATCGTCGACGCTATGCAGCAGGCCCTGGCGCCGCTCGGAGGTGAAGTCATCGGCAACGGTGAGATGCGCAAGCAGAAGGACCCGAACCATCCTCTTGGTGGGACCGCAGCCTTCTTCGAGTTCAACTGCACCGCATCGGAGGTCGAGGTGGATATGGAGACCGGTCACGTCACCCTGGTCAAACACGTCACCGTGGGGGACGTTGGCAGGTCGCTCAATCCGCAGCAAGTGACTGCGCAGGACGACGGGGCTGCGATCCAGGGCCTCGGACACACGCTGATGGAGCACTACATCTTCGATGACGAGGGCCGCATCCGAAACATAGGGGCGATCGATTATCGGATTCTCACCAGCATGGATCTCCCTCTCGAGATGCATAGCGAGAGCATCGAGAACGCCGATGGGCCGGGCCCGTATGGCATCAAGGGTGTCTCGGAGGGCAGCTTGCTGGTCACGGCACCGGCGGTCGCAGCGGCTGTACGCGAGGCGACGGGAGTCCTGATACGTGACCTGCCCTTGACACCACAGCGAGTTTGGGAAGCACTGCAGGAGGCGAAAGATGGATCCTGAGAAGGAAGTCGGACCAGTCAGGGACATGCCGGCGGCGAAGGTCGTGGAGGCGGCCCAATTCGTCAAGACGGGAAAGAGCTACTCGCTTTCGGTGCCCCGGTTTCCCGGGATGCCTCTGTTCCCGGGCCATCCGCCGTTCCAGGTGGTCAACTACAGAACACCTCCGGGGATCATCGCCGGGAATGTCGAGCCGTGGGGACCCCCCAACGAGGTCAATCTCGGGTATATGGCCGAGTACCTGATGGCGTGCTCCCACTCCGGCGCCCACATCGATGGTCTGGCACATATGACCATTGGTGAGGACAACCATTGGTACGGCGGTGGCAATACCGAGGACCATTTGACAGACCACGGTCCCAACTTCGGCGATGCAGCCAAGCTGCCGGCGTTCTTCACCAGAGGTGTGCTGCTGGATCCGCCTTCCTACCGCGGGATCGATGCGCTGCCGGCACACGAGCCGGTGGGTGCTGATGAATTGAAGTCCATTGCCGAAGCGCAAGGTGTAGAGATCCGGCCCTGGGACGTTGTACTGATTCGCACCGGCTATCTCAAGTACTGGCCTGATGCTCAGAAGATGAACGAGCACCTGACCGCCGGGCCCGATCTGTCTGCGGCTGAGTGGCTCTTGGAGAGCGGAGTCATTGCCACCGGCACCGACACCGAGACCTACGAGGTCATGCCTACGCCGGATCGAGGCTCACCCGCCAATCCGCAGCCGGTTCACACCAAGCTACTGATAGAGAACGGCATCTACCTGCTGGAGAGCATCTATCTCGAGGACATCGCTCGCGACAAGGTCTACGAATTCCTCTTCGTGATGCTCCCGCTCAAGATCAAGGGCGCCACCGGATCAATGGTTGATCCGCTTGCCGTCATCTAGTGCCCCGTCTCGATGCGATAAACACTGTGAGCCGGGGCACCACCAACCGAACAGGAGAGTCGATGAAAGCTCTGGTGCTCACCGAGCCGAATGTGTTTGCGGTCGAAGATGTTGCGATGCCGAGCGCAGGGCCCGGCGAAGTCGTCGCAAGGGTTCGGGCGGTCTCGATCTGCGGCACCGACGCCCACCTCATTGCCGGTCACTACCCCGGCTTCTGGCCACCGAGTTTCCCGTTCACTCCCGGTCATGAGTGGGCCGGCGAGTTGATGGAGGTCAGCCCGGAGGCGGAGGCTCTCGGATGGGCTGCCGGGGACCGTGTTTGTGGCACGTCGCATGATGCCTGCGGCTTCTGCCAGAAGTGTGTCGAGGGCCGCTACAACCTGTG